>NZ_JBEXEV010000009.1:0-189152 GCF_040606435.1 Micromonospora sp. NPDC005413
ACCGGCCACCAAGACCAACGACTAAAGATCAACCAACCCGAGGTGGTCCACTTTCAGCCGGACCACGGTGGTCAGGGTTGGGGCGGCGTTGACACTCCCCCTCCGGGGAGGCTGGTAGCCCTTGTGGTGCCCGGCGAGGTGAGCTGCGGTGGCATCTCTGAGGAGGGCCGGGGTTCGGGGCGGAGCCCCGAGGTCTTCATGTTCTTGTGTCACGCCAGCGTGGCCGGCCGGCCGGCCGGCCCGGCCGATGCCGGCCGGAGGTCGCCAGCAGGCCGAGGCCGGGCCGGCGCGGCCCGCTTGCGGGCCGCCTTGATCAGGGCGAGGAACTGCGGACGGTGATGGAGCTGCTCGGGCACTCCACGATCCGGATGACGGCCGATACCTACGGCCAGGTCCTGCCGGCGCGGGCTCGTCAGGCTGCCTCAGCCATCGATCGCGTGCTGGGCGAGGAGTGGACGGCATTGACCCGCTTGGCTGCACTCGGGACCGAGATCGCCCAGGAAAGTGCTGGTGGAGCCCAGGGGACTCGAACCCCTAACCCCTGCCTTGCAAAGGCCATTGACGGGCGCTGGGCATAGTCGACGAGTGGCAACACTGGTCGTTCTTTGCACAGCGCCCGTCGTTCTTTGTCGTCCGTTGGTAGCGGCCATCACAGCTTTTGCTGACTATTCGCTGACGCGCCTCGGCCCTATCACACCCGTACGACAGGGCCTGACTTAGCTCTCTACTAGCGAGTAGGTCGAAAGTGGCCGGTTGTCTTACCACGCGGACCGATAAACGTCCGTCCACAGGCTGTGGATCTCGTTTGCCCAGGTCAAGCATGGATTTTCGCGAATTCCCCAACTGTTACCCACAAGCTGTGCACAGCTAGCACACATGTTCGTCCACCGTCGTCCACAGGTTGTCCCGAGACTCGTCCACCGGCGTTGTTGTGCTGCTCACGCGCCTAGTGCTTCGATCAAGGCCGAGGACTTACACGGCTGATGTTTAGACGTCACCCTGGTACGCACAGCTGTCGGCACGGCGGTGTACAACCTCTAGAGACACGGAGCGGCACCCGCCTAGGAACGGGTGCCGCAGTGAACTCCGTGTTGATCCGCGTGCAACGGACTAGCTAAGGAGATCGAGTGCCCAGGTTAGCAACCCGGCGGGGACGGGCCAAGCCAAGCGATGACCAGCACAGGCACCGAATCGGCTACCTAACAGCCGTAACGGCCCTGGTCACAGCGGTGTCGACGCTGGTGGCTGCTGCCGCCACCCTGGCGGCGCTGTTCGTTGCCTAGTTACCTGCGGGGCAGGCAGAGCGATCCTGCCTGCCCCGGCACGGAGCACTAAGCCGCAAGGCCAAGCAGCTCACCGACGCGGTGATTAGACCTCTGAACCTCGGGGATGGCACTGAGCGGCTTCATACGGCGTCGTAGGTCGCGCACCGTCTCGATGGGCCCGCGACGAGGTGACGGACGCGGCCGGCTTCTCAACGTGCCGCCCCGCAACGCGGCAGCATCGACGTCAACCCGGGGCAAGTTCAGCGAACGAAAAGCGCCGCCCCGCTAGGTGCTAAACCCCAGTTGCCACCGAGCGCTCAGCCGATACCCCTCGTGGAAGGGGCTGGGATGCCCTGACCCATCGTCGCTAGGCGGATCCACATCACCAGGGCTAAGTGAGACACCCTCAAGGCTCTCAATCGGTGTTAGGTCCATTACCTTGTTGAGAAGGTCGAAGATTTCGGGCAGGAGCCTGTCCAGCATCACGCCGGCATCGACGAGTATATGGTCGTCTGAAAACTTCTCTACCCCCCAGAGAGAATTCCCGCCCAATGCCGATATCGCATCCATGAGTTCTTGTCGGCGCGTTTGCGGGAAGCTAAAAAGACTACGCTCAACCGCACCCCCCTTCTGGTACGTCACATTTTGGAGAGGGGCTCCGTGGATGGAGTTTCGCAAGTGCTGGAGGATCGTAAGCGCCGACTTTCCTCGCGATCCCTGCACAAAGATATCAGCAAGTTTCGACCCTGCCGTCTTCTGCACCCTCGCTATCCAACCAGGGTTCTGCCATCCTGCGTGATACTGCGGACCAGTAAAACCAAGGACAATATGCGCTACAACAGCGGTCGCATCGAGAGCGGCCATCAGAAAGAGCAGAGCAGTCTCGAAGCTAGAGATTGCCTCATCTCCAGCGCGTCTGCTATGCGGTCGATTGAGCGACACGTGGATGACGTCCCGGGCCTCTAGCACCCGCTGTACTCGCTCAAGTACGGAAAGGGGGAGAACGCCAAGATCCTCCACCCCTTGATGCGTGGAATGCTGCATCAACCCGCCAACGTAACGCCACGCTGAGGGCAGAAGCTCACGCGTACCTACCCAAAAGAACATGCCTCGATCGAAGGCTATCGAATATCGACCATCGGGAGAAACTGAGGCAAGGTAGACGTCCTGCGCCCTCAGATAAAGGCTTACAAAGGCTATCGCCTCCGATGGGCTCAGCCAGTTCTTCCGCTGCCGATACCGTGATGCAGTAAGTTGAGCCCTATTTGTAACGAAAAGATGCGCGCCAACAGCCTCGGCCGCTCCGGCAGCATTACCGGCTAACCTTGCCCGCTCGGCCACCTGCTCGGTGGGCGGGTCGACAGATGCCCCAGCAGAACTCTCCGATTCAACTAATCGCGCCAAGCTCAAATGAAAAGAGCCGAAGGTACGTGATGAATCATTAGCCCACCAAACCCCTCGATAGTCGTTACGAGAATCATCGAGCACTTCGACCCAACCAATCGCCGACCCTTGCTGATCGCCGGCCTTAAACCGGGGAGCATCGACGGGAGGACCATCATCGGAATAGCGGTATAGTTCGATCAAATCATGTGCCAGCAGGCCGACAAGAAGGGCCTCTAAGGATTCCTCACACTCGTTAGCTCGTTGAACCACCCCGGCATCTAACAACACTCGCATCCTAGGTAGTGGCGCTCTAGGCTCGAACGGCGAACGAATGGGATTGTCCGACGAGTCGGGCCACGAAGGCGGGCGTCCTATTGAGTCGAGAGTCAGCCTGCGGATCAAGAGTCACCTACATACTCGCTTTGAACAACTGCCGAATGGTAGAAGTCGAAGGCTACGCGGCAACACCGAGCAGCGTGGCCGCCCGCGTATTGAACTCCTGGACTTCCTGGACGTTGCTAAACGGCTTCATGCGACGTTGCAGGTCGCGCACGGTCTCGATAGCACGCGACGAATTGACCGAGGCGGCCAAATTCACGACATGCGCGGCCCGAGATGCAGCAGCTTCGACATTCGCCCGGTCAAGGTCAGCGATTGAGAGCGCCGCCTCACTGAGTGCCCCGCGGCGTGCGCGTCCCTGCCGCCGAGCGCCAGCGGCGGACTCGCTGGCGAAGCGCTCAAGCTCCGAGGGTTGGCCGAGGTCACGGAAGCAGTGTGCGGCTTCCCCGAAGATGTACGGTGCGTCGATGAACTTTGCCCAGGCCGGCTCTTCGTCGTGGACCACGCGCCCAAACACCTGCTCGGCCCTCACGACCGATGCGGCGGTGGCTGACGCCTCACCGAGAGCCGCGAGCGCGCGCCCCTCCAGAATGTGAAGATCAGCGAGGCAGGCAGGCGAATCTCCCTCGGAAAGTCCACGGCGACCGGCCCGAGCCAGCATCAGTGCCTCGCGTGGGTGACCGAGCAGGTTCGCCTGATCCGACATGCCGGCCAGAACGTGCGCGCCGAGAGCAACGCTGTTGGCCGCCTGCGCCAGTCGTAGCGCCTGGATCAGGTACCGCTGCGCCAGACCGTGCTCTCCATCGTCGTACGCCATCCAGCCCACCAAGTACGACTGTTCGGCGGCAGCCTCGTAGAGGGCGCGCTGCACAGCCGGCTCATGCTCACGCTTGAGCAAGGGCAGGACGTAGCTCTGCATGTACTCCACCAGGGCGGTCCGCGCGTGCCCACCACCGCGCATCACGTCCATCTCTTGAAAGAGCGTAAACATCTCCCGGATGCCGGCCACCTGGCGCATGCCCACCTGGCGCGGTCCGCGCTCGGTCGTCGTCTCGTCGAGCGTGGCTAGGAGCCAGTCGCGGCTAGGTGCACCGAGCGCGGCCAGCACGAACGGCGCTTTCACGATGTCGCGGCGCTTCACGTCAGCTCTCCCGAGATCGATGATCGTGTCCACTGTTGCGCGCGGGCTGTCCGCGTACTCCAACCCTCGCGCGGCGAGGGTTTCTTCCTCAGTCATGCCGAATTCAGATGGGCTCACCCGCCGGCCGACCCGTTCGGATAGTGCCCGCGCGAGCAGCGTCGGAACCGGTGATCGCGGGGTCTCGCCGCGCTTCACCCAGCGGTTCACGGCCGTGTAGTCGTACCGAAGGGCAAGCCCTTCGGTGGCACCAAGGTCGTTAATGCGCCTCGCCAATCCGGCCCACGAAAACCCTGCCTCATGGACGAGTGCGGCCAGAGTGTCATTCGGTTCGTTCACGTGTCCGTCCCTCCCCAGGGCCTACCTGGGACGGTACCGGTGGAGCGGCACGACGGGATACGCCCACACGGGTTGCCGAACTTCACATGGGTCGTCACACGGTGCTGACCACTGCCGATATCGGCTTTCCTCGTTGCATGGCTACGAAATCAGCGCACGCCACGTATGACCGTCTTGACGGTCGCCTGCGACACGCCGGCCGCCTCAGCTATCTCCGGAACGGTGTGCTCAGTGGAGCGGCGCACGTCGCGGATGAGCTGGTCCCGCTGCTGCCGCAGGGCGTCAAGCGCCTGACTGGCCTCACGAACACGGGCAGCCAGCTTCTCAAGGTCTTCAAGAGCGGTCATGCGAGCAGTCTAGCGACTAGACAGCTACCGGCGATACGGCTAGACAGCTACCGGCTAGCCGGTTACCGTGTCACCTATGCAAGCGGCCTCGGCGGGGGTGCAACCCCGCCGAGGCCAGTACATCAACGGATCTCCAGGCGAGGGAGTACGAAGATGCAGGTCAAGCCTATCTCTGCGGTCCCGGCGAACGACAGCGCGGATGTGGAGTATCTGCGGGTGCTGGTCACGTCGGTGCTGGACGCGCAGGAAGTGGCGGTGGCGCTGGCGGTGTCGGACATGCCGACGCGGCGGGAAGCGCTGAGCAGTGAGCAGGAGATCGGCTACGCGGTTCAGGGCGTGGCGCGTCTCGGTGTGGCTGAGGTGCAAGCACGGGCGACGGCGGCCCGGAACGTCAATGGCCGGTACGTCGAGCTGTTGGAGATGAACGGCGGTCGGGTCGCCCCGGGTGACTCGCTGGTGAAGGCGCTCAACGAGCGTGAGCGGCAGGTGTGGGGTTGCGGCCAGCGCCGGCAGTCCCGGGCGGTGTCGGTGGCGTGGGACGTGACCGGCCTGGCCGCGCACCTCGGCGCGAACCTTGATCGGTCGGTGGCCTGATGGCCCGGCCGAACTCCCGCCGGATGCGCCAGATCAAGCAGACGTTGGCCGACCGCGACGGCGCCGGGTGCTTCTACTGCGGCCACCCGTTCCCGGCCCTGATCACAGCAACCGTCGACCACCTCATCCCGCAGAGCCTTCTGCCCGGGTGGGCGCTGATGAACCTCGTCCTTGCCTGCCGGCCGTGCAACCAGCGCAAGTCCGGACAGCTCCCGCAGGTCTACCTACGCCACGCCGGCCAGGTGCCGCCACTGCGCAAACCGGGCCGCCTCATCACCACCGTCGCCACCCTCGCGGGCCGGCTGCGCGTCGAGCTGCGCCGCCCGACGACAACCACGGTTGCCGCCACCTGCCGGTGACGGATGCCGCCTGGCGGCTTGCGTCACCGGTGATCGAACCGGCAAGCCGCCTCATGCCGGACCCGGGTCCGGCAACCCCAGACCGCCCCGCACAACCCTCGGACGGGAGTCACCCTGTGACCGCCACGAACCACAGCTCATTGGACCGGCTGACGCCGGACTCTCCACCACCACCAACCACGCTGGGCCGATCATCGGCCCCGGGTGTCCGACCACCACAACCGGCTGAAACACCCCTCAGCGGCGTCACGGGCGGACCTGATCCCGCTGCGCAGTGTTTCAGCCGATCTGACTCGGAGATGCCCCCCGCCCCAGCGGGTCTGGACGGCGTTGCCGCCGGTCACGCCTCGGATGGTGAACCGGACCACGACGCGGCCAGCACGGGTCAGGTTGAGCCCGGCGGGAACGCCGAGCACGGCCGGAAGATCCTGCTGACTCCGGCGTCGCAGATCCGGATGCGCCCCGTGGCGTGGACGTGGACCGACCGCATTCCCTCCGGTGCGCTGACCGTCATCCCCGGCCGTGAAGGCATCGGGAAGTCCCTCACCCTGGCGTGGCTGACCGCGCAGATCACCCAAGGCATCCTGCCGGGCCGGCACCACGGCACGCCGCGCCCGGTCATCTACGCGGCCACCGAGGATTCGTGGTCGCAGACCATCGGCCCACGACTGTTCGCGGCCGGCGCGGACATGGACATGGTGTACCGGGTCGACGTGCAGCACGACGGCGGCTTTGACTCCCTCACCCTGCCCCGCGACTGCACCGCGCTGGGTCGGGAGATCACCCGTCTCGGTGTGGCCCTGCTGGCCGCCGACCCGCTGCTGTCGCTGATCCACTCGGCGATCGACACCCACCGCGACCGCGACCTACGGACCGCGCTGGAACCGTTGGTCAACATGGCTGACCGCACCGGGTGCGCGGTGGTTGGCCTGGCGCACTTCAACAAGTCAGCCAGCCCCGACGCGTTGAACCTGATCACCGGGTCGCGGGCGTTCTCGGCAGTGGCGCGGGCCGTGATCGCCATCGCCCGCGACGACGAGGCCGGCGACGGCTCGTGCGTCATGAGCCAGGCGAAGAACAACCTCGGCCCGCTGAACGTGCCCTCACTGCGGTACGTGGTCGAGTCGGTAGAGATCCCCACCGACGAGGGACCGGCGTTCGTCGGGAAGCTGACCATCACCGGGGAGTCCGACCGGTCCGTGGGCGACATCCTCGGCGACGGCGCGGCCGGTGAAGGCGACGACCGCAGCGAGCGTGATGAGGCCGCCGGGTGGTTGAAGGACTACCTGATCGAGCAGGGCGGCGAGGCGATCCGCAGCGACGTGCTCAAGGCCGCCCGCGCCGAGGGCATCGCCGAGCGGACGCTGCGCCGGGCCAAGACCCGCGCGGGAGTCACCGTCACCCGCCACGGCTTCCCCGCCCGCACCCTCTGGCAACTCACCGTCCGTGACGACCAACCCGCAGAGCGGCCAGTCCGGCCACAGTCCGGCCAGTCCGGCCACGTTTCAGAAGCTGGCCGCACTGGCCGCACTGTGGCCGCACTGGCCGGACAGACCGAAATCCCTCACGCTCCGTCACCCCGCTAGGCGCGGCCAGGTGTCAGCGCTGTCAACGCCTGTCAACACCCGGCGCTGACAGCGCGACACCGGCCCTGACCAGCACAAACCCGCCGACCATGAGGGAGTGTCAACGTGTCAGCGCTATCACCACCCGCTGAACCCACCCGGCGCGGCCAGGCCGCCGCAAGCCGGCCCGCTGAGAGCCCCACAGACGGATCGGCGCATGGCCTAACCCCGACCCGGGCCGGATCAAGCGCCTACGGCCCTCTGGGCGGCCCGCCCTGCGCCGTTCTGCCGGACCACCCCACCGACCCTCCACACCAGACGGACGACCGCCGGACCGCCGGCAGGGACCGGCTTGCCAGCCCTCCTAGCCCTAGGACCGACACCCTCCTAGACCTAGGAGCACCCCTAGGAGCCAACACCGCAGCCGACCAGCGATCTAGCGGTCTAGGACCGGCACGCCGGACACCCGCCCGGCACGCCCTGGCGGCCACCGCGACGACCGGGCACCTCCTAGCCACCCGGCAACGCAAGCCACCTGGCGACAACCCCGGTTGTCACCACGCCGGGCAGCTCGACCGCGGGCGTTCCGTCACCGCCACCCGGGTCGCGCCCCGACCGCAACCGGTCGCGTCGACGCGACCCGCGCCGCGACCGACCCGGCCAGCACCAACACCCCGAGGTCGCGGGTCGCGGCCACCACCACCAACCCGCCGAACCGGGCCACCGGCCACCCATCCGGCCACCACCACCCGCGACCGCGACCCCCAGCAACCCGGGTAGCGGCTCGCCACCAGGTAGCGCCACCGCTACCCCAGCCGCTACCAGCCTGGCCAGCACCGACCCCGCCAGTTAGCGGTAGCGGCCCACACCGCCCACCGGCCGAAAACCGCCCCACGGCCCTTGACCAACCCCCAGCAGCCGCTACCCGGAGGAACCAGCCGTGAGCAACGTCGTCCCGTTCCCACACCGGCCCACCCCCACCAAGGCGGGGGGCATCCCCACCACCGGCACCCGCGCCCCGGTCGTGTCCGCCGTCTACACCGTCGCCGAAACCGCCGAGATCCTGCGACTCTCCCTCGGCTCCACCTACGCCCTCGTTCGCTCCGGCGAGATCCCTGCGATCAAGCTCGGCGGGCGGTGGGCCATTCCGAAGCGCCGCCTCCATCAGTGGATCGACGGCCTTCCCATCGCCAGCGTCGAAGACGTGGAGCGGGAGCTAGCCGCCATCGAACGCCGCGAGCAACGCCAGCAACGCCGAACCGAGATGGGTTCAGCCGGCTAGGTCTAGCGGGTGGTGGCGCTAGACCTAGCGGCACCGCTAGCGCCACCGCCACCACGTACACGCTCCGTCACTGAAACGGACGACCGGACGGCACCCGCCGTAGGTGCTAGCGCTAGCGGCCCGCCCTGCTAGCGCTAGCACCCCCGCTAGCGGCAAATCGCCAACACCACCAGCAACCTAGCGGCTAGCGGCTCACCAGCACCAACACCCGAAAACCCCACCAGAACGCGAACCACGCCACCGGCAAGCCCTGCTAGCTAAGCCACTAACCGGCCGAGCAACAGGTAACACACCGTCACCAACGCGAGGAGATTCACAACCGTGGGACACATCATCAAGACACCCGCCGGCACGTTCCGCGCCAACTGGCGCGACCCATCCGGCAGTCAGCGCGCGAAGACCTTCCGCACGCGCAAGGAGGCCGCCGCGTACCTCGCGGCCACCGAGACGACCGTCAGTCAGGGCACCTACGTCGATCCTGCTGCGGGAAAGATCCGATTCAGTACGTACGCCGAGCGGTGGCTAGCGTCGCGGTCGGTGGAGACGACGACGCTTGCCGGTTGGACCTCGCGTCTACGAGCGCGACTGCTGCCACAGTGGGGCACCTGGCCGGTCGGGCGGATCGATCACCTGGCCGTTCAGGAGTGGGTGACGCGGATGGGCCGTGAGCTGTCGCCGGCCACCGTCGCCTCGTGCCACTCGCTGCTGTCGTCCATCCTCGCGTCGGCGGTGCGCGGCAGGCTGATCGCGTTCAACCCTTGCGAGGGTGTGCGGCTACCAGCACAGCGCAAGCGCGCGGGAGGGCTGGTCCCGCTCACGCTCGACCAGGTGGGGGAACTGCTGCTGCCGAGCGTGCCGGAGTGGCACCGACCGGTGGTCGCGGCGGCGGCTGGCGCTGGCCTGCGGTGGGGCGAGTGCCTCGGGCTGAGGTGGGCCGATATCGACCTGCCGGAGGATGACGACCAGGACGCGACGTTGACCGTGCGGCGCGTGGTGATCGAGGTCAACGGGCACGCGTCGGACAAGCCGTATCCGAAGACAGCGCAGAGCCGGCGCGTAGTCCCCGTACCGCCGTTCCTGCGGGTCGAGCTGGTGCGTCACCGGGAGCGGACGGACCCCGGCGAGGCCGACCGGGTGTTCACCAACCAGGCGGGCGACCCCATGCTCCGAAGCAACTTCCGGCGCCAGGTGTGGCGGCCCTCGCTGGTGCGAGCCGGACTGCTTGGTGAGGTCGCGGAAACCGGCCCGCACCGCTTCCGGGCTACCTGGCGCGACCGGGAGGGCATCGAGTGGTCGGCGGAGCTTACGACGCACCGCGATGCGGTTGCCCACGTGGCGGCCAGGGCTGCGGGTGGGTTGCGGTTCCACGACCTTCGGCACGGATACGCCACGTACCTAATCTCAAGCGGGGTGCCGGTCAACGTCGTCCAGGCGGTGATGGGCCACGAACAGGCGTCCACGACGCTCAATCGCTACACGCACACACCGGCCGACTTCCACCGGCTCATCCGAGGCGTCTTCGGGTACCCCGCTGACGATTCGCTGACCAAGAAAGACGACCATCGATCCGATGAGCCGGATTTGGGAGACGAAAACGCCCTGTGAACTGCATCGGAGCTTGGTGGAGCCCAGGGGACTCGAACCCCTAACCCCTGCCTTGCAAAGGCAGTGCTCTGCCAGTTGAGCTAGGGCCCCGTGGGTGGCCGTGGCGTCGATCGCTCGTCGCCTGGCCAGACGTCAGCGCAGGTCGGGCGCGGTGGTCGCCTCGTGCCACAGAGCGCGCTCGTCGTTCGATGCTTTGATCTTGTTGAACACGACGGCGGCTACGCCGACGACGCCAGCCAGAATCAGCAGCTTCTTGAACATGGGGCAACCCCTCAAGCTCGACTACCGTCGGACGACATGCGGTGGGGCTAGATGGAATCGAACCATCGACCTCAGAGTTATCAGCTCTGCGCTCTAACCGACTGAGCTATAGCCCCGCGTTGCGACGAGCAAGATTAACCCATCCGCTCGGCCAGCCCCAAATCGGGGTCCGGCCTCACGAGCCAGGCCATCGACGCCTGCAAAACCTACCTGAGTACGGGACGCCGGAGCGACCGCTTTCCGCGGTGCCCCGGCGTCCCGGTTGCTCAGTCCCGCTCGGCGAGGGTCAGCTCGATCCCGCCGACCAGGTCGGCGCAGACGTTGTAGACGAACGCTCCCAGCGTGGCCAGCGCGGTGAACAGCACCACGTTGACCAGGCCGATCAGCGCCGAGCTGAGGATCACGCCCTTGGCGGTGATCTGGAAGCCGCTGGTGCTCTGCCCACCGCCGGCGTTGACCAGGTCACTCAGGCTCTCGTTGACGCTCTGGAACACGCCCATCGCGTCCAGCGCCAGGTAGAGCACCGAGGTGGCGACCACCACGACGATGAAGAGCACCACCGAGACGGCGAACGCGAACTTCATCACCGACCACGGGTCGATCCGCTTCAGGTTCAGCCGGGCCCGGCGCGGTCCGCGGGACGCGGCCGAGCTGACCGACGTACGCGCCGCACGCACCGCTTCACCGACGCGGGCGGCCCCGACGGCGGACGCGTTGCCGATCCCCGGGGGGAGGCCACCGCCGCTGGCCGGGCGGGCGGCAGCAGCGGCGGTACGCGCCGCGTCCGGCTGCGGCTGGGTCATGCCGGGTGTGATCCGCGGCTGGGTGCCGGTGGTCCCGGTCGACGCCGCCTGGCCGGGCCGCACGTTGATCGGCTGGGTCGTCGCCGGACGGGCCGAGGGTGCCGCCGCCGAACCCGGAGGTGTGGCGGTGGCGGACGTCGGCGCCTCGGCGCCAGCCGTCTCGGTCTTGTCGCCCGATTCAGCGTCCTCGCCGGACTGCTCCGGCGGGGGTGTCATGCCCGGGGCCCTCGTGAATTTCGGGGCAGGCGCATCGGCGGGGACCGTCGCCCGGCCCACGGCCGCGCGGCCGGTCGCTGGTGTGCCGCCCTTGGCGGCCTCCTCGTCGACCGGGTTGGCCGAGGTCCCCGTGTTCCCCGACTTCGCCTGTGTCTCCGTCATTCAACTAGTCCTGTTCGTCAGGCTCGTCGGCATTGCGAGCAATCGCCACGATAGTCACGCCGTCCGGGAGGTCCATCAGCTTGACCCCCATTGTGTTCCGGTCACGGGTACGGCGTACAGGCTTCACCGGAGTCCGAATGACACCACCGTTACTGGTGATCGCGAACAGCTCATCGTCCGGATCGATCACCACCGCGCCGACCAGGCCACCACGTCGTTCGGTGATCTTCGCAGTCAGCACGCCCTTACCTCCCCGGCCCTGCACCGGGTATTCCTCGATCGGAGTGCGCTTCGCGTATCCCCCGTTCGTGGCCACCAGAACGTCCAAACCCTCTCGGACGACCTCCATGGCGAGCAGGACGTCATCGTCCGTGAAGCGCATGCCGATCACGCCCGAGGTGGCCCGGCCCATCGGCCGCAACGCCTCGTCCGAGGCGTTGAACCGGATTGCCTGTGCCTTCTTGGAGACCAGCAGCAGGTCGTTCTCCGGCGCAACCAGCGCAGCACCGACCAGCTCGTCCTCATCGCGAAGGTTGATCGCGATGATGCCGCCGGAACGGTTGGAGTCGAACTCCTCGAGCCGCGTCTTCTTCACCAGGCCGTTCTTCGTGGCCAGTACCAGATAGGGGGCTACCTGGTAGTTCGGGATCTCAATGATCTGCGCGATCTGCTCGTCAGGCAGGAAGGCGAGCAGGTTGGCCACGTGTTGGCCCTTGGCTACCCTACTGGCCTCCGGCAACTCATACGCCTTGGCCCGGTAGACGCGACCCTTGTTCGTCAAAAACAGGATCCAGTCGTGGGTCGAGCATACGAAGAAGTGGCTGACAATGTCGTCCTGCCGCAGCGTGGCGCCACTGACGCCCTTACCGCCGCGCCGCTGCGAGCGATACAGATCGACCTTGGTCCGCTTGGCGTACCCGGTGCGGGTGATCGTGACGACCACATCCTCGCGGGCGATGAGGTCCTCCATCGAGACCTCGCCGTCGAACGGAATGATCTGCGTACGCCGGTCGTCGCCCCACTTGGCGACGATCTCGCCGAGCTCCTCCGAGACGATCCGCCGCTGCCGCTCCGGCTTGGCCAGGATGTCCTTGAACTCGGCGATCTCGATTTCCAGCTTGGCCAGATCGTCCACGATCCGCTGCCGCTCCAGTGCGGCCAGCCGGCGCAGCTGCATGTCCAGGATCGCGGTCGCCTGGATCTCGTCGATCTCCAGCAGCCGGATCAGGCCCTGCCGGGCGTCGTCCACGGTCGGCGACCGCCGGATCAGGGCGATCACCTCGTCCAACGCGTCCAGCGCCTTGCCCAGACCACGCAGGATGTGCGCCCGCTCCTCGGCCTTGCGCAGCCGGAACGCGGTCCGCCGACGGATCACGTCGATCTGGTGCTCGACGTAGTAGCGGATGAACTGGGCCAGGTTGAGCGTGCGCGGCACACCGTCGACCAGCGCCAGCATGTTGGCGCCGAAGGTCTCCTGGAGCTGGGTGTGCTTGTAGAGGTTGTTCAGCACCACCTTGGCGACCGCGTCGCGCTTGAGCACCAGCACGATCCGCATACCGGTACGCCCGGAGGACTCGTCGCGGATGTCGGCGATGCCGGCGAGCTTGCCCTCCTTGATCAGCTCGGCGATCCGCTCGGCCAGGTTGTCCGGGTTGACCTGGTAGGGCAGCTCGCTGACGACCAGGCAGGGCCGGCCCCGCTTGTCCTCCTCGACCTCCACCACCGCGCGCATCCGGATCGAGCCACGACCCGTGCGGTACGCGTCCTGAATGGCGGTCGTGCCGACGATCAGGCCGTGGGTCGGGAAGTCCGGACCCTTGACGATGCCGAGCAGGGCCTCAAGGGTGGTCTGCTCGTCCTCCTCCGGGTGATCGAGGCACCACTGCACCGCCGCGCCGATCTCGCGCAGGTTGTGCGGCGGGATCTTGGTGGCCATGCCGACCGCGATGCCCTCGGAGCCGTTCACCAGCAGGTTGGGGATCCGCGACGGCAGGATCGTGGGCTCCTTGGCCCGGCCGTCGTAGTTGTCCTGGAGGTCGACGGTGTCCTCGTCGATGTCCCGCAGCATCTCCATGGCCAGCGGGTCGAGCTTGCACTCGGTGTAGCGCATCGCGGCGGCCGGGTCATTACCGGGCGAGCCGAAGTTGCCGTTGCCGTCCACCAGCGGGTACCGCAGCGACCAGGGCTGCGCCATGCGGACCAGCGCGTCGTAGATCGCCGAGTCGCCGTGCGGGTGGAACTGGCCCATCACGTCGCCCACGACGCGGGAGCACTTCACGTAGCCGCGGTCGGGGCGGTAGCCGGAGTCGAACATGGCGTAGAGGATCTTGCGGTGGACCGGCTTGAGCCCGTCCCGGACGTCCGGCAGCGCGCGACCGACGATCACGCTCATCGCGTAGTCGAGGTAGGAGCGCTGCATCTCCACCTCGAGCCCGACCGGTTCGATCCGGTCGTGCGCGACCACGGCGGCGATGGCCTCGGCGGGGACCTCGGGCTCGTTCGGTGTGGACTCGGGAGAATCGGTCACTGTATACCCTTATCAGACTCAGAGTCGTTTTCGTGCTGTGGATAACGGCTGTGGATACCGGCCAAGCTGTGGATAACTCTGTGGACCGGTGGATCGGCCAGGCAGCACCCGGCCGATCCACCCCGGTCCGTCAGATGTCCAGGAACCGCACGTCCTTGGCGTTGCGCTGGATGAACGACCGGCGCGCCTCGACGTCCTCACCCATCAGCACACTGAACAACTCGTCGGCGGTCGCCGCGTCGTCGAGAGTGACCTGACGCAGGGTACGCGTCGCCGGGTTCATCGTGGTTTCCCACAGCTCGGGATAGTTCATCTCGCCGAGGCCCTTGAAGCGCTGGATGTCGTCCGGCTTGGCGTTCGGCTTCTTCTGCTGGCGCAGCGCGATCAGCCCGTCCCGCTCGCGGTCGGAGTACGCGTACTGCGCGTCGTCGCCCTTCTTGTTCCACTTGATCTTGTAGAGCGGCGGGGCAGCCAGGTAGACGTTGCCCATCTCGACCAGCGGACGCATGAAGCGGAACAGCAGGGTCAGCAGCAACGTCTGGATGTGCTGGCCGTCGACATCGGCGTCGGCCATGAGCACCACCTTGTGGTACCGCAGCTTCTCCATGTCGAAGTCGTCGTGGATGCCGGTGCCCAGCGCGGTGATCAGCGCTTGGACCTCGTTGTTCTTCAGCACCCGGTCGATCCGGGCCTTCTCCACGTTGAGGATCTTGCCGCGAATCGGCAGGATCGCCTGGGTCCGCGGGTCGCGGCCCTGCTTCGCCGAGCCGCCGGCCGAGTCGCCCTCGACGATGAACACCTCGGACTCACGCGGGTCGGTGGACTGGCAGTCGGCCAGCTTGCCCGGCATCGAGCCGGACTCCAGCAGCGACTTGCGCCGAGCCAACTTGCGCGCCTGCTGCGCGGCGATCCGGGCCCGGGCCGCCTGGGACGCCTTCGTGATGATCATCTTTGCCTCGGCCGGGTTGCGGTCGAACCAGTCGACCAGCCGGTCGTTGCAGACGCGCTGCACGAAGCTCTTCACCGGGGTGTTGCCAAGCTTGGTCTTGGTCTGGCCCTCGAACTGCGGGTTGGCGAGCTTGACCGAGATGATCGCCGCGAGCCCTTCCCGGATGTCCTCACCGGAGAGCTTCTCGTCGCCCTTTAGCAGCTTCTTGTCGGTGCCGTACCGGTTGACCACGCTGGTCAGCGCGGACCGGAAGCCCTCCTCGTGGGTGCCGCCCTCATGCGTGTTGATCGTGTTGGCGAAGGTGTAGACCGATTCGCCGTACGACTCGTTCCACTGCATGGCGATCTCGAGCGACATGCCCTCCTCCTCGGCACCGAACTCGACCACGGTCTTGTGGATCGGGCTCTTCGAGGCGTTGAGGTGCCGGACGAAGTCGGCGATGCCGCCCTCGTAGTAGAAGGTGACCTCACGCTGCCGGCCGTCCTCCTCCTCGGCCACCCGCTCGTCGAGCAGGTGGATGCGCAGCGCTCGGTTGAGGAAGGCCATCTCCTGCAGGCGCCGGTAGATGGTCTGGAAGTCGAAGTCGACGGTCTCGAAGATGTCGGAGTCGGGCCAGAAGGTGACCGTCGAGCCGGTGCGGTCGGTGGTCTCGCCCTTGTCCAGTGGACCGGGCTTGGAGTAGTTGTACTGCTGCCGCCACACGAAGCCGGACTTGTGGATCTCCACGGCCATCCGGGTGGAGAGCGCGTTCACCACGGAGACACCGACACCGTGCAGACCACCGGAGACCGCGTACGCCTTACCGTCGAACTTGCCACCCGCGTGCAGCACGGTCAGCGCGACCTCGACACCCGGCTTCTTGAGCTTGGGGTGGAGGTCGACCGGGAAACCACGGCCGTTGTCGGTGACCTGGACGCCACCGTCGGCGAGCAGCACCACGTCGATGGTGTCGCAGTAACCGGCCAGCGCCTCGTCGACCGCGTTGTCGACGACCTCCCAGACGAGGTGGTGCAGACCGCGCTCACCGGTGGACCCGATGTACATACCGGGCCGCTTGCGGACCGCCTCCAGACCCTCAAGAACGGTGATCGACTCTGCGCCGTACTCCTGCTTGTCCTGCGCTGCCACCCTCGGCCACTTTCTCGCGTCAGCCACGCCGGTAGGGCGCGTCGGGCGCGGGTTCGGCGGACAGGACGCGACGTCGGCGCGCAGACCGGTGCCGGAGACCTCCGGACAGCGGGTCGAACGCGCCGGTCGCCGCGGTTGCCCGCGGATCGCGATCGGCTCAACCCGACGTGGAGAATGAACCTGGGGCTGCCAGCCCCATCCCTCTCCGCACCGAGTCTTCGTCTCGCTGTCAATCCTACTGTGCGCGGAGGACAGAACCACCACTCGGCACCCTCAGAGAGGCGGCTCAGAAGTCCATAGCCGGCAGAACCCCATTGCCCACGACTCCCCCCACACGCCAGGCCCCGATCGCACGCGCGCCCCCGGAAGGGTTGACCCGCAGCCGGGCGGGTCGGGGGTCGCGGCAGTAGCGTCCGTGCCGTACGTTTGCGGCGCCCCGGGAACCGGCCTTGATCTTTACCGGCCGGAACCGGACGATCGACCCGATCGACCCGACACGTGCTCTTGAAGAGGTGACAGATGGGGCTGGACAACGTCGCGGTGCACTGGCCGCGGACCGGCCGCTTCTACGACCCGGTCGCACCGGCCGAGTTCGTCGACTTCGGCGAGATCGTCGACCTGCCGCGAATCTCCGCGCCGACCGCGGCGCTGGCTGAGCTCATCGCGAAGACCGGCACCATCCGGGCTACCGCGTACACCGAGTTGGTGGATCTGCTCCTCGGCCTCGAAGGTGTGTTGTACGCCACAGACGCTGCCGCCGAGGATGAGGACCCGGTGATCGACCCGGACGGCTGCGCCTGGGTCGCCGGCGGGATCGAGCGGTTCGTGGCCGGCCACCGCCCGCACGGCGAGGTGGTCACCTTCGAGTCGGTGAGCACCGTGCTCCGCTCGCTGCTCGGCGACGGACGACTGGCCGAGCAGCAACTGCGCTGGCTGGAGAGCCGGCTCGACGCGCTGCGCGACGAGCGCGGCGACCCGCCGCAGTGGAACTTCACCTGCGCCGAGTTGGGCGTTCTGGCCGCGTTCTACCGGCGCTGCGCCGAGCGCGGTTTCGCCGTCTACGCCGACGCCTGAGCCGCCGCGCCGGTCTCCGTGGTGGTCTGGTCGCCGCTCGGCCGGTTGGCCGCCGCGATCAACTGCGTGAGCACCGCGTGCAGGTGTTGCAGGTCCTCGACGGGCAGCCCGAGGCGCTGCACGATCGCGGCGGGGATCAGCTCTGCCTGACTCCGCAGCGCGGCACCGCTGGCGGTGAGGGTGACGGCGAGGCTGCGCTCGTCGGTGGCGTCGCGTTCCCGGCGCAGGTAACCGGCCGCTTCGAGCCGCTTGAGCAGGGGTGACAGTGTGCCCGGGTCGAGCTGCAACAGGCGGCTGAGATCGCGACCGGACAACGGCGCGTGCTGCCAGAGCGCCAACATGACCAGGTACTGCGGATGGGTCAGCCCCATCGGTTCCAGGAGTGGCCGGTAGACGGCCACCACGCTGCGCGCGGCCACCGAGAGGGCGAAACAGACCTGTTGTTCCAGCGCCAGCGGGTCGACGCCGCCCGGTTGTTCGCTCATCGGTTGCCCTCCCCAAGCACGGTGACTATCGTACCGATCATTGGTGTACCAAGCATTGGTGCCCCAACTATTGCCCGGTCGAGGGCGAAACGACGTGACGCGGGAGAGTGCGGCAGATGAGCGAGGACGGCGCGGTCACCAGGTCCCCCGGCGAGGGCGGCCGATTCCTGCGCTGGGTCTTCCGGCACCTCGCCGGCCCAGCCGAGGGCGTGCAGGGCGCGGTGCAGGGCGGCTCGGCCGAGGCCCGCGAGGCGTGGAAACGCGACCTGGCCGAGCGCAACCGCTACAGCCGGGAGCAGCGCGAGCGGAAGCGGGCGGCCCGGGAGGCCGACCGGAGGCGCTGAGAAGCCTGCTCAGCCGTACGTGTCGCGGGGGCCCCGGCCCCGCACCCGGCGCGGCCCCTTCCCCCAGGAGGGCGCGGCCGGGCCGTGGATGTGCAGCTTGCGCACCACGTTGTGGCCGACCTCGCTGGCGATCTGCTTGAGCAGCGAGCCGGCGAGCAGCCGCAGTTGGGTCGCCCAGGCGGTCGAGCGCGCCTCCACGGTCAGCTCGCCGTTCTCCAGCTTGACCGGGCGACTGTGCTGGGCGACCTCCGCACCGACGACCCGCTCCCAGGCACCGAACACGGTGGCCTCGGCCGCCGGCTGCTGCCAGCCACGCGCCTTCACCAACCGGTTCAGCACCGCGCTGAGCGGCTGCGGATCACGCGGATCGGGGCCCGGGCCCGAATAGCCACGCAGCCGCCGCCCCGAGCCACCGGCAGCGTCGCCACCGCCGCCAGGGGCACGTCGGGCGCGGGCCGCCGCCTGCCGCCGGGACAGCGCCGCGTCGAGCACCGCCCGGGCCAGCTCCGGCCCACTGGCGGCCGCCGCCGGCTCACCGCCCGTCGCTTCCTTCCCAGGGGTACGCGCGGCTGCGGCGTCGCCGGCGGCGGCGGGTCGCTTGGGGCGTGGCTCATCCGACACGGCGTACCGTCCCTTCGCCTACCTGGTAGCGGGTGCCGCGCAGGGCGGCCGGCACGTCGTCGTCCACCGCGCAGGTGACCAGCAGCTGACTCGCCCCGCCCACCAGCTCCGCCAACCGTTCCCGGCGGCCGGTGTCCAACTCCGCGAAGACGTCGTCGAGCACCAGCACCGGCTCGATGCCGTCGGCGCGCAACAGGTCGTACCCGGCCAGCCGCAACGCGAGCGCGAACGACCAGGACTCGCCGTGGCTGGCGTACCCCTTGGCGGGCAGTGGGCCGAGAGTCAGTGCCAGTTCGTCGCGGTGTGGGCCGACCAGGGTGGTGCCCCGTTCGATCTCGGCGGAGCGGGACGCGGCCAGGGCGGCGGTCAGGGCATCGGCCAACGCGGCCCGGTCGGTGGTCGGCTCCGTCAGCTCGATCGAGGGCCGGTAGGTGATGCTCGCCGCACCCCGACCGGCAGCCACCGCGTCGTAGGCCTTGGCGACGTGCGGAGTGAGCGCGGCGACGAGGTCCAGTCGGCCGGCGAGCAGCTCCGCGCCGTGCTGGGCCAGGTGGGTGTCCCAGACGGCGAGGGTGCCGAGGTCGCCGCCCCGGGACCCGCCGGTCTTGCGGGCCAGGTACGCGGTGCGCAGCAGGGCGTTGCGTTGCTTGACCACCCGCTCGTAGTCGGCCCGCACGCCCGCGTACCGCGGCTGTCGGTTGACCAGCAGGTCGTCCAGGTAGCGGCGGCGCTCGCCCGGGTCGCCCCGGACCAACTCAAGATCTTCCGGGGCGAACAGCACCAGTCGCAGGGCGCCGAGGACGTCCCGGGCCCGTCGCGCCGGTGATCGGCCCAGCCGGGCCCGGTTGGCCTTGCCGGGCACGATCTCCAGCTCGACCAGGAGCTCCCGCCCCTCGTGGACCACAGCGCAGCGGATCACCGCGGACGCGGCGCCCATCCGGACCAGAGGTGCGTCCGTGGCGACCCGGTGCGAATCCAGGGTCGCCACGTAGCCCAGCGCCTCGACGAGGTTGGTCTTGCCGACGCCGTTGGCGCCGGTCAGGACGTTCGCCCCCGGCTGGAGGTCGACGGCCACCCGCTCGTACGAGCGGAAGTCGATCAGTTCCAGCCGGTGGACGTACACAGGGTGTGGATACCGCTCAGCGCTTGTGGACGGCGTGGCCGCCGAACTGCTGGCGCAGCGCGGCGACGGCCTTCATGGCGGGCGAGTCGTCCTGCCGCGAGGCGAACCGGGCGAACAGCGACGCGGTGATGACGTTCAGCGGCACGGCCAGCCGGACCGCCTCGTCGACCGTCCACCGGCCCTCGCCGGTGTCCTCGGTGTAGCCGCTCAGGTCGGCCAGCTCCGGGTCCTCGTCGAGCGCCCGGTCCAGCAGGTCGAGCAGCCAGGAGCGGACGACGGTGCCCTCCCGCCAGGACTTGATGACGCCCGGCACGTTGGTCACCAGCTCGGAGGCGGCCATCAGCTCGTAGCCCTCGGCGTAGGCGTGCATCAGGCCGTACTCGATGCCGTTGTGCACCATCTTCGAGTAGTGCCCGGCACCGACCGGCCCGGCGTGCACGAAGCCGAACTCGCCCTCCGGCTTGAGCGCGTTGAAGATCGGCATCAGCCGGTCGACGTGCTCCTGGGCGCCGCCGACCATCAGCCCATAGCCGTTCTGCCGGCCCCAGACACCGCCGGAGACGCCGACGTCGATGTAGCCGATGCCCAGCTCGTTGAGCCGCTCGGCTCGCGGGGCGTCGTCGCTGAAGCGCGAGTTGCCACCGTCGATGATGATGTCGCCCGCACCGAGCACCCCGGCGAGCTCGTCGATGGTGGCGTCGGTGACACCGGCGGGCACCATGACCCAGACCGCACGCGGCGACTCGAGCTTGTCCGCCAGATCCGCGATGGTCGCGACGTCGCTCAGCTGGGCGTTGTGGTCGAAGCCGACCACCTCGTGGCCTGCCGCACGCAACCGCTCCCGCATGTTGCCGCCCATACGGCCGAGTCCTACAAGGCCGAGCTGCATGTGTTTCTACCTCCGTGGATCTGGGTGGTGCTGGGCGCGATCAGCGGGATACGCGAATCGGCATGATGAGGTACCGATACCCCGGAATGACCTCGCCGTCCTCCCCGGCGGGGGAGATCACCGCCGGCTTGAAGGCGTCGACGAACGAGAGCACAGCGGTCTGGGAACCCAGGTTGGCCAGGCCGTCGATGAGGTACTGCGGGTTGAACCCGATGGTCAGCGCGTCGCCGGTGAAGGTGGCCTCCATCGCCTCGCTGGCGCGCGCCTCCTCGGAACCGCCGGCCTCGACCACCAGGCCGTCCGCGCTGAAGCTGAGCAGCACCGGGGTGGTCCGCTCGGCGACCAGCGCGACCCGCTTGACCACCTCGATCAGGGTGCTGACCGGCACCCGGGCCTCGGCGTTGTGAGTGGCCGGGAAGAGCGAACGCACCGGCGGGTAGTTGGCGCCGTCGAGCAGGCGGCTGGTGGTGCGCCGGGTGCCGCCGGCCAGGCCGACCATGCCCTCACCCGCAGCGCCCTGGGCGAGAGCGAGCGTGACCTCGCCGCCCAGCGGGCCGAGGGCCTTGGCGGTGTCGTTCAGGGTGCGGGCCGGCACCAGGGCGTTGATGCTCACCTCGGGGTCGTCCGGACGCCACTGGATCTCACGCAGGGCCAGCCGGTAACGGTCGGTGGCGAGCATCGACAGCATGTTGCCGGAGAGCTCGACGCGCACGCCGGTCATCATCGGCAGCGTCTCGTCGCGGCCGGCCGCGATGGCCACCTGGGCGACCGCGGTGGCGAACGCTGCGGCGTCGACCGTGCCGGCGCTCTGCGGCATCTCGGGCAGCGCGGGGTAATCCTCCACCGGCATGGTGGGCAGGGTGAACCGGGCGCTGCCGCACACCAGCTCGAGGTGGGCGCCGACCGCGGCGATGTCCACCGGCTTGGCCGGCAATGCCTTGGTGATCTCGGCGAGCAGGCGGCCGGAGACGAGTGCGGCGCCGTCGGCGTCACCCTGCACCTCGACGGTCACCTGGCTGGAGACCTCGTAGTCGAACCCGGACACCCGCAGGTTGCCGTCGGTGACACGGAGCATCACCCCGGCAAGCACCGGTACGGATGGCCGGTTGGGCAGGCTCTTCGCGGTCCACGCCACGGCCTCGGCGAGCGCGTCGCGCTCTACTCGGAACTTCATCAATGCCTCCGCGTCGACGTCAGCGACAACTCTCTCATGCCGACCGCTGCCTACCGTCCCGCCCAACCGTGCGGGTACCCATCGCACCTTAGGGCGCGGGGGCATCGGCTGTGCGCCCGACCCCATGGATCGTGTCGGTGCTGACCGGCTGATCCGGCAGCGTTCGGCCCGATCCACAGAAAGCCCAACGGTGATTATTGGTTTTTGTTCTCTTAGAAGAGATAACCCATCGTCTTCATCGCACCTGTGCAAACTGTGGAAAACTCGGGTCTGCGCAGCTCAGACAGGTTATCCACCGGTGATTTAGCTGTGGAGAACCGGGGGTCAAACTGGCTTGCGTGTCCACAGCCCGGTCGCGGCGGCCGGTTGTCCACCGTTGTCCACCGGTTGTCCACCGGTAATCCACCGACTTTCTCCCCATGCCTGTGGATGACGATGAAGATCACCATTGCCGTCATCCCCAGAACCTTCAACAGCTCGTACACAGGTCGACGGCCATCGGTGGAAAACGTGGCGGTTGTCCCTAGGCGTCCACAGGCTCGTCCACAGGGTTTCTCCACAGCCTGTGGGTAACCGGCGAAGGACGGACCGTAGTTATCCACCGACGGTGGACAACGAGCTGTGGACAACGAGTGGGAGTCGAGGCGGTCACGGCTTCGATGCTGTGGTCTACACCATGTCGAGAGTCAAGCTGAGGGACCAAAAAAGAACGCCCGACCGGAGATCCGGCCGGGCGTGTCCCGGGCTGCGTGCCGTCACGACGGCGCTGGCGTACCCCTCAGCTGTTCTGCTTGATCCGGTTGGTCAGCTCGGCGATCTGGTTGTAGAGCGAGCGGCGCTCCGCCATCTGCTGACGGATCTTCCGGTCGGCGTGCATCACCGTGGTGTGGTCCCGGCCACCGAAGGCCTGCCCGATCCGGGGCAGCGACAGCTCGGTCAACTCCCGACACAGGTACATGGCCACCTGCCGGGCGTTGACGAGCACCCGGGACCTGGACTGACCGCGCAGGTCCTCCAGGCTCACCCCGAAGTAGTCAGCGGTCGAGGCCATGATCTGGTCGGCGTTGATCTCCGGCCCGGCGCCGTCGGGCATGAAGTCCCGGAGGACCTCCTCGGCCAGTGACAGCTCGACGGTCGACCGGGTCAGACTGGCGAACGCGGTCACGCGGATCAGCGCGCCCTCCAGTTCCCGGATGGAGTTCGACACCCGGGAGGCGATGAACTCCAGCACGTCCGGCGGGGCGTACATCCGCTCCTGCGCCGCCTTCTTCTGCAGGATCGCGATCCGGGTCTCCAGGTCCGGCGGCTGGATGTCGGCCAGCAGCCCCCACTCGAACCGGGTTCGCATCCGGTCCTCAAGGGTGGCGAGCTGGCGTGGCGACCGGTCGGAGGTGATCACGATCTGCTTGTTGGCGTTGTGCAGGGTGTTGAAGGTGTGGAAGAACTCCTCCTGCGTGCGCTCGCGGTTCTCCAGGAACTGGATGTCGTCGATCAGCAGGATGTCGACGTCGCGGTAGCGCCGCTGGAACGCGCTGGTCTTGTCGTCCCGGAGCGAGTTGATGAAGTCGTTGGTGAACTCCTCGGTCGAGACGTACCGGACCGAGCGGGCGTTGCCGAGTGTCGTGGCGTAGTGCCCGATGGCGTGCAGCAGGTGGGTCTTGCCCAGCCCGGAGTGACCGTAGATGAAGAGCGGGTTGTACGCCTTCGCCGGTGACTCCGCCACCGCCACGCTCGCCGCGTGCGCGAACCGGTTGGACGAGCCGATGACGAACGTCTCGAACATGTACTTCGGGTTGAGTCGGTTGCCCCCGGTGTCGGCACCGGGCAGCCGGCGGTCGTCACGGCCACCCGTCCGGTGGTCCACTCCGCTACGGCCGGGGCCGCTGTCCGTTCCGCTGTCCCGGGGCAGCGCGCGGATCACGTGCTGGTCGCGCGGCGACGAAGGGTCTTCCCGATAGCGGGGCTCGTAGGGCCGGGTGTCCGGGCCGGGTGGGTCCAGGCGAGCGGCCTGCTCGTCGTAGCCGCGTCGGTCCGGCCCCGGGCGGGTCGACCGCATCGGCTCCGCGAAGGAGGCGCTGAACAGCGCCTCCTGCCCGTCCCTGCTGGCCGGGATCAGCCCCGAACGATGTCCGTCAGCGGTCGCCGTGAGTGGCGGACCCGCGGGTGCGGGTGGCGCGGCCGGCTCGGGCATACGCGCCGTATGTGGTTGCTCAGGGATCAACGCGTCGGCCGTCGGCCGAAGGCCCTGGTCGTCGTCGAACGGTGCGGCGGCCGGTCCCTCGACGTCGAGCGGCCCGGTCTCCGGGGCGCTGCGGTAGACGGTGCCGGCCGGTCGGCCCGTGGCGTCCTCGGCGACCCGGACGGTGACCGCGACCTGGATCGGCCGGCCGAGCCGGCGGGTGAGCGCCTCGGTGATCGCCGGGCGCAGCCGTGACTCGATCACGTCCCGGGTGAACGCGTCCGGGACGGAGAGAAGCGCGGTGTCCTCGACGATCGCCCGCAGGCGGGTCAGTCGGAGATAGGCACGCTGCTGAGCGGAGATGATCTCGTCGGCGAGCTCGTCGGTCGCCGCTAACCACACCGCGGCAAGGTCGGTCGTACCGGCCACCGTCGTGCCACCCCCTCGCCTCTGCTCCCGGCCGCCGCTGTCTGCCAGCCGGCCGTCCCGGGCCCGCCGCGTTCGCGGGTGAAACAACACCCACCCGGACGATCGACCGGTGGTCATCCACAAGTTATCCACAGCCTGTGTACCGACCGATTGTGGCCGCCGCCGGACGCGGGTGCGACCTGCCCCTGCCTGAACGGGCGCTGAAGCGGGTTCACCGTGCCGAACGATTCACTACCTGGTCCGGTCTTGCCTGTGCGACGACCGGAGCTTCCGACGCTCACCGCAATCGGGCACGGTAACAGCGTTGTCCCTGCGCCATCAACCGGCGACGCGGCGACGCCCTTGTCGGCATCAGCGAAAACCGCCCTTCGGCCTCGGGCGCGTCCCGTTATCCGCTGCTCGGGGTGTTTGACGGTCATTGCCCCCCTGCGTAGGCTGGAACGGCTGCTTTCTCGCCCTCTGCTAGGGTGATGGGTGCTTGCTGTCCGCGGTCGCATCCCCGCATCGCCGAGGTCCCGCTCCACCGGACAGCACCGATCGTGGGCCACCGCTGAGGTGTCCTGGACCACCACACGACCCCGGCGATCCCGTCGCGCGGGGCGCGTACGAAAACGGAGAGCCTGACGTGAGCAAGCGCACCTACCAGCCGAACAACCGCCGGCGCGCGAAGACCCACGGCTTCCGGCTGCGCATGCGCACCCGTGCCGGCCGTGCCATCCTTTCGAGCCGTCGCGCCAAGGGTCGCACCACCCTGTCGGCCTGAGCCGATCGGGCCGGTCCAGGGGACGTGGGCAGTCGTGCTGGCAGCCGCGCAGCGACTGCGGCGCAGCACTGACTTCGCCGCAGCGGTTCGCGGTGGCCGACGCGCCGGACGTGGCGTCGTCGTGGTCCACCTGACCGTGCCGGTGACCGTCGAACCCAGCACACCGACCTCGCCGGAGCCGGTGCGGGACGATGGTGCGGAGCAGTTCTCCGTGCCGTCCCGCGCCGGCTTCGTCGTGTCCAAGGCTGTCGGCAACGCGGTGACCCGCAACCGGGTTCGGCGCCGACTGCGGGCACTGGTCCGGGAACGGTTGATCGACCTGCCGGCCGGCAGCACCCTGGTCGTCCGGGCGCTTCCCGCAGCGGCGGAGGCGTCCTACCCCCGGCTCGCCACGGACCTGGACGCCGCCATCGCGGTCGCCCGATCGCCCCGCGAGCGGCGGTCCCGATGAGCGACAGCGACCAGACCAGCACGCGCCCGCCGACAACCGGTGCCAAGGTGCTGATCGCGCCCATCATCGCGTACCGTCGGTGGATAAGTCCGGCACTGCCGGCCCGCTGTCGGTTCTACCCGTCGTGCAGTGCGTACGCCCAGGAGGCTGTCGTTCGGCACGGCGCGCTCCGGGGAGCCGTGCTGGCGGTCCGGCGACTGTTGCGTTGCCACCCCTTTCACCCTGGTGGATATGACCCGGTGCCGGAGCCGGGCGGCCGCCGCCGCACTGATGTGACTGGAGCCCCGAATTGAGTCTGAGTCTCGACTGGATCTACTACGCGATTTCGTGGATCCTGCTGACCTGGCACTCTGCCTGGGACGCCATCGGGGTGCCGGTCGGCGCGGTGCTCGGCACCAACTTCGCCTGGATCCTGTCCATCGTCTTCCTGGTGGTCACCGTCCGGGTGATCCTGTTCCCGGTCTTCGTCAAGCAGATCAAGTCGCAGCGTGCGATGCAGGCGCTCCAGCCCAAGGTCAAGGAGCTTCAGGAGAAGCACAAGGGTGACCGGGAGACGCTCCAGAAAGAAATGATGGAGCTCTACAAGAAGGAGAAGGCCAACCCGCTGATGGGTTGCCTTCCGATGTTCCTTCAGATCCCGGTCTTTCTGGGCCTCTTCCACGTGCTGCGCCGCCTCGACCCGGACAAGCAGAACAAGACCCTCTACGGCTGGACCGTCGACCAGTTCCAGAGCGCCTCGCAGGCGAAGCTCTTCACCGCCCCGATCGCCGGCAAGTTCGGCTCCACGGCCGACGAACTGGCGAGCCTGGGCGCCAACGGCAGCACCGTCAAGATCATTGCCGGCATCCTGGTTCTGGTCATGATCGCGACCACCTACCTGACCAGCCGTCAGATGATCCTCAAGACCGGCTGGGCCGAGGACCCGCAGCAGCGGATGATCCAGCGACTGATGCTCTACGGCATCCCCGCGTCGCTGCTGATCTCCGGTGCGATCTTCCCGATCGGCGTGATCATCTACTGGGTCACCAACAACCTCTTCACCCTCGGCCAGCAGCAGTGGGTGCTGCGGAAGTTCCCGCCGCCGGTGACCGCCAAGAAGGCCGTCGCCCCCGCCGCCACCCGCAACCCGGTGCAGCCCGCCAAGTCCGGTGGCCTGTTCGGTCGTGGCAAGTCGGCCCCGCCGGCGCCGGTCAAGGCGACCGCGCCCAAGGTGGCCGGGCCGAAGCCGGGCGCCAAGCCGATGAACAACCCGAAGAAGAGCCGGCCCGCCAAGCGGCAGGGCTGACCTGTAAGGGCCGTCGCCGGGTGACCGGCGGCGGCCCGTTCCGCACTGTGCAGCCGCCGTACGGCCGGCGCCGGGCGGAACCGACCGCGCACCGCGCGGCCACGGGCGAGACTGCCCGTACAGACGTGCCCGTGGGCACCGGCGACCTCCCGCCGGCCCCGGGAAACCAGTCGGACCCGACGGTCCGGCCGACCGAGTACGGAGATGAGACCGTGACCGAGACCAGCATCCCCCACGCCGAGCAGTCCCTGGACGAGGAGGAGACCGCGACGCTCGCGGTGGACGGCGACGACACCGAGGCCGACGACGTTGAGGCTGACGACGCGGAGGCCGACGACACCGATACCGCCGCCGGTACCCGGGTCAAGAAGGCTGTGAGCGAGGGCGACCTGTTCCGGCAGAGCGAGATCGCGGCCGACTACGTCGAAGGGCTGCTGGACATCCTCGACTACGACGGCGACATCGACGAGCTGGTCGCCGCCGGTCGCCCGATGGTCGAGGTGGTTGGCGAGCGGCTGCAGAATCTGGTCGGCCAGCGTGGGGCCACCCTGGAGGCGCTCCAGGAGCTGACCCGCCTCGCCGTCTTCCGGCAGACCGGAACGCCGAGCCGCCTGCTGCTCGACGTCGGCGGCTACCGGGCGAACCGCCGCAAGGAACTCGCCGCGGTCGCCAAGAACGCCGTCGAGAAGGTCAAGGAGTACGGCGAGCCGGTCCGGCTGGACGCGATGTCCGCGTTCGAGCGCAAGTGCGTGCACGACGTGGTCAACGCCATGTCTGGAGTGGCGAGCGAATCCGAGGGTGTGGAGCCGAACCGGCGCATCGTCGTACGGCCGGCGGACTGACCGGGTGACCCACGACGACATCACGGCCGATGCCGTGACCGGCCCGGGCGGCACGCCGCCCGGGCCGTCCGCTGTCCGGCCCGCCAGCCCCGATGCTGACGTCGACTCACCTCGACACGACACTGCCCCGTCGCCAGCCGACGCGGCGCTGCCACCCGAGTTGGCGCCGGCCGCACTGACCCTCTTCGGCGAACGTCTCGACGTGGCCGCCGCGTACGCCGAGCTGTTGGCCACCGACGGGGTGGTCCGCGGTCTGATCGGCCCCCGGGAGGCACCCCGCATCTGGGATCGGCACCTGCTCAACTGTGCTGCGGTCGCCGAGCGGATCCCGTCCGGCGCGACCGTGCTCGACGTCGGCGCCGGCGCCGGTCTACCGGGTCTGGTCCTGGCCATCGCGCGCCCGGACCTCACGGTCACCCTGATCGAGCCCCTCGCCCGACGGACGTCGTTCCTGATCGAGGTCGTCGAGCGACTCGGCCTGACCAGGTCGGTGCGGGTGTTCCGCGGTCGTGCCGACGAGGCGGCCACCGGATCGAGTGGTCGGGAACCGATCAGCGGAGAGGTGGTGACCTCCCGGGCGGTCGCGCCACTGGATCGACTGGCGGGTTGGTGCCTGCCACTGGCGGTTCGTGGTGGCCGTCTGCTGGCGCTCAAGGGTTCGTCCGCCGCAGCGGAGATCGAGGAGCACGCCGAGGTGGTGACGCGACTCGGTGGCGGCGAGCCGGCGGTGCACCTCTGCGGCATCGGAGTGATCGATCCGCCCGCCACCGTCGTGGAGATCGTGCGCGAGCGGATGGTTGGCCCTGCGCGCCCGGCGGCCAACAAGCGCCCCCGTGACGGACGCTCCCGCCGACGCTGACACTTTGCGCCATCGGGCTTCCGGCCGGTGGGTTGCCTCGTTGTACCGGTACGGATGTACGAGGAGATGACAACCCGACGTGGACCGGCCGCGCCCGTCCGCCGTAGGCTGACCGCGCGTCGATAGTGTGGAGCGGGCGGCGGACGTCGCAAGGTCTCCGACCGCTCCCGAGGGGCCGTACGCTCCGGGTTGCGAGCGTGGGTACGGCCAAGTTGACCGGGGCGCGGACCGACCATCCGAAGCGGGCAGGGATGACAGGTGCATGACGACGGCAGGTACGACGATCCACGCGTGACCGGGTCAACCAGCGATCCCGTTTCACGTGAAACCGACTACCCGAGCTGGTCGCCCGGCGCGACCGGGCCTGCGGACGGCGATCCGCCGGCAGTTCGCGACGATCCTGCGGGCTCGGGGCAGCCGGAGGGATCAGCCACCCCGGAGCCGACGACTGTTCGTCGGACGCCGGAGGGGTTGAGCCGACCGGTCAACGCCGCAGAGGTGCGGCTGACCTCAGGTCGACGCAACACCGCCGCGGCGGTTCGGTTCGAGCCTGCGGTCCCGCACCAACCCACCGCGGCGGTTGCTCGCGACGCCGCACCGGTGATCGACGCCGCGCCGGTCGCTTCGACCGAGTCGCTGGCCGCCGTGGCGGCCGATCCCACGTACGTTTCACGTGAAACCCCGACGCGCGAAGAGGATGACCCACCGTTGGCTATGGAGGCGATGCGCGCCGTGCAGATCCTGAATCCCAGTGGCGAGGTGATCATGCCTCGGCCGGACCGGACACGGGTCATGTGCGTCGCCAACCAGAAGGGCGGCGTGGGTAAGACCACCACCACCGTCAACCTTGCGGTGGCGCTCGCCCTGCACGGCAACCGGGTGCTCGTGGTGGACCTCGACCCGCAGGGCAATGCCTCGACCGGGCTCAACGTCCCGCACCACACCGGCATCCCGGACGTCTACGACTGCCTGATCAACAGCGTGCCACTGGCCGAGGTGGCGCAGGCGGTCGAGGGCATCCCCAACCTGTGGTGCGTACCCGCGACCATCGACCTGGCCGGTGCGGAGATCGAGCTGGTGTCGGTCGTGGCACGGGAGTCGCGCCTGGACCGGGCGATCACCGCCTACCCGGGCGAGTTCGACTACGTCTTCATCGACTGCCCGCCCTCGCTCGGTTTGCTCACGGTCAACGCCCTGGTTGCCGCGCAGGAGGTGCTGATTCCGATCCAGTGCGAGTACTACGCGCTGGAAGGGCTCAACCAGCTGATCAACAACATCAACCTGGTGCGCCAACACCTCAACCCGAAGCTCGATGTCTCCACCATCCTGCTGACCATGTACGACCGCCGTACCCGGTTGGCCGACGCCGTCGAGCAGGACGTCCGGAACCACTTTGGCGACAAGGTTCTCCAGGCGGTCATCCCCCGCAACGTCCGGGTCTCCGAGGCACCCAGCTACGGCCAGTCGGTGATGACCTACGATCCCGGTTCGCGGGGGGCGACGAGTTACTTCGAAGCCGCCCAGGAGATCGCCGAGCGGGGCGTCAAGGAGCCGGTGGGCCGGAATGCGTAGTGCGGACGAGTTGCTGGGAGGCGTGGCATGAAGAACCGTCCTCGGGGCGGTCTGGGTAAGGGCCTGGGGGCTCTGATCCCGACCGGGCCGGCGCCGAGTGCCGCCGGCACCATGACGGCCGAACCGGAGAACGAGTACGTGGACGATGCGGTCGCCGCCGCCGTCCCCGTGCTGTCCGTCGGGGCGCCAGCCCACGAGCCGGAGCCCACGCTCAGTCCGGTACCCGGAGCCCGATTCGCCGAGATCCCGGTCGACGCGATCCTGCCCAACCCGAAGCAGCCTCGCCAGGTCTTCGACGAGGATGCGCTGGAGGAGCTCAAGACCTCGATCCAGGAGGTCGGCTTTCTTCAGCCCATCGTCGTCCGGCAGCTCGACGGCGAGAAGTACGAACTGGTCATGGGCGAGAGGCGTTGGCGGGCCGCCCAGGCGGTGGGGCGGGAGAATATCCCGGCGATTATCCGGGATACCCGTGATGACGCCATGCTCCGCGACGCCCTCCTGGAGAACATCCACCGGGCCAACCTGAACCCCCTGGAAGAGGCCGCCGCCTACCAGCAGCTGCTGGAGGAGTTCGGGGCCACCCACGAGGAGTTGGCCCGGCGGATCGGCCGGAGCCGTCCGCAGATCTCCAACACGATCCGGCTGTTGAACCTGCCGGCCCAGGTCCAGCGCCGGGTCGCTGCGGGGATCCTGTCGGCGGGCCACGCCCGCGCTCTGCTGAGCCTCGACGAGGCGGAGGCGCAGGAGCAGTTGGCGTTGCGGATCGTGGCCGAGGGCCTGTCGGTTCGGGCAACCGAGGAGATCGTGGCCCTGGCCCTGAACGATGGGCCGGCGAATGGTTCGGCCGCCAAGCGGCGACCGAAGGCGCACGCGCCAGCCCTGACCGATCTCGCCGATCGGCTGTCCGACCGGTTCGACACCCGGGTGAAGGTGGACATCGGTCGGAGCAAGGGCAAGATCACGATTGAGTTCGCGACGGTGGACGACCTTGAGCGCATCGTGGGAATCATCGGAGTGCAGCAGGAGGAGAGCGGGGACTGAGCCCTCTCTTTCGCTTACGGCCGCGCACCCCTCCGGGTAGCGCGGCCGTTCTGCATTCCCGCTCGTCGCGTTTCACGTGAAACAGCGAAGCCGCTTCGCGCTCGGTCGGGGCTCTGTGAACTCCAGCCGGGCGTCGCAGCCGACTCGCTCAGGCCCACTGCGCGCGACCGGGTCGGTTTCACGTGAAACAGAGGTCTTCAACGGATGCGGTGCACCCGCCGACTGGGGATGACCATGAGTACCCCTTGCAGGCCGCCCAGCGGGCCGCTGCGGCCCCGGAAACCGTAGAGGGTGGTTGTGGTCGGCCAGACCAGGCCGAGGCCTTCACGTTGCGTCTGCGAGACAGTCGAACCGCCAATCGCCCGCCGCCGCCGCCCGCCGCCCGCCGCCGCCGCCCGCCGCCCGCCGCCGCCGCCCGCCGCCCGCCGCCCGCCGCCGCCGCCCGCCGCCCGCCGCCGGCCGCCCGCCGCCCGCCGCCCGCCGCCGCCCGCCGCCCGCCGCCCGCCGCCGCCGCCGCCCTTCATGCCGGCCGTCCGCCGTCCGCGCCTTCCTGTCCGCCGTCGGCGGATCCCGAGTGCCGGCCGTCGCTGTGACTGCATGGCCCCGCTCCTCCAGCCAACCCCTGGACGGCGGGTGCGGAAACCGGCGATCGCCGGCGTACCCACCTCGCCTGACCCGGAATGCCGTGGTCCGCATTCCGCTGGCGTCCGCTGAGCCGTGAGCATTCGCGCCTCCTGCGGTCCATGCCAGCGACCGCGCCGACAGGGAGCATGCGCCCAGCGGCGGCCAGGTGCGTGGCAGGCCGCCACGGCCCGGGCCCACCGGGGCGTGTCCTTCACCGACGTAGAGCAAAGGGCAGGGCCGCACGACCGTGGCTGGCCAGACATGGCTGGGGAGGCTCATGGCATCCGTGCTGAAGCGTCTTCGCAGCCATCCCCGACGCACTGCGCGCCCGAAGTCGCTCTGAACGTCGATCAGACGCTGCGGTCACCGTCCCGCCTCTTTCCCTGAGGTGCGGGCCGGCTCGCAGCTCCAGGCGCGACAGTTCGACCACGTCCAAACACCCGACGGTGGGGAGTCATCCACCGGTCGGTTCAGCGGTTCGCTGACAACGACCGAAGGGCCGAAAAGTTATCCACACCCTTTGTCCACAGGCACCCCCTGTTTCACGTGAAACAGCGCGTGAGAGCGGGTGTGAGCCTGTGGATGACGGGCTGTGTTCAGGATCTCGGCAGCCTGTGGATATCGCTCAACGACGCAATGGTGACCCCGCGCACGTCATCGACGGAGGGCACTGATCCGGTAGGCGGGGACCGGTCAAACAGGTAGGGACAGCAGTGCCAGACTCGGTTAGGGTCAGCGTCGTGCACGACACCCCTCCCTCAGTCCCGGACTTCACCCAGTGGCCGTCGTTCCCCTTCGAGGGTGACCTCCACGTGAAGCAACTTGATGATCCGGTCCCGGTCGAACCGCCCCGGAAGGGCGAGGGTCTCCGGGAATGCACCGCCTGCAACGCACCCGACGATGCCTACATCTGGGTGGGTGAGCGGTGGCGAGTACGCGCCATGGACCGGCCCACCGGGCTGCCCATGGTGCTCATCCTGGAATCGCGAACCCACCTCGACCTCGGTGACCTGCCGAACCTGCTTGCTGCAGAGTTGGGTGTGATGACCGTACGTCTGGAGCGGGCCATCCGGTCTCTCGACGGCGTGGCTCGGGTGCACGTCAACCGGTGGGGCGACGGCTCGGCCCACCTGCACATGTGGTTCCTCGCCCGGCCGTACGGCCGACTTCAGCTGCGGGGGACCTTCCTGTCACTGTGGGACTCGATCCTGCCTCCGATCTCCGAGGCGCAGTGGCGGGAGAATCTCGCGCTCGTCGCCGCCTGGCTCGCCGAGTTTGGTGGCCGTCCGCTCGCCGAGCCACCCCGCATCCAGTGGCAGGCACCGTCCAGCCTGCTGGCCCAGTCCGCTGCCGCCGACGCTGCCGCCGCGGACGCCGCTGCCGCGGCAGCGGTTGCCTCGGTCATCGAGGCGGCAGAGGAGATCCCGGAACCAGCGATCGACTCCGGCGCCGAGCCGACCGACGGCGAGACGGCGTCCTCGGCCGATCCGATCGCCGTGGACGCGAACGACTCCTCGGTCGCCGTCACCGATCCGACGGGTCAACCCACTCGGTCGGCCCCCAACGTGGCGAGCGGGGCGTCCGCCGGCCCACCGTCCGCCGTATTCGGCACCGTGGGGCGGCCTACCAACGGGCCCGCAGTCCTCCGCAGCACGGCGGACGACACCGCTGACGCGACCGGAGCCGGCACCGTTGACGAGATCGGACCTGACAACGCTGACGAGGCCGCCGCTGGCACCACAAACGAGGCCGCCAGAAAGGCGATCCCGGACACCGGTACCCCGGCTGCCGCAGCCGCACAGACCAACGGCCTCGGCGCACCGGGCGTCGGCCCCACCCGCTGATGCTGGACCGACCATGAGGTTGGCGACGGCACCCCGGCGTGCGGCGCCCGCCAACCTCATGGTCGACCTATGGGCAGCACCGCGTCATAGCTGACGCGTCGGCGAGTGGATCAGGAAGTGGCGAGGCGGGCCGCTGCCCGGGTGACCAGGGAGCCCAGGAGCCGGCCGAAATCCAGCCCCGCAGCCTGTACGGCGAGCGGCAGCAGTGACGTCTCGGTCATGCCCGGCGAGACGTTGACCTCCAGCACGTGCGGCTGGCCGGCAGCGTCCACGATCACGTCGACGCGGGAGAGATCCCGCAGACCGAGCGCGGTGTGCGCGGCGAGGGCCACGTCAGCGACCGTCGCGGCCACCTCCGGGTCCAGCCGGGCCGGGGCGTGCCAGGTGGTCCGCCCGGCGGTGTAGCGGGCGGCGTAGTCGTACACCCCGTTGCGGGGCACGATCTCCACCGGCGGCAGCGCCTGCGGTCCGTCACCGAGGTCGACCACGGAGACCGCCACGTCCATGCCGGGCACGTACCGTTCCACCAGCGCGGTGGAGTCGTACGCGAAGCAGCCGACCATTGCGGCGGGCAGCGCCGCCGCGTCCCGGACCACCGCGCCACCCAACCCTGAACCGCCCTGCGCGGGCTTGACCATCAGGGGGAGGCCCAACCGGTCGGCGATCCGGTCCAGTACGGCGACCGCGCCAAGCTCGGAGAAGCGATCGTGCGGGAGGGCCACCCAGTCCGGGGTGGGGATGCCCGCCTCGCGGAGCACCGCCTTGGCCGAGGGCTTGTCCCAGGCGACTCGGGAGGCGCGGGCGTCGCAGCCGACGTACGGGATGTCGCACAGGTCCAGAACCCCGCGCAGCGAGCCGTCCTCGCCGGTGGCGCCGTGCAGTGCGATCACCACAGCGTCCGGCGGGTCGGCGGCCAGCGCCGGCAGCAGCGCCACGTCGGCGTCCCGCAGCTCGGCTTCCACGCCGACGGCGCGCAGCGCGTCGAGCACCCGGCGACCGGAGCGCAGTGACACGTCCCGTTCGTAGGAGAGCCCACCCGCGAGCACGACAACGCGCAGGTCGGCCGAGATGGCGGAATCGGTCACGAGGAGGCGCTCGGCGGCAGTCGTACCCATGCCGGCATCATGCCAAGTCAGGCCCTGGCACATCGGAGCCGGCCTGGCCGCGTCGGCCGGTGGTGCCGCCCACGGCACCGAAGACCCGGCGCATCGCGATCTCCTGCTCCATCACGCCGGACAGCCGGCGGATGCCCTCGCGGATTCGCTCCGGCGGCGGGAAGCTGAAGTTGAGCCGCATGGTGCCGGTGCCGGTGCCATCGGCGTAGAAGCCGGTGCCGGGCACGTAGGCGACCCGGGCGGCGACCGCTCGCGGCATCATGGCCTTCGAGTCGAGCCCTTCGGGCAGGGTGGCCCAGACGAACAGACCGCCGGCCGGCCTGGTCCAACTGGTGCCCTCGGGCATCAGGTCGGCCATCGCGTCGAGTAGGGCGTCCCGGCGTTCCCGGTAGACCTCGCGGTAGACCTTCAGCTGCTGCCGCCAGGGCATGGTGCTGAGGTAGGTGGCCACCGCGGCCTGGGCGTAACCGCTGGGGCAGAGGATCTGCGCCTCGCTGGCGATGACCAGCTTGTCGCGGACGGCATGCGGCGCCAGGATCCAGCCGACCCGCAGCCCGGGCGCGAAGGTCTTCGAGAAGGTGCTGAGGTAGAAGACCCCATCCCGGCGGCGGGCCCGCAAGGGCGCTGGCGCTTCACCCTCGAACCCCAGCTGACCGTACGGGTCGTCCTCGACGACGAGCAGGCCGGCGCGCTCGCAGATGTCGAGCACCCGTTCCCGGCGCTCCTCGCTGAGCGTCACGCCGGTGGGGTTCTGGTAGGTGGGGATGGTGTAGAGGAACTTCACCCGCCGGCCCGCGCGGGCCAGGTCGGCGATGGCCGTCTCCAGTGCTTCCGGAATGAGCCCGTCCGCATCCATCGGTACGTGCACAACCTGCGCCTGGGCGGCCTGGAACACTCCGAGCGCACCGACGTAGGTCGGACCCTCGGCGAGCACCACGTCCCCCGGGTCGAGGAAGAGTCGGGCCACCAGGTCCAGTGCCTGCTGCCCGCCCACGGTGACCACGACGTCCTCCGGGGAGGCGCCACACGCGGCGTCGATCCCGGAGAGCGACATCACCTCGCAGATCCGCTCGCGCAGCTCGAGGGTGCCCTGACCGATGCCGTACTGGAGGGTGGTCACGCCGTGCTCGGACCCGAGCCGGCCGAGCATCTCACCGACCGCGTCCAGCGGCAGTGCGGCGATGTACGGTGCGCCGCCGGCGAGCGAGACGACCTCCGGGCGGCTTGCCACCGCGAACAATGCTCGGATCTCGGAGGCGGTCATCCCGCGTACCCGCCGGGCGTACCGGTCGGTGTAGTCGTCGAGCGTCGTACCGGTCATGACCTCACCTCGATTGCTGCTCGGTGGCTCTCGCCCCGGGTACCCCACACACCCGTGACCATGGCGGCGGGGACACCGGTTGTCGATCCTAGTCCGCCGGAGCCACGCTGCCGCGTGCCGAGACGGATCGACCACATGGCGGACCGGCCCCGCATCACCCGGTCTGGTGAGGCATCTGCGCGTCCCCTCCCGTACCGTCGATCGGCGGCGTACGATCGCTCGTCGGGGGCAGGAAGGCGGCGCTGTCGTTCCATGCCGGCATACCACCGAGCCTATTGTGGGGATGCGCCATATGTCGCGACGTCTGGTCAGCCTGACCCTCGACACGTTGGAAGACCTTCCTCGCCCGTGCCGGCAGTGCGTCTACTGGGAGCTCGATCCGGTCTCCGCGGACCGGGCCTGCGCCGCCGGCGATCCGGGCCTGGAGAAGGAGGCCTGGGTCTCCCAGACGCTGCTGGAGTGGGGCTCCTGCGGCAAGCTCGCGTACGTCGACGGCATGCCGGCGGGCTTCGTGATGTACGCCCCGCCCGCCTACGTGCCCCGCTCGATGGCGTTCCCGACCTCGCCGGTCTCCGCCGACGCGGTACTGCTGATGACCGCCAACGTGGTCGCCGCGTTCGCTGGCGGCGGGTTGGGCCGGATGCTGGTGCAGGGCGTCGCGCGGGACCTGACCAAGCGGGGGATCAAGGCCATCGAGGCGTTCGGCGACGCCAAGTTCGGCGACGCGGACGACCCCGCGGGTGGCTGTGTGGCACCGGTCGATTTCTTCCTCTCAGTCGGGTTCAAAACCGTACGTCCGCATCCGCGGTTTCCCCGGCTGCGCCTTGAGCTGCGTACGGCGCTGAGTTGGAAGTCCGACGTCGAGTACGCGCTGGAGAAGCTGCTCGGCTCGATGAGCCCGGAGACCCTGCTCCGACCGGTCCGTCCGGCCCCGGCAACCAGCTCCACCAACGGCTGACCGCTGAATCGGCGGGGAGCGTCCGTTTCGCGGCGGATCAGTCGACCACCGTGCCGGCGGTCACCACCGCCCGCAGTTCGCTGACGTCCAGCGAGCCGGTTGGCACGTCCCGTTCGATCGGGTAGTACATCCGTTGGACCGCGGCGACGATCGCCTCCACCACCCGGTCCCGGAACCGGGGGTCGACCAGTTGGGCGCGGTCCGTCGGCGAGGTGAGGTAGCCGACCTCGACCCGGACGGCAGGCATCCGCGTCAGTCGCAGCAGGTCCCAGGTCTTGGCGTGGGTACGGCAGTCCCGCAGCCCGGTCCGGGCGACGATCTCCCGCTGCACCAGCCCGGCCAGGCGCTCACCGGTCGCCGAGGTCACCCCGTTGTCAGTGCCGTAGTGGTAGGTCGCCACGCCCTCCGCGTCCGGGTTGGCGTGGCCGTCCAGGTGCAGTGAGATGAACACGTCGGCGCCCAGCGAGTTGGCCAGCAGAGCGCGGTCGGTGTCCGGCAGGCAACTGTCGGGTGAGGGGCCCCGGGTGAGCTGCACCCGCACCCCGGACGCGGCGAGTCGCCCCTCCAACCGGCTGGCCAGGTCGTGCATCAGGTCCGCCTCCGTCCAGCGCAGCGGCCCGTCCGGTACGACCATGCCCGGGTCGGTGCCTCCGTGGCCGGGGTCGATGACGACTGTCTTGCCGACCAGCGCCGGCCCGGACTGCCGGATCGCGTCGGATTCGCGTAGCCACTGCGGGCGGCCACCGACCACCTTGCGGCCGATCCGGCGCAGTGCGTTCATGGTGTGCGGGCCGCAGGAGCCGTCGGGGGTGAGCCCGACCTCGCGCTGGAACTGGGCCACCGCCCGGGACGTCAGGATGCCGTAGATGGCGTCCGCCCGGCTCACGTCGTACCCCATCTCCAGCAGTCGCTCCTGCAGCGACCGGACATCCTCGCCGGTGAGCGGCTCGGGGACCGCGTGGTAGAGGGTGCGGGCGCCGAGCCGCCAGCGGGCGGCGTCCAGGGCCCGCCAGGTCTCCGCTCCGACCCGCCCGTCCACGCTGAGCCCTCGGGACTGCTGGAAGGCGCGGACCGCCCGCTCGGTGTCGATGTCGAACTCGTCGGCGTGCGGTCCGGCGACGGGGGCGAGCAGGTCGAGGCCGGTCAGGACGTTACGGATTTCCGCGACCGCGGGTCCCCGGTCACCGGGTCGGATCGGACGCACGCACGACCCCCTCTGCACGAAGCTGGCTGGCCGGGCGGCCCAGGCTTGAGGTTATGCGTTCCGGGCCGGCGAGGTGGCTCGGGCCAGGAAAAACGTCGACTGTGCGGCCGGAAGACACCAAACCCCGCACCCGGCGAGCGGGTACGGGGTTTGGTGGACGTTCCTGCTGGTCAGAGAGCCGATTCGATGAGCCGGACCAGCTCGCCCTTCGGCTTGGCACCGGCGATCGACTGCACCGGCTGGCCGTTCTTGAAGACGGTGAGCGTCGGCACCGACATCACCCGGTAGGCCCGGGCGGTTTCCGGGTTCTCGTCGATGTTGAGCTTGACGATGGTGACCTGGTCACCCATCTCGCCCGCGATCTCCTCGAGCAGCGGCGACACCTTGCGGCACGGCCCGCACCACTCGGCCCAGAAGTCCACCAGAACCGGCTTGTCGGCCTGCAGCACGTCAGCGACGAAACTCGCGTCCGTGACCGCCTTGGTATTTCCCACTATGCCCCTCCTCCGGGATGTGTTCAGTTTTGTTCAGCTGAGCGTCGCGATGAACCGTTCGGCGTCGAGCGCGGCGGCACAGCCGGTGCCGGCCGCGGTGATCGCCTGCCGGTAGGTGTGGTCGACCAGGTCACCGGCGGCGAAGACGCCGGGCACGCTCGTCCGGGTGCTGGGCGCCTCGACCTTCACGTACCCCTCGTCGTCCAGCTGGACCTGGTCGCGGAAGAGCTCACTGCGAGGGTCGTGGCCGATGGCCACGAAAACGCCGGTCACGTCCAGCACCTTGGTGTCGCCGGTGTGCACGTTGCGGACCCGTACGCCGGTGACCTTGCCATCGGCACCGAGGATCTCCTCGACGGCGCTGTTCCACTCGACCTTGATCTTCTCGTTGCCCAGCGCCCGGTCGGCCATGATCTTGCTGGCCCGGAACGAGTCGCGCCGGTGGATGATGGTGACCGAGTCGGCGAAGCGGGTGAGGAAGCTGGCCTCCTCCATCGCCGAGTCGCCGCCGCCGACGACCACGATGTGCTGGTTGCGGAAGAAGAACCCGTCACAGGTGGCGCACGAGGAGACGCCGTGGCCGAGGTACTCCTGCTCGCCGGGCACGCCCAGCGGACGCCAGGCCGAACCGGTGGAGAGGATGATGGATCGGGCCCGGTAGGCGGTCTCGCCGACCCAGACGGTGCTCACCGCGCCGGAGCCGACATCGCCGGTGTCCACCAGCTCGACCCGGGTCACGTCGTCGGTGAGGAACTCGGCGCCGAACCGCTCGGCCTGCTTGCGCATGTTGTCCATCAGCTCTGGGCCGAGGATGCCGTCAGCGAAGCCGGGGAAGTTTTCCACCTCGGTCGTGGTCATCAGTGCGCCACCGGACTGCACGCCCTCAATGATCAGCGGCTTCAGGTTGGCGCGGGCGGCGTAGACCGCCGCCGTGTAGCCGGCCGGCCCGGAGCCGATGATGATCAGGTTGCGGACCTCGTCCACTGCCGTCTCCCGAGTTGTGTGTGTTCGGCGTCGGCGCGAGCACCGATGCTGATCCGAGTTGCCGACGCCTGGGTGAGGCCGGCAGCTGACTTCCAGAACGCCATCGTACGAACCGGGGATTCCCGAGCCGGGCATCCGGTGGGTCAGGTCACGTGGACGGTCATCATGCCGTTGACCGTGGATTCACCCTACCCGCGCTGAATACCGGCTGTCCGAGCCGGACCCGGGCACTCCGCACTCCGGGCCGCTCACCCAGGCCCAGCGGGCTCCGGTCGCGTCGCTGAAGCGGATGACCAGCGCCTGCTCGCCCTGGAACTGCGCGTAGTCGATCACCTCGACCACCAGCGGGGCGGATCCGTGCTCCGCCGCCACGTCGGCCAGGCAGGTCGTCAGGGCGGCCTCGTCGGTCAGCCGGGCCAGCTGGTTCAGCCCGTCCGGCGAAGGACGTCTTTCCCCCCCGGCATCGACCCCCGGCTGCGTGCCGGGCGTGTTGCCGGTGACCCGCTTGGGAGTTGGTCCGCTCTGCTCGTTGCCGAGGGTCTGCGGGGTGTAGTTCGTACCGCTGCGCAGCGCCGGCCCGGTGGTGCGGACCGCCCCGGCCGCCGCCGCGCCCTCGGGCGCGCTGGCCGGCCGGTCCAGGGCGCTGGTGCTGCCAGCATCGTCCGATGCGCTCATCGACAGCTGGTTGAGGCCCAGCGCGACCGCGACGACGGCGACCGCGACGGCCGCCACCGGTGCGCCGCGGCGGGCCCATCCGCGTTGGCGGCGACCTGGGCCGACGGGCGCCCGGCGCCCCGACCCGGCCGATGTGGGGACGGCCGGCCGGCGACCGGCCCCGCCCTGCGCCGGCACGACCAGCGGCGTCGCGACGTCGCCGTCCCGGTCGACCCCGGGCTCGGCGGCGGTGTCCTCGTCGGCAGGGGTGCCGTTCGGCGTCGAACCCGCGGCGGCCAACGCGGCGGAGAGGCGGTCGGCGATCGCCTGCGGCATTTCCGGCGACGGCTCGGCCCAGCGGGCCAGGTCCGCACGGACCTCCGGCAGCGCGGGAGCCAGCAGCGCGTACGCCTCGGCCCAGGCCGGGTCCGTGGACACCAACCGGGCGACCTCATCCTGCTGCGGGGTGCCGTCCAACGCCCCGCCGAGGTAGTCAGCGAGCAGGTCGTCGTCGACCTCCCGGAACCCCTCGGTCGTCACGTGTCCTCCTGGTTGGCGTCCCGCCGGTACCGGCCCGACCCCGATCCGACGCCCTCCGCCGGGCCCGGGTTCCCCGGCGTGACGCCCGGCACGTCCCCGATCGGGTCGGCCGCGACCGGTCGGGCCGAAGGCGTTGCGGCGATCGCTGGGCGAAGATGCCCGAGCATCACCGCCAGCCGGGCCCGGCCCCGGGCGCACCGGCTCTTCACCGTCCCCTCGGCGACACCGAGGATGCGGGCGACCTCGGCGACCGGGTAGCCCTGTACGTCCACCAGCACCAGCGCGGCGCGTTGCTCGAGGGGCAGCGCGGCGAGCGCGTCGCGGACCACCAGCGCGGTGTCGTGGTCCGGTGCCGGGGCGGCCGGCTCCACCCCGGCAATGCCCGAGCCGTCCCCAGCACGGGTGCCATCAGGCAGCGGCACGGTCGGGTGCGCCTGCCGGCGACGCATCCGGTCCAGGCAGGCGTTCACCACGATGCGGTGCAGCCAGGTGGTGACGGCGGAGTCACCTCGGAACCGGGCCGCCGCCCGGTGCGCGGAGAGCAACGCGTCCTGGAGTGCGTCGGCGGCCTCCTCGCGGTCACCGATCGTGCGCAGGGCGACCGCCCAGAGCCGGTCGCGGTGCCGGTGGAACAGCTCAGCGAAGGCATGCCGGTCGCCATCGACGTGGGCACGCAGCAGCTCCAGATCCGTAGCCGCGACGCGCCCGTCCATCACCACGTCCTGCGGATGCGGTGCCACGGTGGAGGTGCCAGGATCACGACCCCTGGACCGTGATCTCCTGCACCCCCAGCTTGAAGCCACCCTCGGCCGGAGGCAGTTCGGTGATCCAGAACAGCAGGTACTGGTATTTCTTGTCCGCGTCGAAGCCGTTGAACGTCATCGTGGTGCCATCGTGGTCCTCGAAGGGCTGCCCGACGGGGTCCTTGTAGTTCAAGACCAACTGCTTGTCGCCGCTGGAGCTTGACGGCGGGTTGTCCGTGCCGGCGAAGAGCTGGGCGGACGCGCCGGTGGCCGAGAGCACCGCCTGCACCGACCTGACGCTGTGCGGCTCGCCGAGGTCGAGCCAGACGCCCATGCCCTTCTTCAGGTTGCCGAAGTTGGGCCGGTCCCGGTACGTCTCCGTCTCCCAGCCCTTGTCCTCGTCACCGTCGATGATTTTGTCGGCACCGCCGACCTCGCTGCGGTTCCTGCTGTCCGGGTCGATGATCCGGACGCCCTTCACGGTCAGCTTGCGCGCAGTGGCGGCGGCCGGCGTGGCATCGCCGGCCGGGGCGGTGGCGGTAGGAGCGGGGCCCTGGTTGGCCTGCGGGTCCTTGTCGCGGTCGCCCAGCGCGCTGATCCCGATCAGCAGACCGACCAGGGCGACCGCCAGCAGGCCGGCGATGCCCACGGCGACCTTGCGACCGCCGGCTGCGGCCAGCGGCGACGGCTCTTCCTCGGTGTCGGCGGCGAACCGCAGCGGCCCGCTGTTCTCGAGGTAGTGCTCCTCCTCGGCCGGCACGTCCAACCGAGCCAACTCCGCGGCGAGCACATCGGAGGACGGCGGCGCGATCTCGGCGTCGAGCAGATCCATGGTCAGGTCGTCCAGGTACGCGGGCACACCCGCCCGGACCTGGCGGGGCGCCGCGATGGCACCCCCGGCGTCGCGAACGGCGTCCGGGATGGCGGCGCGGCCGTGACCGGCGGTGGCACCGCGCAACGGTGCCTCGGCGTGTGGCCAGTAACCGGTCAGGGCAAAGTAGAGGACACCGCCGACGGCCCGGATGTCGTTCTCCTGGCTGTCGGCGCCATCGGTACGGGCGTCGGCCAGGACCACGCGGCCCTCGTCACTGATCATGACGGTGCCAGGGTGGACGTTGCCGTGCACCATGCCGGTGGCGTGTACGGCGGCGAGCGCGCTCGCGACGGCGTTGCCGATCGCGGTGGCCCGGGCCGGATCCAGTGGGCCATCGGCCGCCAGGTCGCGCAGGGACTGCCCGTCGACCCACTCGCGCACGACGTACGCCCGGTCGGCCTCGTCGATCGCGTCGTAGACGCCGACGAGGTTGGGGTGGATGACCCGGCTGGCCGCGACGGCGGCCTGAAGCATTTCGGTGGCGGAGTCGCCACCCGGGTAGCGCAGCACCACTGCGACGGGACGGCGCAGGATGACGTCGACCCCACGCCAGACCAGCCGACCCGCGCTGTCGTTGTTGATGTGCTCAACCAGCTCGTACCGCTCGGCGAGGATTTCACCGGCCGTGGGAGCACCGAAGGTCATGACCGGAGGAGCGCTTTCGTCCGCCTCCTGACCCTCGCCGACCTGGGTCACCCGTCCTCCCTCGGTGATCGTGTCGATCGATGGACCCGCACTGCTGGGCATGTGGCTTCCCGCTCTGCCGTTGAAGGAACCGGCCGACCGGTGTCGACGCGCAGCGTCGCCCCTGCCGTACCCGTCGAGAGCGACCTTACCCGGGTTGCCCGTCTCCCCGACATGTCATCTTCCCGCCGTACCCGGCGGGGTCCCGGCAGTCGAAGAACTCGTCCGGTTACGACCGTTGTCAGCCACGTTGCTGGCACATGTACTAGCTAATCTACGGCTTCACCGCAAGTGACCGACGCCGGGGCCGGGCTGTCGCGGCGCTCCCGCCACCTGGCATGTTCCCGCCGATCGGCCTGCCACCCTCAGCCGTACGGTTGGTTATCCACAGGCTGATGCGGTGGTTGACCGGCGAATCGCGGAGTTATCCACAGGTGCGTCCCCAGCCTGGTGATCGGCGGTCACGGTCCGTGCGTGCGTCAACTTTTTGTGATCGGATGCTGGCGGTCAGCGACCGAGGCGGCGGCGGACCATGCCGACCACCTCGGTGATCTCGCCGATCCGCAGCAGCATGGCCAGACCCAGGTAGGTCCCGCCGATCACCGCGCCGCCAATCACGAGCTGCACCAGGGCCTGCACCCAGCTCGGCGTGTCGCCGCCGGGCAACAGGCTCACCACGAGCAGGCCGACCAGCGCGGCTCCCAACGCTGCCACCGCCACCCGGCCGAGGGTGCGCAGGATCGCACCCATTCCGATCCGACCAACCCGGGGCCGCAGCAGCCAGGCGGAGGCGAACGCCGCCGCAAGGTAGGACACGGCGTTGCCGATCATCATCCCGGCTGCGGCGAAGTGGGCGGCGAAGGCGACGTAGAGCACCACCTGCACGCCGATCCGCAGCGCCACCACCGGAATGTTGATCAGCGCCGGGGTCCGGGTGTCCGGGAGGGCGTAGAAAGCGAAGGTGAAGAGCTGACTGATCGCGAACGGCACCAGCGCCAGCGCCGCCAGTAGCAGCACCAGTGAGGTGTCCGCCGCATTCTCGTCGGTGAACGCGCCGTAGCGGAACAGCGTCACGGCCAGTGGGGTGGCCAGCACCGCGTAGCAGACCGCGATCGGGGCGAGCACCGCGGAAACGGTCCGTGTGCCGCGGGACAGGTCAGCGGCGACGTCGGCGTACCGGCCGTCAGCGGCGGCCGCGCTCATCCTGGGCATCAGCGCGGTGATGATCGAGACGGCGATGATGCCGTGCGCCATCATCAACAGCAGGAACACGTTGTTGTAGATCAGTGGGCCGGCGGCATTCTCCTTGCCCGCCCGGTTCAGCAGGTTGAACAGAACGATCAGGCCGACCTGGCTCACCGCGACGTAACAGAACATCCAGCCGCCAAGGCGACCCAACTCGCGGAGGCCGAGGCTGCGGAAGTCGAACCGGAACCGCCAGCGGAAGCCGACCTTGCGCAACGCAGGCAGCAGCCCGGCGGCCTGGATCGCGACGCCGAGCAGGGTGCCTCCGCCGATCAGCAGGATCCGGCCGGTGGTCATCTGCCCGGGTCGGATGATCTCCGCGCCGAAGATCGCGATGTACAGACCCGCCGTGGCGATCACCACGATGTTGTTCAGGATCGGTGCCCACATCGGCGCGGCGAAGTGCCCTCGCGTGTTGAGCACCGCGCTGATCAGCGCGCTGAGACCGGTGAAGAAGATCATCGGCAACATCAGGTACGACAGTGTCTTGACCAGGTCCCGGAAGTCGTCCCCGGTGTTGTCGCCGGCGTAGAGCTTGGTCAGCAGGCCTGCCGAGAGCACCGCGAGCAGGGCCGCCGCCGCCAAGGTCAGCACCGCGAGGGTGAGCAACCGCTGGGCGTACGCCTGGCCGCCGTCGGCGTCGGCCCTGCGCCGGCGGACCAGCACCGGGATCAGCACACTGGTGAGAATGCCGCCGAGCAGGAACTCGTAGACCATTCCGGGCAGGATCTGCGCGGTGGTGTAGGCGTCACCGACCAGCGCGCCGCCGAGCGCGGCGGTCAGCGCCAACGTGCGCAGGAAGCCCGTACCACGGCTGACGAGGCTGCCGATGGCCATCACCGCGCTGTTGGTCGCCGCGCTCGCCTCGGCCACCTGCTCCTGCGGCGGCGCGGTCGACTCCATGGCCGGCTGGTTCAGCGGTTCGGCGGAGATGAAGGTGGCGCCGTCTCCCGGGCGCCCGTCGGCGCCGGGCCCGCCGTCCGGCGTGGCGTTGGCGCTGCGGTAGAGCCCGCCGCTCATCTCCAGCCTCCCAGGGGTACGTCGAGCCGGGCACCGACCCGCACGCCACAGACCTTAGTCAACCGCTATCCGTTACCCGCGCCCGGCGGATCGGATCACCCCTCGGCCCGATAGGCTGGCGATCCCATGTCCGAAGCTTCCGCTCCCCACGCCGCCGACCGCCGCGAACTCACGGCCGCGCAGCGCAACGCCGTCGCCGAACTGCTCCGGGTTTCCCCGGTCGCCGACGAGTTGGGCCGCCGGTTCGTCCGCGCCGGTCACGAGTTGCACCTGGTGGGCGGTTCGGTGCGGGATGCGCTGCTCGGTCGACTCGGGGACGACCTCGACTTCTGCACCGACGCGCACCCCGACGAGACGCTGCGGATCATCAAGGGTTGGGCAGAGTCGATCTGGGAGACCGGCCGGGAGTTCGGCACCATCGGCGCCCAGCGCGACGGTCTCCGACTGGAGATCACCACCTTCCGCGCGGAGTCGTACGACCAGGTCAGCCGCAACCCGGTGGTCGTGTACGGCACCAGCCTCGACGAGGACCTGAAGCGGCGCGACTTCACGATCAACGCGATGGCGGTCAGCCTGCCGGAGCACCGGTTCACCGACCCGCACGGCGGGCTGGACGACATCTCGGCCAAGGTGATCCGTACCCCCAGCACCCCGCGTGAGTCGTTCGGCGACGACCCGTTGCGGATGCTGCGGGCGGCCCGGTTCGCCGCGCAGTTGCGCTTCGCGGTGCACCCGGACGTGCGCACGGCGATGGGCGAGATGGCCGCCGACCTGGACCGGATCACCGCTGAGCGGATCCGAGACGAGTTCACCAAGCTGCTCTGCGGCACCGACCCGATCACCGGGCTGCGGCTGCTGGTCGACACCGGGCTGGCCGAGCGGTTCCTGCCGGAGCTGACCGGGCTGAAGCTGGAGATCGACGAGCACGCCCAGCACAAGGACGTCTACGAGCACACGCTGACGGTCGTCGAGAATGCGATCTCCTTCGAGGATGAGGGCTGCGACTTCATCCTGCGGATGGCCGCCCTCATGCACGACGTGGGTAAGCCGGCGACCAAGGCCGCCGCCCCCGACGGTCGGGTCAGCTTCCACCACCACGAGGTGGTCGGTGCCCGGCTGACCAAGGCCCGAATGAAGGCGATGCGGTACCCCAAGGAGGTCACCGCGAAGGTGACCGGGCTGGTCGCGCTGCACCTGCGCTTCTATGGGTACGGGCGGGGCGAGTGGACCGACTCGGCGGTGCGCCGCTACGTCGCCGACGCCGGTGACCTGCTGCCCCGGCTGCACAAGCTGACCCGCTCGGACTGCACGACCCGCAACCGGCGCAAGGCCGCCCAGCTCGCGGCCGACTACGACGCGCTGGAGGATCGGATCGCCCGGATCGCGGTCGAGGAGGACCTGGCCCGGGTCCGGCCCGACCTGGACGGCAACGCGATCATGGAGCTGCTCGGCGTACCGCCGGGGCCGGTGGTCGGACAGGCCTGGAAGCATCTCAAGGAGCAGCGCCTCGAGCACGGTCCGATGGACCGCGACGCCGCTGAGGCGGAGTTGCTGCGTTGGGCCCGCGAACAGGGTCTTCTGTAATCCGTTAAGGACTCCGGGGACGGCGGGCCGGGTGAATTCCGGACGCTGTCCACCGAACGGATGAAGCGTCGGCATTTGCGCTCATGGACGATGAGGCAACATCGCCAGCACCCGCCAGGCCCCGTCAGACGGCGGCCTTCATTCGATATTCCATCGTGGACGGGTGCTGATCTGCCTTACTACGGGGAGTTCATGTGACATTCAGCCGTGGTGTGACATACCGAACGGCCGCGGCGGGCCTGGCGCTCGCCTCAGTGACCACTTTGACGTCCATCCTCACTGCCGTCCCGGCGCTGGCTGGGCCGGGTGAGGCGCAGCTACCCTCCGCCCCGCGCACCCCGGCCGCCACGGTGAAGGACCAGGCGGACGCGGTGGTGCCGGGTCGCTACATCGTCAAGTTGAAGGACAGCAAGGCAACCCCCACGGAGACCCGCTCGGCGGCGACCGCACTGTCGCGAAACAACGGTGGGGAGGTTCGGCAGGTCTTCACCCGCTCGTTGCGGGGTTACTCCGCCCAGATGAGCGCGACGCAGGCCAAGCGGTTGGCGGCACACGAGGACGTGGCGTCGGTCCAGCCGGTGCGGCGCTACCGGGCGAGCGGTACGCAGACCAACCCGCCGTCGTGGGGTCTGGACCGGATCGACCAGGTCACGCAGGCACTGAACAAGTCGTACACCTACCCCTCCGCGTCGGCGAGTGGCGTCACGGCGTACGTGATCGACACGGGCATCAAGATCAACCACCAGGACTTCGGTACCCGGGCCTCGTACGGCTACGACTTCGTCGACAACGACACGGTGGCCGACGACTGCGAGGGGCACGGCACGCACGTCGCCGGCACCCTCGGTGGCAGCACCTACGGCGTCGCCAAAGATGTCAAGCTGGTGGCGGTGCGGGTTCTCGACTGCTCGGGTGGGGGTGACACCGAGGGGATCCTGGCCGGGATCGACTGGGTGACGGCCAACGCCGTCAAGCCGGCCGTTGCCAACATGAGCCTCGGTACCAACTACGGCCGTGACCTGGTCATCGAGCAGGCGGTGGCCACGTCCATCGCCTCCGGGATCACCTACGCGGTCGCCGCCGGCAACAGCTACGACGACGCCTGCAACTACTCGCCGAGCGCGGTGCCGGCGGCGATCACGGTGGGCGCGACCGATCGGGTCGACATGCGCGCGACCTTCTCGAACTGGGGTCCGTGCCTGGACACGTTCGCCCCTGGCGTGGGCATCACCTCGGCGGGTATCAGCAGTCCTACCGCCTCCCGCATCGGTGACGGGACCTCCATGGCGTCGCCACACGTGGCCGGCGCTGCGGCGCTGCGGCTGGCCGCCAACCCGACCTCGACCCCGGCGCAGGTACGAGACTTCATCGTGACCAGCGGTATCTCGGGGGCTGTGCTCGGAACGACGGATTCCGTGGACCGGCTGCTCTACGTGGGACCAGCGGTGACGACCCGCACCGCCGTGGGTCTGCGGGCCCGGATCAACGGCAGCCTGGTGTCGGCGGATTCTGCGGGCACCAAGCAGCTGATTGCCCGCGGCGCCACCCTCGGGCCAATGGAGAAGTTCGACATCGTCCCCGCCGGCACTGGTCTGGTCGCCCTGAGGGCGACCACCAACGGCAAGTTCGTCAGCGCGGATGGCGCCGGCGCCAAGCCGCTGGTCGCCGGCGCCTCGAGCATCAGTTCCTGGGAGAAGTTCCAGCTGATCAACAACACCGACGGCAGTGTCAGCCTCAAGGCGCAGATCAACGGTAAGTACGTGGTCGCGGATGGCGCGGGCAGCAAGGCGCTGATCGCCCGCAGCACGACGATCAGTTCCTGGGAGAGGTTCGACCTGGAGTCGCCGAACCCGGTGATCAGCCTCAAGGCGACGGCGAACGGCAAGTTCGTCACCGCGGAGAGTGCGGGCACCAAGCCGCTGATCGCCCGCGCCGCAACGCCGGGCGCATGGGAGAAGTACGAGCTGGTCGACCTCGGAAACCAGTTCTACGCGCTGCGGGCGCTGGTCAACAACAGGTACGTGACCGCTCCGAACGCCGGGGCCAACCCGCTGCTCGCCGCTGGTACGGCGATCACCGACTCGGCTGTCTTCTATGTCATCGACCACAACTCCGACGGCACGGTCCAGTTCGGTGCGTACGTCAACGACAAGGCCGTGACCGCCGACCGCGCCGGTAGCAGTCCGCTCATCGCGAACCGGTACATCGACTGGGCCAGCCCCATCTACGGGCTCGGGTTCTGGGAGAAGTTCACCATCGGGCTCGCCTGACCAACATCCCTCTCGACCGACGCCGGTCGGTCCGCTGACCACAGCGGGCCGACCGGCGTTTGGCTGGCCTCAGCTGCGGCGGTGGCCTGCCTGGCGCCGCCGAACCGTACGGCTCGGCGGCGCCACTGCTTGGGAGTCGGCAGAGTCCGGTCAGCGGGTGCTCGGGACGACCGCGTTACCCGCCGCCGGCGTTCCGCCCCGGTTCGCCGAATCGGCGGCACGAGCGGTGCTGTCGTCGGCACCGCCGGCGCTCAGCCGGGCGAGCAGCCCGGCCAGATCGATCCCGGTCAGGTCGCTGCCGAGCTGGAGCCCCTGAGCCACGTTGCCGGCCACGGCCTTCGTCAGCGACGACGCGCCATCGGTGGAGATGACGGTCATCTTGTCGATTGCCCCGATCGGCGCGCTGGCCGCCGCCACAACCTGCGGCAGCATCTTGACCAGCAGGTCCAGCACAGCCGCCTCCCCGTACGCGGCGAACGCCTCGGCCTTGCGCGCCATCGCGTCCGCCTCGGCCTCGCCCTTGGCCAGGATGGCCGCCGCCTCGGCCTGACCTTCCCGCTCCACCGCCTCGGCGATCGCGGAGCGCCGACGCTGCTCGGCCTCACCTTCCTTGGCACCCTCGATGGCGTTCGCCTCGGCGAGCGCGGCACGGCGGGCCCGCTCGCCCTCACCGGTGAGCCGCGCCTGCTCGGCGGAGGCCTGCGCGGCGGCGATGACCGACTGCCGCTGCGCGTCCGCGTGCAGCACCGCCGCGGCGCGGGACGCCTCGGCCTCCTGCTCCACCTTGTACCGGGCCGCGTCGGCGGGCTTGCGCACCTCGGTGTCCAGTTGGCGCTGCTTGAGTTCGGCGTTGCGCTCGGCGACCTTCTGCTGCTCGGAGAGGATCGCCTGGTCCCGCTCCGCCTGGGCGAGCGGCCCGGCTGCCGCCGACTTCGCCTTGGCCGCGTCGATTTCCGCCTGGATGCCGGCCTGCTTGAGGGACAGGTTCCGGTTGGCCTCGGCGATGGCCTCCTCGGCGAGCAGCCGCTCCTGCTCGGCCTGCTGCCGGGCCCGTGCCTCGGCGATCGCCGCGTCCTTGAGCACCCGGGCGGCCTCGGGCCGGCCCAGGTCCTGCAGGTAGGACCCCTCGGCAAGGATGTCCTGGAGCTGGAACGTGTCCAGCACCAGACCCTGGTTGGTCATCGAGTGTTCGGCCTCCTCGGCCACCGCGCTGGCGAACGCCGCCCGGTCCCGGATGACCTCCTCGACGGTGAGCCGGCCGACGATCGAGCGCAGCGCACCGGCGAGCACCTCGCGGGTGAAGTTGTCGATCTCATCCTGTTGGTTCAGGAACCGCTGGGCGGCGGCCCGGATCGCGTCCTCGGTGCCGCCGACCTTGACGATCGCCACGCCGTGCAGGTCGGCGCGGATGCCCTGCTTGCTCACCGCACCCCGGATGCCGACGTCGATCCGCCGGCTGGACAGGTCGAGCGACTGGAGCTTCTGCACCACCGGCAGCACGAAGACCGAGGCGCCCAGCACGACCTTCTGCCCGGAGTTGTCGGTCGACCGGCCGCCGTCGGCGGTCTGGGTGGTGCGGCCCTTGCGGCCGGTGACAATGAACGCCTCGTTCGGGCCGGCCACCTTGATCCGGGAAAGCACGAAGAACACCAGGATGAGCACGAGGAGGATCGCGCCACCGATGGCGATTAATAGGGCCATAAAGAAGTCCTGTCTACGAAGAGGAAGTCAGTAGGTCTCGACCTGCACGCTGGTCTCGCTGAGCGCCTGCACGACGAAGATCTGGGCGCCGATCGGGATCGGCCGGTCCGCGCGGGCGCTGAGCTTGACCGGTTGGCCGGCGAGGCGTACCCGGACCTCGCCGTAGCCGTCGGCCGGCACCGGGGTGACGACCAGGCCGAGCGCGCCGACCAGGTCGTCGCGGGTGGGGGTGGGGTCGGTGCGCATGTTCCGCGCCGCCCGGCTCAGCCGAGACGCCATCCAGCCGGTGGGTACGGCGGCGAGCACGCCGCCGGCCGCCGCACCGACGATCATGCCTGGTGTACGTGCACCGAGCAGTTCGTTGACGATGGCCGCGCCGAACCCGAACGCCCCTGCGAAGCCGGCGACCGTCTCGGTCGAGATCGGCCCGTCCACGTCCGCGTGCCCGAAGTGCAGCAGCTCGCTGCCGAGCAGCGCGAGCGCCAGTACCCCGACACCAGCCCCGCCGATGATCAGAAAGATGAGCGTCCCCGTTGCCACGACCTGCACGATATCGGCGCCGTGCAACGTCGATCGGTTCCTACGGCGGGGGTACGCCAGGGTCGCCCGGGTCGGGGAGAATGGGCCGATGCGCTGGACCGTGCTCGACTCACCGATCGGCGAGTTCTCCGTCGCCACCGATGCCACGAGCGTCTGCGGTGCCCACTTCGGCCGGGTCGAGGCGGCCACCGAGGCACCCGACCACACGCTGTCCCGGCAGGCCGTCGCCGAGCTGCGGGCGTACTTCGCCGGCGAGTTGACCGCGTTCACCATCTCGGTGTCGATGCCGCGCGGTTCGGAGTTCGAGCGGGCCGTGTGGCGGGAGATGACCCGCATTCCCTACGGCGAGACGCTGACGTACGGCGAAGTGGCCCGTCGGGTCGGCGATGCCGGCGCGGCCCGCGCGGTGGGCGTGGCCTGCAACCGCAATCCCGTCCCGGTGATCGTGCCGTGTCACCGGATCGTCGGCGCAGGCGGCAAGCTGGTCGGTTTCGGTGGAGGCCTACCCCGCAAGGTCAAGCTGCTGGAGTTGGAGGCCGGGGTCGCCCTGCGGCACGCCTGGAGCGAGCGTTGACGAGGTGGCGCTGCGGCTGTCGCCGTACCTGAAGATGTCGAGCTGAACGCGGCGAGGGCCGGGTCCATACGGACCCGGCCCTCGGTCGTGCCTGTCAATCAGCGGGTCAGCGCTCGACCTCACCGGCGATGAACTCCTCGACGGCCTGGTGGGCGTCGTGGTCGGCGTACTGCACCGGCGGGGACTTCATGAAGTACGACGAGGCCGACAGGATCGGGCCGCCGATCTTCCGGTCCAGCGCGATCTTCGCGGCCCGGACCGCGTCGATGATGACGCCGGCCGAGTTCGGAGAATCCCACACCTCGAGCTTGAGCTCGGCCATGAGCGGGGTGTCACCGAACGAGCGGCCCTCCAGGCGGATGTACGCCCACTTGCGGTCGTCCAGCCACGGCACGTGGTCCGACGGGCCGATGTGCACGTCGCTCTTGCTCATCTCGTGCGGGATCTGCGAGGTGACCGACTGGGTCTTCGAGATCTTCTTCGAGACCAGCCGCTTACGCTCCAGCATGTTCATGAAGTCCATGTTGCCGCCGAAGTTGAGCTGGTACGTGCGCAGCAGCTCGACACCGCGGTCCTCGAAGAGCTTCGCCAGAGCACGGTGCACGATGGTGGCACCGACCTGGCTCTTGATGTCGTCACCGACGATCGGCAGGCCAGCGTCGGTGAACTTCTGGGCCCACTCCGGGTCCGAGGCGATGAAGACCGGCAGGGCGTTGACGAACGCGCAGCGCGCGTCGATCGCGGCCTGGGCGTAGAACTTGGCGGCCTGCTCGGAGCCGACCGGCAGGTAGCAGACGACGACGTCGACCTGCGCGTCGCGCAGCGCCTGCGCCACGTCGACGGGGGCGGCGTCGGACTCCTCGACGATCTCGCGGTAGTACTGGCCCAGACCATCGAAGGTCGGACCGCGCTGCACGGACACGCCGGTCGGCGGTACGTCGCAGAGCTTGATGGTGTTGTTCTCGCTGGCGACGATCGCCTCCGAGAGGTCCATGCCCACCTTCTTGGCGTCCACGTCGAACGCCGCGACGAACTCCACGGCGGAGACGTGGTAGTCGCCGAAGGCGACGTGCATGAGACCCGGGACGCGGTCGTTCGGGTTGGCGTTCCGGTAGTACTCGACGCCCTGAACCAGGGACGAGGCGCAGTTACCCACACCGACGATGGCGACGCGGACGGAGCCCATAGCGTCTGCCTCCTTCTTTTCTGTCACGGCCGCTCATTCCTGGTCTCTCCAGGCGGAGGCGGGCTGTTGTCTTCTCGTCGGCCACCGGCCGTCCCGATGTTCGGGACCGTCGGGGCTCGGCCGGAGCGCTCGTTGGCGATGAGCTCCTCCAGCCAGCGGACCTCGCGCTCACAGGCGTCAAGGCCGTGGCGCTGCAGTTCCAGTGTGTAAGCGTCGAGGCGCTCGGCCGCCCGGCCCAGCACATCGCGAAGCCCTTCGCGACGCTCCTCGATCTTGCGGCGGCGACCCTCCAGAATGCGAAGGCGGGTCGCCTGGTCGGTCCGGGCGAAGAACGCGAAGTGCACCCCGAAGCCCGTGTCGTCGTACGTCTCGGGCCCGGCCTGTGCAATCAGCTGGGCGAAGCGTTCCTTGCCTTCCGCGGTGATTTTGTAGACCACCCGACCTCGTCGGCTGGTCAGCGCGGGAACCTCCTCGGCGGTGGCGGGTGTTTCGGCGGCTTCGGTGATCCATCCCCCCGCCTGCAACCTGCGCAGGGTGGGGTAGAGCGAGCCGTAGCTGATCGCCGCCCGGATCGCGCCGAGTTTGGCGGTCAGCTCCTTGCGCAGCTCATAGCCGTGCATCGGAGACTCCTGCAGGAGGCCGAGGATGGCGAACTCAAGCACTGCTGCCATCCTCTCTTTACCCCCGGCGTGGAGTGGTAACCGCCGCGATGTATCGGACCGATACATCGCACGTTAGCGGGTCGCGCGAGTCAGGGCAAACCCCCGTTCCGGGATGCTGTCGTCACGGATCGTGAGCGTGGTCGCCTGGTCGGGCCGGACCGCGTACCCTTCTCCGCATGCGTACGCAGCGCCAGGTCGTCGACTACTCGCTTCAGAAGCGAGCAGTGCTGCGTGAGCTCCTGGCCGGGCGGGTCGGCACGTACGACGTCTGTGACGCGTCGCCGTACCTGAAGAACGCCGCCCGGTTCCACGGTGAGCCGACCGACCGGCGCTGCCCGATTTGCCGGAGCGAGAACCTGACCCTCGTCCATTACATTTACGGCGACGAACTCAAGCAGTCCGCCGGGCAGGCCCGCACACTGACCGAGTTACCCGTGCTGGCGATGACGCTGCGTGAGTTCCAGGTCTTCGTGGTGGAGGTGTGCCTCGGCTGTGACTGGAACCACCTCGTCGAGCAGTACCTGCTCGGCCGGGACGGGCTGGTCGGTGACGGTGACGGCACCGGAACGCAGGACGCGGCGGGCGCCGAAGGCGTCGGTCGGCGGAGGCGAGAGGCGCAACGGTGATCGCAGCTGGTTGGACCGGCCCCGGGGCCGTAGTCGAAACCCGGGACGGTCTGCCGCTCGTTCGTCCGATTGGCCCCATTAATACGGCAATAACCCCGGTGGAACGGCACCCCCGTGCCGGTGTCCAGGGTGAAGCAACTCACGGCAACCCGGTGGCGGCGCAGTCGCGCCCCACCGCGACCGGCAGGGTGTGAGGAATGAACTCGTACGGCGATCCCAGTTCTGCGCGCGGACGGTCCCAGTACCCGGGCCCGGACGGCGACCCTGGACCTGGCGCGGACGACGCGTACCGCCGACCCGGCGGTGACTCCCGCGAGAGCGGCTGGTCGGCCTCGGAAGGCGGCACGGCAACCCCGGGTCGCGCCTCGGTGACCCCACGGCCCGCCGGTGGGCGGGCCACGGTCGGCGGCTCGGCCTCCGTGCCGCCGCGTGGCGCTGCGGCCGCCGGGTCAGCCTCGGTGGGTTCGGCAGCCCCGGGCCGAGCCGGGCGGGCGTCGGTGCCGGTGTCGCCGGCACCGGGCGTGGCCGCCGGTCGCGCCGGTGCGGGCCGGGCCTCGGTGCCCGTGTCCCCGGCGCCGGGCGCACCGGCAGGTCGGGCCGTGGTCGGTGCCGCCGCCGTCGGTGCAGCCTCTGTCGGCACCGCCTCGGCCGGACGGGCCAGTGTCGGCTCCGCCTCGGTGGGTGGCCGTGCCGCGGTCGCCCGGGCGAGCGTCTCACCAGTCTCCGGTCGCCCTGGTGGGCCAGGTGGCCCGGGCGGGCCGAACGGTCCAGGTCGGGGCGGTCGTGGTGCGGGTGACGCGGGCGCCGCGCGGGCAAAGAAGCGCAAGCGGATGAACCTGCTGATCGCCGGGTTCGCGGTTTTCATCATGCTGGCCGGCGTCGGTGTGGTCGGGTTCACCTACTACTCGACCAACGTGGTGCTTCCCGACGAGATCACCCCGCCGCAGGCGACCACCCTGTACGCCTTTGACAACAAGACGATCATCGCCAAGGTGGGCGATCAGAACCGCACCCTGGTCACCATCGACCAGATTCCCGAGTGGGTGCAGAACGCGGTGGCCGCCGCCGAGGACCGGAACTTTTACCGGCACTCCGGTGTGGATTACAAGGGCATTGCTCGGGCTGGCTGGAACAACCTCTCCGGTGGTGACAAGCAGGGTGCCTCCACGATCACCCAGCAGTACGCGCGCAACGCCTACGACAATCTGAAGGACGACACCTACGCCCGGAAGGTGAAGGAGGCGATCCTTGCCTCCAAGCTCAACGACGAGTACACGAAGCCGCAGATCATGCAGCACTACCTCAACGTGATCTACTTCGGTCGAGGCGCCTATGGCATCGAAGCGGCGGCGCAGACCTACTTCGGCAAGCCGGTGAGCAAGCTTGATCCGGCCGAGGGTGCGGTGCTCGCGGCCCTGATCAAGCAGCCGGAGCCCAGCTCCACCCACCAGGGGTACGACCCGGCGATCAACCTGACTGCCGCCCAGGATCGCTGGAACTACGTGATCGAGGGCATGGTGAAGGAAGGCTGGCTGGGTGCGGCCGGCAAGCCGGAGCGGCCTGCCGCGTATCCGAAGACCATCAAGGCCCCGAAGAAGGGCGGCATCGGCGTCGACTTCGGCGTCGATACGCCGTACGGCAATGTGATCAACTACGTCCGGGAAGAGATGCGGGACAAAGGCATCTGCGTCGACAAGGAGACGCAGGTGACGGACGCGAAGCCGCTGTGCTCCCAGGCGCTGATGGCCGGCGGCTACCGGATCCGCACCACCATGGACACCAAGATGCAGGCAGCGGCGGTCGAGACGGCCCAGCGCAAGTCCAAGGGCTCCGAGTTGGCCGGCCAGCGAAGCAACATCATGGCCGCGGTGGTGTCGATCGACCCCACCAACGGTCGGGTCGTCGCGTACTACGGCGGTGACAACGGCACCGGCACCGACTATGCCGGCAAGAACACCGACTCCACCGGGGCGATCAGCGGCGGTCACTCGCCCGGTTCAAGCTTCAAGATCTACACCCTGGCGGCCGCGCTCAAGGAGAAGAAGTCGCTCGAGTCCCGGTGGAAGGGCAAGGCATTCACCCCGGAGGGCACCAAGTTCAAGGTCAGCAATGCCGGCACCGACAACCCCTCCTGTGGCAACTCCTGCACCCTCAGGGTGTCGACGCTCAAGTCCCTGAACGTGCCGTTCTACTACGTCACCGAGGAGATCGGCGCGGACAAGGTCGTGGACATGGCCAAGCAGGCCGGCGTCACCACGATGTGGCGCACGGACACCAACCCGGCGAAGGCCTACGACCTGACCAAGACCGACCCGAAGGACATCACGCCGGAGCCGTTCTTCAACGTGGTCGGCTACGGCCAGTATCCGATCACGGTGCTGGACCACGCCAACGGCGTTGCCACCTTCGCCAACGGGGGCGTCTACAACAAGGCGCACTTCCTGTACTCGGTGGAGAAGCAGAACCCGAACACCGGTAAGTGGGACAAGGTCTACAGCGAGAAGCTCGACTCGAAGCGGAAGATCGACAAGAGCATCGTGGACGATGTGACGTCGGTGCTGAAGGACTATCCCGCTGCGGTCAATCACCGGCTCGATGACGGCCGCAAGGCGGCCTCCAAGACCGGCACCTGGGAACTCAAGGACGACAGCGAGGACAACGGCGACGCCTGGATGATTGGTTACACGCCACAGTTGGCCACTGCGGTGTGGGTGGGCAACGTGAAGGACCGGAAGCCACTCATTCTCAAGGACGGCCGTAAGGTCAGCGGCGGCAATCTCCCTGGTGACATCTGGGAGCGTTTCATGGACGAGGCGCTGAAGGGCAAACCGAAGGTCGACTTCCCGCCAGCGGCGAACGTCGGCGACCCGGAGTCCGGAAACGGTGAAGCACCGCCACCGCCGCCACCGCCGCCGACCATCCCGGGTCTGCCCGGCGGTGCGCCCTGTGACCCGCTGACCGACCCGTTCTGCCCGCGTAACGGCGGCAACAACGGTGGTAACAACGGCGGCAACAACGGTGGTAACAATCCCGGCGGGCCCGGTGCAGGTGGCGGCGGCGGCGGACTGCTGCCAGGCTTACCGCCTGACCGGGACTGACCCGTACCTCTGCACGATGCCGCCGCCGGCCGGACGACCTGTCCGGCCGGCGGCGGCGTTTTCGTACCCGGATCTCCGCGTCGGGGCGGGACGGGCACCCCCGTCGTACGGCAGGATGCCTCTTCATGAGCACCCAGTCGACGCCCGGCATCGACGACGCCGGAACCACAGACCACCCGTCCCGCTCCGATGGGTTCGTCCGCGGCATCTCCGGCGTGATCGGTGGCCCGCTGGGCGACCACGCGACGGCGCTGGACCGGCCGGCCGGCCGCGAACGCCGCTTCTGGACTGCCGTCCGGATCGTGCTGGCGATGGTCTGCCTCACGCTCGCGCTGCACTGGGTGCAGAAGTCGCCCTGCCAGGACGGCGCCTGGCAGAACAACGTCCAGTACACCCGGTTCTGCTACACCGACGTCCTCGCCCTCTACTACGCCGAAGGGCTCAACGAGGGCAAGGTGCCCTACCGTGACCACCCGGTCGAGTACCCGGTGCTGACCGGCTACTTCATGGGGGCGCTGGGCCTGCCGGTGCACGCCATCGGTGACGGCGACCCGAGCATCAACCAGGGCCAGTGGTTCTACAACCTCAACGCGCTGGTGCTGGGTGCGCTCGCGGTGGCCACCGTGGCGGTGATCCTGGCGCTGCGTCGCCGACGACCCTGGGACGCCGCGTTGTTCGCGCTCGCCCCGGCGCTGGTGCTCACCGCCACCGTCAACTGGGACCTGCTCGCCATCGGGCTGGCGGCGTTCGGGCTGCTGGCCTGGGCCCGGAAACGACCGGCGGTGGCCGGCGTACTGCTCGGTCTCGCCGGGGCGGCGAAGCTCTGGCCGCTGTTCATTCTCGGCCCGATTCTGGTGCTGGCGCTGCGGGCCGCCCGGCTACGCGCCGCGCTCATCGCGGTCGGCAGCGCCATCGGCGCCCTGGTGTTGGTGAACCTGCCCCCCGCGCTGGCGTATCCGGAAAACTGGGACCGGTTCTTCGAGCTCAACAGCACCCGACCCATCGACTGGGGCACGCTCTGGTACATCGGGCGCTACCTGGACGGCAAGGTCGGCAACGACCCGGCCCGGCTCGGCCCCTTCGAGTGGCTGAACGTCAACATCCCCACCCTCAACACCCTTTCGTACGCCCTGTTCGGGTTGGCCTGCCTCGGTGTGGCCCTGCTGGCGCTGCGGGCGCCGCGCCGACCGCGGCTGGCGCAGTTGGCCTTCCTGGTGGTCGCCGCGTTCCTCATCTTCAGCAAGGTCTGGTCGCAGCAGTTCGTGTTGTGGCTGCTGCCGCTGGTGGTGCTGGCCCGGCCGAAGTGGGGGGCGATCCTGGCCTGGCAGTTCGCCGAGGTCTGCTACTTCGTCGCCTTCTACGGCGAGCTGCTCGGCGCGGCGACGAGCCGCCCGGTCTTCCCGGAAGGGGTGTTCGTGCTGGCCTCGACGTTGCGGCTGGCCACTGTGGTGGTGCTCTGCGTCCTGGTCGTCCAGGAGATCCTGCACCCCGAGCGGGACGCGGTGCGGGCCACCTATTCCGACGACCCGGATGGTGGAGTGCTCGACGGTGCACCCGACGTCGGCTGGATCGACCGCTTGCGCCCACGTGGCAGCACACCGACGATAGCCAGCTCCGAACCCGTCGCCAGCGAGTCGGGTCGTTAGCGGGAGGCCGACATCGGACTGAGTGGTACGACTGCGGTCAACTGGGTCCTGCCCGGCCTGTTCGTCGTAATCTGGATCGTGCAGCTCATCAACCGCCGGGTCTCCGGATGGTTCTTCGGTCTCGCCGGCTGTGTAGCCCTGCTGTGCTTCCCCGCGGGCATCGTCGCCAGCCGCATTGAAATGAGCGGCATCGACTGCACCGCGGGGAATATGTGCTTCTCCGCCAACGAGGTCCAGTGGTGGCTCAGCGGCGTGCTCGCCCTGTTCACCGTGGCCGCATTGGCGATCGTGTCGGTCGTCCTACGGCCGGTCGGCATCACAACCGGAAGACCACCGCGTCGCCGACGTCCTGCCGGCTGATGCCGAGCGACTCGACGGGCGCGTCGATGCTGATCTCCCACGGCGTGCCCGCCACCTGCCCGCGCAGCAACACCACAGTGCGGACGCCGAGCGTGCGCAGGTAGTCGACGCTGGTCTGGTTGGGGAACGACTGGCTGACCCGACGGACGTCGTCGAGCTGGCGCGGCGTGAAGCCGCTGCCGCCGTTGACCACGTCGGGAAACCCGCTGGTCGACCAGAGCATGACGTGCTGGTCCAGGCTCTGGTTGCTGGGCAGCACCAGCAGGGGCCCCTCCGCCATACGCATCGCGGCCGGTTGGGTCGGCACCACCGGATGCGGCGTGCTGTTCAGGCCCTCGACGGTGACCAGCAGCAGCGGCAGCAGGGTGGCCAACCGCAGCCATGGTCCCGGCCACGACGGGATCCGCTCCGCGGTCAACTCGCGGACCCGGTCGGTGAGAGCGGTGACCGCGCCCGCCGCGAGCAAGCCGAGCAGCAACGTGGCCCAGAGCATCAACCGACCAGGGGTACGCAGCGCGCTCCAGCCCGGCACGTGATCGAAGAGCGGCACGTAGGTGAAGGTGCCGTCGAAGAAACGGGTGCCCATCGCGAAGGCCATCGTCACCAGCACCCCGGCGAGCAGCAGCAGTCGGTGTCGCAGCCGCCAGACCGAGAAGAACAGCCCACCCGCGGCGAGCGCGTAGAGCACGAAGCCCGGCAGGAGTGTCATCTCCGGGTGCCACGGCAGCGCCGCGCGCGCCCCCTCGTGCAACCCACCCCAGATCCTCGACTCGGCGGGCGCCGTCACGAAACCCGACGCCGGCGGCGAGAAGATGCTGATGTCGCGGATGGTGCGCTCGGCGTACGGGTGCAGCTCGGTCACCTTGAAGAACGGGAACGCCATCAGCAGGCCCACACCGGCGAACAACAACCCACCGAGCAGGTCGGCGACGAACAACCGGCGACCGAACGGCACGGCCTGGCCGGTGCGCAGCCGCCGCGCGTAGAAGAGGACGACGACGACCAGCACCGTGCCAGCCATGATGTACGCGAACGGCAGCCCAATGCCGAAGCCGAGGCTGAGCTGCCAGGCCGCCACCAACCATCCGGCGTAGACCCAACCGTCGTGCCGGCGCTCGGGTCGGTAACCGTGCCGCAGGGACCAGCCGTGCCCGCGCGCCAACATCGCCAGCGCCAGCGGAATCCCGCCGTTGGACAGCACGTGCAGGTGCCCGGCCTGGGCCAACAACCACGGCGCGTAGGTGTAGCTGACGCCAGCAACCGCGGCGCCGATTCGGCCAGCCCCGAGCTGTCGGGCCAGCGCGTACGCCCCGAGCGTGGCGAGCGCGTGTGCCAACACGAACATGATGTTGTAGCGCAGCACCGCGTCCTCGGGGCCGCTGCCGAGCATCCCGGCCGGGGCGTACCCGAGCAGCGTGTCGGAGAACGCGAAGCTCCACAGCTCGGGGAAGAACGTGTTGGACTGCCACAGGCGCGCCGGGTCGGTCAGCAGGATGTGCCCGGACCACGCCATCTGCCAGGCCTGCAGGCTCGGGTCCCAGTAGTCCTGCGGGAGTGTGTAGCGCGGATAGCGCAGCGTCGGCCAGGTCATCAGCCCGGCCAGTGCCAGCGCGCCGAGGGTGGCCAGGGTCCACTCGTGGATCAGGAACCGGCCGACGGCTCGACCCGCCCGGCTGAAGACGGAGGGCACCGGCTCCGGGGCGGAGGCGAACGCCTCCCAACGCTCCGGGCCGACCGGCTTCGCCTCGCCCTCGGCGTCGCCCGCCTTCTCATCCTTGGTCGCGTCGCCGTCCTTGGCTGCGTCGCCGTCCTTGGTCGCGTCGCTGTCTTCGGCCGTGTCGCTCTTCGCGGGGTCGGAGTCGCCGCTTTGGGAGGCGGTGTCGAAGGTTCGAGCCGGCTGGGCGGGGGTGCCCGTCGCGGACGCGGTGGCGGGTCCGATCTCGGCGTCCGCGCCGACGGAGGTGGGCCGGGCCTTCCCGGTCCCGGGCTGTCCGGTCGTCATGCTGCCGGGCTCTCCGTCCCGAGCTGCTGACGGAGGAAGTCGATGTCGCCGGCCTGGCCGGTCACACCGCCCGGTGTCTCGACGACCACCGGCGCCCCGGCCGCCCGGATCACCGCCACCACCAGCTCCGGGTCGATCGTCCCGCCGCCCAGGTTGTCGTGTCGGTCCTGGCCGGAGTTGAACGCGCCTTTGGAGTTGTTGGCGTGCACCAGGTCGATCCTCCCGGTGATCGCCTTGACCCGGTCGACGAGGCCGAGCAGCTCCTCGCCGCCCGCGTACGCGTGGCAGGTGTCCAGGCAGAAGCCGACCTCGTAGTCGCCGATGGCGTCCCAGAGGCGGGCGAGCGCGTCCAGTCGTCGGGCGCACGCGTTGTCGCCGCCGGCGGTGTTCTCGATCAGGACCGGCACGCCGAAGCCGCCGGAGTCGGCTGCGTACGCGAACGTCTTGCGCCAGTTGTCGAAGCCGACGGCCAGGTCGTCTCCGGCGTTGACGTGCCCACCGTGGACGATCAGGCCCTTGGCGTCGATGGCGGCGGCCGCGTTGGCGTGCCCGAGCAGCAGCTTTCGGCTGGGGATCCGGATGCGGTTGTTGAGGGTGGCCACGTTGATGACGTACGGCGCGTGCACGTAGAGGTCGACCTCGGCCGCGCGTAGCCGCTCGGCGTCCTCCCGCGGCTTGGGTGCCTTCCACCCCTGTGGGTCGGAGAGGAAGAACTGCACGGTGTCGGCAGACCTTGCGGCCGCCTCTGCCAGCGGGTCGGTCGAATCGACGTGGGCTCCGATACGCATGCGAGCGAGCCTACGTCGCGTCCCTGACGGCCGGGGCGACGGCCGAGGCGTTGTCGCGTGCGGCCGCGTCACCGCACGGACCGACGATCGTTGATGGGATTGAACCGGCGACCAGCGTCCGGTCCCGCCGGCGGCGCGAGCGCCGCGTACGGCGATCGGTGGTCGACGGCCGACAGCGAGGTCACCCCGCCGCGCGGCCCGGCGCGGCGGGGGACGGCCCTTCGCACACCGGACCTGGACCGATGAAGAATCTCGGAAATTTGTGCTTTTTCCCCCGACAAGGTACGAGTGCCGTTGTATCGTCAGATAACAACATGATAAAGCTCCGCGGGGCGTCTTCAGTCCAACCTCATCGGTGTGGTCGTTCCTCCCCAGGTCCCACCCAAGGAATGCGGACGGGACGCCCCGCGGCCTCGTTGACGGGGGTCCACCACCGGCCGGTAGACGGTCGGGCGGCGGACCCCCGTCAGCATGTCCGGGAGCTGACCCGACCACCCCCAGCATGATCGTCCGGACCAGGTATCCTGGTCAGGTTGTCCGCGTCCGGCCGAGTTCCCTCGGCACGTGCGGGCAGCGACGCACGACCTCCTGCCACGGAAGGACCGTGGCCGCCTAGCCCACAGGAGGTGAGCACGTCTTGCGTCATTACGAAGTAATGGTGATCCTCGACTCCAGTCTCGAGGAACGCACCGTCGCCCCGTCGCTCGACACGTACCTGAACGTGATCCGGACCGCGGGTGGCTCGGTTGAGAAGACCGACGTGTGGGGCCGCCGGCGCCTCGCGTACGAGATCAACAAAAAGGCCGAGGGCATCTACGCCGTCATCGACCTGCAGGCCACGCCTGCTGCGGTGGCCGAGCTGGACCGTCAGCTGCGACTCAACGAGTCCGTGTTGCGCACCAAGGTCATCCGGCCGGAAATGCGCTAAGCATCCAAACCCCCGGTTCGCCCGGATCAGCCTCCGCGGCTCTGTCGTACGGCTCTGCGAGCCTGTACGACGAGACGCTGAGTGCGCGAGGAGATGGTCATGGCAGGAGACACCACCATCACGGTCATCGGCAATCTGACCGATGACCCCGAGTTGCGGTTCACCCCTTCCGGTGCGGCGGTCGCCAAGTTCCGGGTCGCTTCGACGCCCCGTTTCATGGACAAGACCACCAATGAGTGGAAGGACGGCGAGCCGCTCTTCCTGGCCTGCACCGTGTGGCGTCAGGCGGCGGAGCACGTCGCCGAGTCGCTGCAGCGGGGCGCCCGCGTGATCGTCTCGGGCCGGCTGCGTCAGCGGTCGTACGAGACCCGCGAGGGCGAGAAGCGCACCGTCATCGAGCTTGAGGTCGACGAGATCGGCCCGTCCCTGCGCTACGCCACGGCGAAGGTGCAGAAGATGTCCCGCTCCGGCGGTGCTGGCGGCGGGTTCGGTGGCGGTGGCGGTCAAGGTGGCGGTGGCGGTCAGGGTGGCGGCGGAGGCAACTTCGACGACCCCTGGGCTTCGGCTGCACCATCTCCCGCGCGTGCCGGTTCGGGCGCCAATTTTGACGAGGAGCCACCGTTCTAATGGCGCCGAGCGCCCGCGATCGCAAACCAGGAGCACGTGCAACGGCCAAGGCTGCGGCACTTCGCAAGCCCAAGAAGAAGGTGAACCCGCTCGACAAGGACGGGATCGCCTACATCGACTACAAGGACACCGCGCTGCTGCGCAAGTTCATCTCCGATCGCGGCAAGATCCGCGCTCGGCGGGTGACCGGCGTGACCTCGCAGCAGCAGCGGCAGATCGCCCGTGCGGTCAAGAACGCCCGTGAGATGGCGCTCCTGCCGTACACGGCCACCACCCGCTGAGAGGAGGCACCGATATGAAGATCATCCTGACTCAGGAAGTGTCCGGCCTCGGTGCCCCGGGCGACATCGTCGAGGTCAAGGACGGCTTCGGCCGTAACTACCTGCTGCCGCAGGGCTTCGCGATCGCCTGGACCAAGGGCGCGGAAAAGCAGGTCACGGTCATCAAGCGGGCCCGTTCGGCCCGCGAGATCCGCGACCTCGACCACGCCAACGAGGTCAAGGCTCAGCTCGAGGGTCTCAAGGTCAACCTGAAGGTCCGCGCCGGCGACGGCGGACGGCTCTTCGGCTCGGTCACTCCGGCCGAGATCGTCGACGCCGTCAAGGCGTCCAGCGGCCCGGTCCTCGACCGGCGTCGGCTGGAGGTGCCCGGTCACATCAAGTCGACCGGCACCTACCCGGTGAAGATCAAGCTGCACCCCGAGGTGACCGCGTCGTTCAACCTGAACGTTCTTCAGGGCTGACGTCCGCAACACCAGCACGAGGGCCCGCACCGAGCGATCGGTGCGGGCCCTCGTGCGTACCATCGTCGATTCCAGCCTGGCCGGGCTTGGCTCAGCTCTGACCTGGTCCGGGCGGTATCACCCGATCGGCTGACCGGTCACCGCGCTGATCAGCACCGTGGAGAGGCCGCCGCCCACCACTGCGGCGGCGAGTGCGATGGTGGCCGAGCGCCACGTCGTGCCCACCCGACGCAGCAGCGCCGCCACCACCAGACTGCTCACCAACGCCAACCCGAAGCGCGGCGCGCCGGCGAGCAACGCCTCCAACGCGCGTGACCGGGCCGAGTCGCACCCGCCCCCGCTGATGTCGGTCACACAACCAGCCGGCGCCTGGCTGTCCAACGTCAACAGCCAGACGAAGATGAGCATCGCCGGCACCAGGTAACAGGCGGCCGTGTACAGCAATGGCCGGACGGACCCACCCGGATCCGGATCGAGCAGGTCGTCCTCCAGACGACGTGCCCAGGCACCCGTGGCCGCCGACTCGACCCGCTGGCGCACCGAAGCCGCCCCAACCGCCGGCCGGTCGGCCCGACGCCGTGGCGCACCCCCGGGCGGCACAGGCGCGCTGCGCGGCCGCGGAGCGGTGTAGCCCACCACCGGAGACCGGGGCGCCGACGTCGACGGATCCGTCCAACGGGGGTCGTCATCGGCCAGCCGAGTGCCGGGCCAGAACCCCTCGTCCCGGGTCGGCCAACCCTCTGCCGCCACCGACCGGTCGGATCGCGGCGGCACCGTACGGTCCCACTGGTCGTCCTCGATCGCGGACCGCTCCCACTGGCCGGTGCGGTCGGACCGCTCCCAGCCACCGACGCTCTCCACCGCCGACCACTGCTCGCTCAGATCCGCGCCGTCCGCACCGGCAGCGGGCGGCCACGCGTGCACGCCGGAGGCGTCCCATGGATCCACCGCAGGCGGGTACGACGGCTCGGGCTCCGCCGCCCGGTCCGACCCGCGCGTCCAGGGGTCGACCGTCGGGCGGGACCACGACTCCTCCGCCGCACGGCGACTGCGCCGGCTGGGACGGCTCACGTCCTTGTCAGGCGCCGGCTCGGCCGGGGCGGGCTCCAGATCCCCGCCCGACCAGATCACCTGCGGACGGCCAGCGGGCGCACGGCGGGGACGGCGGTCCGGGACAGCGCCGGAGACCGGCTCCTCCCCCCCGGCGTCGGCGCGCCGGCGGCCGGCGTACCCCTGCTCCTGCGGACGGTCGAGCGTCCACTCCTGGGTGTGGTCCGAATCGGGTGCCGCGCCGATTGCCGCCTGCCCGCGCCAACTCGTCTCGCTGACCCGCCGTCGGCTGCTCGGCGACTCGGCGGACCGTCGGCCGGCTCCGGAAGTTGGCCGCTCGGGTTCGGGCTCGTCCGGCGCCGCGTGGCGACCGCCGCCGTCAGCGTGCAGGACCCCCGACTCCAGAGCCCACCGGGGCAGGTAGGCGTCGACCGGCTCGTCCTGGCCACGGTCCAACGCACGCTGGCGGCTGGAGGTCCGGTAGCGCCCGTCCTCGTCGTACGGGTCAACCGGAAGGGACGCCGCGCGCTCACCCCACGAGGCGATCGGCTGGCGCTCGCGCGGGCTGCCATCCCCGCGTCCCCAGTCCCGGTAATTCACGGCCGGAGTGTGACCCTTCTGAACCGAAAGCGGAATCCGCTGTCCAGGTGTAGCCGTTCGCTGGAGATAGTACGGGACGATCGTGTCACAGGCCCGACCGAAATATTCTCCTCCACAGGCTGGGGAGGATGTTTCCGCAGGTCAAAGACGTGCGGCCAAGAATTCCCCAATGGTTATCCACAGCCTGTGCACACGCTGCGCACATGCTGTCCCCCGACATCCACAGGTTGTCCCGAGGCTCGTCCACCGGCGTTGTTGAGTCTCTGACCTCGGGGTCCGTATGGTTGGCCCTCGACCGCCGGCGATGGCCCCCGATCGACCGGCCCGGTCGGACGGAAGTGTCGTACCTCAGCGGTAAAGCTGGGATCGGATCCGGCGCAGTGGAGGGGGGACCCGTGTCGGTCACCGACGACATGCGGGCAGAGTCACGCTCCGGCGGCGGCCAGTCACCCGCGCAGCGGGACGGCCAGTTCGACAAGACCCCGCCCCAGGATGTTGCCGCCGAGCAGTGCGTCATCGGCGGAATGCTGCTCTCCAAGGACGCCATCGCCGACGTCGTCGAGATCCTGAAGACCAACGACTTCTACCGGCCGGTGCACGCCACCATCTTCGACATAATCCTGGACATCTACGGCCGGGGTGAGCCGGCCGACTCGATCACGGTCGCGGCGGCGCTCGCCGACTCCGGCGACCTGGTCCGCATCGGTGGCGCGCCCTACCTGCACACCCTCATCGCGAGCGTGCCCACCGCCGCGAACGCGGCCTACTACGCGCGGATCGTCAGCGAACGGGCGGTGCTGCGCCGGTTGGTCGAGGCCGGCACCAAGATCGTGCAGTTGGGCTACGGCACCGCCAGCGGCGGCAGCCGCGACGTGGACGACGTCGTGGACCTCGCCCAGCAGGCCGTCTACGACGTCACCGAACGCCGGGTCAGCGAGGATTTCGCGATCCTGGCCGACATGTTGCAGCCGACGCTGGACGAGATCGAGGCGGTGGGGGCGTCCGGCGGCATGATGACCGGCGTACCGACCGGCTTCAGCGACCTGGACCGCCTGCTCAACGGCCTGCACGCCGGGCAGTTGATCATCGTGGCCGGCAGGCCTGGTTTGGGCAAGGCCCTCGCGCTCGACACCCCACTGCCGACGCCGAATGGCTGGACCACCATGGGCGAGGTCCGGATGGGTGATCAACTACTGGCGGCGGACGGCAGCCCCACTACGGTCACACATGCCTTCGACGTGATGCACGACCGCCCCTGCTACGAGGTCGAGTTCTCCGACGGCACCGTCATCGTGGCGGACGGGGAGCACCTGTGGAAGACGACCAGCCGGGCAAGTCGGCGGCAGGAGCCGGCACGGCAGAGGCGCCACTGGCCTGAGTCGTCGCTGGAGAACGTACGTGCGGCGCAGAAGCGGCTCAGCGCCGTGGGAAACCAGCCGATCACCCTTTTCGACACTGTCGAGCAGGTCGGGGCGGAATTCCGGCATGTCCTGCACACCGTCGCCCATGAGGTCGGGTCGATCGGCCGGATCAGCCGCCCCATTGTCCGTAATGGCCAGACGCGGAACTGGACCGCGCCCGGCTATCCGGCCGGTCCCCTTCTGACCGCGCTTCTTGAACAAGCCGAGCGGGAGGTCAATGCCGGTAGCCGGGCGGACCACGACGGTGTCGTCACCACTGCCGAGATCGCGGCCACGTTGCGTACGGACACTGCCGACCGACGGCTCAACCACGCCGTACAAAACAGCGCGCCCCTTCACCTTCCGGAACAGGAACTGCTGGTCCCGCCGTACACGTTGGGGGCGTGGCTTGGTGACGGCCACACCGGTGCCAGCCGCTTCACCACCGCAGATCCGGAGATGGTCACGCAGGTCGAGGCGGACGGTTTCGTCGTTCGGCCCAGCGGGCCAATGGTCTACACCATTTTGTTGCTGCCCAGGCCAGTCGCGCCAGGCAACGGCATCTGCGTGGAGTGCGGGGTTTCCACCCGAGCGTTGCGCGAGAATCCAGCCACCGTGAAGTGTGCCGCCTGCCATACGCGGACCGGTTCCTTCCTCGGGCTGTTGCGTCAGGTCGGGGTGGCGGCGGACAAGCACATCCCGGGCGTCTACCTCCGCGCCTCTGAGGGCCAACGTCGGGCGTTGCTGGCTGGGCTGATGGACACCGATGGCACCGTCGCCCCCGCGGGCAACCTGCAGTACACGTCGACCTCGAAGCGGTTGGCAGAAGACGTGCGCGAGCTCATCGTCAGCCTCGGCTACCGCTGCACGGTCAACGTGAAGCCGGTACGTGGTCGCACCCCCGAGTCGTCCATCGCTTACACCTTGAACTTCTCCACGCCGGATGTCGTTTTTCGACTGCAGCGAAAGCGGGACGCCCACGCCGAACGCCGCCGTACCGTCTCAGACGCCCGGTCAATCTCGCGGTTCATTGTCGACGTCCGCCCAGTGCCGAGCGTGCCAGTCCGATGTGTCACCGTGGACAATCCCGAGCATCTCTACCTTGCCAGCCGAGCAATGATCCCCACTCACAACAGCACGGCAAGTATGGACTTTGCTCGAAACGCTGCAATTCGCGCTAATCAGGCGGCCGCGATCTTCTCGCTGGAAATGAGCAAGGTCGAGATCGTCATGCGACTGCTCTCCGCCGAGGCGCGGGTGCCGCTGCACGTGCTGCGCAGCGGGCAGCTCTCCGACGACGACTGGACCAAGCTGGCCAGGTGTATGGGCGAGATCAGCGAGGCACCGCTCTTCGTCGACGACACGCCGAGCATGAACCTGATGGAGATCCGGGCCAAGGCTCGGCGGCTCAAGCAGCGGCACGACCTCAAAATGATCGTGGTCGACTATCTGCAGCTGATGACCTCACCGAAGCGCACCGAGAGTCGACAGCAGGAGGTCGCGGACCTTTCCCGTGGCCTGAAGCTGTTGGCCAAGGAGGTCGAGTGCCCGGTCATCGCGGTCAGTCAGCTGAACCGTGGCCCCGAGCAGCGCACCGACAAGCGCCCACAGCTGTCCGATTTGCGTGAATCAGGATCAATCGAGCAAGATGCCGACGTTGTCATCCTTTTGCACCGCGACGACTACTACGACAAAGAGTCGCCGCGGGCGGGCGAGGCGGATTTCATTGTTGCCAAGCATCGAAATGGGCCAACTGACACCGTGACCGTCGCAGCGCAGTTGCATCTCTCGCGATTCGTGGACATGGCAATCGGCTGAGAGGTCTCGGGATTCACCTGTCGACGGCGCAGATCGAGGGTGGTTTGCCGCACTGAGACCGCCTCTATCCGCGCGCGGTGCGCCTCGCGCACTCCGCGGCCGCAAACGGCTGAGCGATCCTCGTCACCCAGTTTCCTGCCGGGAGGGTCCGGCGGGTGGCATCTATGAAGGCGGCCCCGACGGTGGGCCGTTCACGCACGTCGGAACGGTCGCCGACCTCCTGATCGCCACCTGCCTGGCGGACCTGCCGCTGTGGCTGGCGGTGCTCGTCTCCCTCGTGGGTGTTGTGGCCGCCGCCCCACTCATTACGTCTGGCGGTATTCATCGGGTCTGCCTGGCCATACCCGAATTACGCCTACCAGCGTCAGTGATCGCGACACGAACCACATGATCTCCTTGATCTGTATCTGCAGGCAGGAGAAAGGTGACGTACCTCGTGATGGCGAGAATGAAAGGGGTGCTGGCATTTTTGGTCATTGCATTCGGGGCGAGCTGGGGTTGGTTGATCCTCGCCCGGCTGGGTCTGGGGCTCTCACTGGTCAACCCGCTGGTTCAGCTTCCATTTGGCTTCGCCCCGGCGATAGCTGCGATAATTGTACGCCGATGGATAACGCGGGAAGGATTCCACGATGCAGGGCTCGCCCTCCGTTTGCGTGACGCGTGGTCTTCCTATCTCATAGCCTGGCTCTGTCCGATGGGGTTCGTTGTGGGCACCGTCGGGTTAGCGGCGGCGATGGGTCTGTGGACTCCCGATCTCTCTACCCTGGACGACGCCGTTCCTGGGCTTCCAGGGTGGGCGTTTGTCCTCGTGCTGATGGCTGTCGTCCCGCTCCTCACACCCTTGTACTGGGGTGAGGAGTTCGGCTGGACCAGCTACCTGAGGCTTCGAATTTTCGTGGGCAGGCCACTTCTGTCGGTCGTCGCGACAGGACTAATCTGGGCGTTCTGGCACTATCCGCTCGCCTTTTTCGGTTATATCGAATTTACCAACATTGCCCTCGGGCTGTTGGTCTGGACAGTGATGTTCCTGCTGCAGGAGGTCATTCTGGCCTGGCTGCGTACGCGCAGCGACAGTATCTGGCCCTCAAGCTTGGCTCACGCCGGAAACAATATGGTTCTAGCACTGCTCACAGGCTTGCTGCTGACCGAAGGCGGAAAGCTAGACGAAATCACGGTGACGCTCCTGTCGGCGGCACCGATGGCGACAGTGTGCGTCTGGATCCTTGCTGGACGACGGCTCTCGGTACCGAGGGCCGTCGGCAATGAAGCGGAGAACGCAGCCATGCCTGAACTTGCCAGGGGATAGCGGCGAGTACGACGTGATTTCAACGGCCTTGGCCCGCTCGACCAGTTGCTGAGCGAACTCCACCTCCGCCGCCGTCGGCTGCGGAGGTGGAGGTGTCAGACGCATATGAAGCATCAGCTCAGCAGTGGAAACCAGCCCGCCGACTCGCCCAACTCCAGCCGGTCCCGGTCGGTGAGCGGGACGCGCCCGGTGGCCTTCAGCAGGAAATCGTGGTCGTCCCAGGCGGTGGGGCGCACCGTGTCGTCGCTGAGCAGGCCGTCCATGGTGGCCACCGCGACCCCTACCGCCAGCGGGCCGGGCGGCGGCGCGTCGGGCAGTTCCAGTGTCAGGTCGAGGTGATGGACGACGGCCTCGGTGGTCAGGGTGGCGAGGAAATCCGGTACGCGCAGCACATGCCCCTGCGTGGTCACGTACCCCTCGGGGTCGGCTGACGCGGCGGCGCGGACCGCCGCCGGGGCGGTCTCCCGCCAGAGCCGGACGATTCCGGTCGGACGGTCGAACGCGGCGGCCGATCGACGCACCCACCAGGCGTGCCGGGTGGAATTCTCGTCGCTGACGGGGAAGTCACGCCAGTAGCTCACGTCGTCGACATCGGCGGGGCCGTCAACGGGGATGGCCAGTGCGACCAGTGCCCGCTGGGCGTCGCCGAGCACGTGGAGGAGCAGGTCCGCGATGAGCCAGCCCTGGCAGCGGGTGGCTCGTTGCAGGTCCGCGTCGTCCAGGCCGCCGACCACCGCGCTGATGCCGTCGTACGCCTGGGCCAGCGCCTCGTCCGGCCGGATCGAGGTCATGCGATTCAGCCTCGCATGGACCATCCCACCCGCCAACCATCGACGGTGTAGATCATGCGCCCGGGCCGACGCGCGGATCGGCCCGGGCGGGATGCCGGTCTCGGCTCAGCCGAACATGTCGTCGAGGAAGCCCTTGCGCTTCTTCTGCCGGTAGTGCCCGTGGTAGCCGTGGTGTTGCTGCTGCTGGTGGCCATAGGCCGGAGCCGGCGGGTAGCCGTGTGCGGGCGGGGGCGGCGGCGGGACGGCACCGTAACCGGGCTGCGGCGGCTGCGGCGGGTAGCCGGCCGGCTGCTGGGCGGGCGGCGGCGGCGCACCGCCGGCCTGTTGGCGGCTCCAGTTGGCCTCCGCCTCGAACAGCTTCTCCAGTTCGCCGCGGTCCAGGAAGATGCCTCGGCACTCCCCACACTGGTCGATGACGACGCCGCTGCGCTCGTACTGGCGCATTTCTCCGTGACACTTGGGACAGGTGAGGCTACTCATCGCCCGACGGTACCCGGTGGACCTATGCAGTTGCTGTGAGCGCCTCGGTGACTTCTTCGTCGGACACCTCGTGGAAATCCTCGTAGTAGACGCTCACCGCGCCGAAGTCGGGTGGACGCTGCGCACAGATGACCTGGTCCGCCTCGGCGGCGACCAGTTCGTACGCCTCCTGCGCGCCGACCGGAACCGCGACCACGACCCGGTGTGCCCCGAGGTGGCGAACGACCTCCACGGCGGCGCGGGCGGTCGCGCCGGTGGCCAGGCCGTCGTCGACGATCACCGCCGTCCGCCCGGTGAGGTCCAGCTGGGGGCGACCGCCCCGGTAGAGGCGTTCCCGGCGTTCCAGCTCGGCCTGTTCCCGTTGGCTGACCTCGGCGATGTCCTCGCTGCTGAGTCGGCTGGCCACGGCATCGTTGAGCACCTGGACACCGCCTGGCCCGAGCGCGCCGAAGGCGACCTCCCGGGCCCATGGCATGCCGAGCTTGCGGACGACCAGCACGTCCAGTGGCGCGCCGAGCCGTTCGGCGACGACCCGGGCGACCGGCACACCGCCACGGACCAGGCCGAGGACGACGACGTCCGGTGCGCCGATGAGTGCGGTGAGCCGTTCGGAGAGCATCCGGCCCGCCTCGGCCCGGTCGCGGTACGTCGTCATGCCTTCAGGTCTACGCCCTGGCGCGCCGTTCCGCCCGGCAGTTACGCCGAAGTGGTCCGACCGGACAGGTCGCCGGCAACCGGGGCGGTCGGCGCGTCGACCGGGCGGTGCAGGGCGGGCGCCCAGGTGAGCAGGGCCAACGGGTACAGCAGGTAGCCGAAGCGGGTCGAGGGCATCAGGGCGATGGCGACGAGTAGCCCGTACCCGCAGATCAGCGCGGTGGCGACGGCGGTGCGGGGCGGGCGGCGGGCGAGCCGGACGGCGATGGCCACGCCGGCGGCGACCAGCAGTGCGGCGGCGATCAGCCGGCCGGCGGGCAGCGCGGTGGCGATCAGGTAACCGGGGAACGGGGACTGCGCGGGGCTGGTGACGAGGCCGTGGCCGAGGGGGAAGCGCAGCACGTTCTCGGTCAGCGCGTCGCGGTCGACCAGCATCGCCGGCAGGAGGGCCGCGACGGGCAGGCCGATCGCGCCGACGGCGACGCGCGTGCCGGCGCGCCGGGTCAGGCCCCAGACGATCAGGACCAGGGCGACCGGCCAGGCGAACAGCTTCAGCGCGCCGGCCAGCCCGACCGCGAGGCCGGCCCGGCCGGGTCGGTCGGCGGCGGCGAGCGCGAGGGCCAGCAGACAGAGCGCGAGTACGGGCAGGTCGTCGCCGCCGGTGGCGAGGGTGAGGGCGCAGATCGGCAGTACGGTGGCGGCCTGCACGCCGCGCAGCAGGGCGGCGTCCCGTCGTTGGGTGGCGGCGGAGGTGGCGTTGCCGGCGGTGGTGCGGAGGGCGGCCACGGCCAGGGCGAGCGCCAGCGCGGTGCCCACCGCGAACCAGACCCGGGAGTCGGTCCACCAGGTGTCAGCGAGCGCTCTGGGCAGGCCGAACAGCGCCATACCCGGCTGGTACGGGGTGTAGCCGAGCAGTTGCTCGCCGGGCGGCAGGGCGGCTATCGCGTCGGGCCCGAGGTACGGCGTGCCGTGCTCCAGGAGGCGGGTGCCGGCCTGCTCCACGACCAGCACCTCCTCCTGGGCCCGGTCGGTGCGCCCGTTGGCCCGTTCGATGCTCTGCCAGAGCAGGGGCAGCAGTGCGGTGCCCGCCCACGCGAGACCGGTGACCGCCCAGCGGGCTGGCAGACCGGTCAACCGGGAGGTCGGGGAGCGTCGGCGCAGCAGGAGTTGGGCGATCACCGCCAGCGTCGCGACCAGGTAGCCGACGGCGGCGACCGCGCCCCAGGCCCGGTGCGGCAGCAGGGTCGACGTGACCGCGGTGATCGCGGCGAAGATGGCTGAGACCGCGTAGAGGCCAAGGTCGAGGGCGAGCCCGCCGGCGGCAGTGTCGAGCGTCCGCCAGTGCCAGCGACGGCGGCGGGCAGTCGGGTCGGCGGCGATCACGGCCGCCAGTCTGGCAGATCGGCCTGCTTTCGCCCCGGGCCGGTGCGCGGTCAGGCGGGGAGGTGCGGGAGGCGGTCGGGGCGGGCGCGGCCGGCCTGACGGCGGTTCTGGCTCAACCGGATCACCGCGCCGGCGTCGTGCAGCGGCGCGGCCAGGGCACCCGGCCGGCCGCCCGACCCGCGTTGCATCGCCGCGAGCAGGGTGCCGGACGGCATCGGCCGGGCGAACAGGTGCCCTTGGCCGGCGACGCAGCCCAATTCCCAGAGTGCCCGCCGCTGCGGCTCGCTCTCCACCCCCTCGGCCACCACGTCCAGGTCGAGGCTGCGGCCCAGGTCGAGGGTGGAGCGGATGACAGCGGCGGCCTCCGCCGAGCTCTCCATCGTCGTCACGAAGCTCCGGTCGATCTTCAGCTCGTGCACAGGGATCCGGGAGAGCAGGGATAGCGAGGAGTAGCCGGTGCCGAAGTCGTCCAACGCCAACCGGACACCCTCGTCGCGCAGCCGGCTGAGCACCCGGTCGACCACGTCGAGTTGGCTGAGCGTCAGCGTCTCCGTCAGCTCCAGCACCAGCCGGTCCGGTGGTAGGTCGTGGGCGCGCAGGCGGGCCAGCACCGAGCCCGGGAATCGCGCGTCGAGCAGGCTGCGCGGGGACACGTTGACCGCGACCGGTACGTCGAAGCCGGCGTCGCGCCAGTTGGCCGCCGCGATCAGCGCCTGGTCGAGGATCGCTTCGGCGAAGGCCGGCAGCAGGCCCGAGCGCTCCACCGCCTCCAGGAAGCGCAGGGGGTCGATCATGCCGTGGATGGGGTGATGCCAGCGGGCCAGCGCCTCCGCGCTGGTCACCTCGCCGGTGCCCAGATCGACGATCGGTTGGAAGTTGACGACGAACTCGTGGTCGGCGACCGCCCGTGGCAGTTCGCCACCGAGGGTGAGGCGGCCCAGGTCGGCGGTGTCCCGGGTCGGGGCGTACGTGGAGATCCTTTGCCCGGCCCGTTTGGCCTGGTACATGGCAACGTCGGCGCGGCGCAGCAGTTCGGCCATGCCACCGCTCGACGGGGCGACCGAGATCCCGCCGCTGGCCTCGACGCTGATCCGCATGCCGTCCAGCTCGAACGGCTCATGCAGAGCGGCGAGCAGCGTCTCGGCCCGGTGTGCGGCCACTGCCGGGGCCGGCAGGCCGCGCAGGAGTACGGCGAACTCGTCGCCGCCGAGGCGGGCCACCAGGTCACTCGCCTGGGCGGCGCCCCGCAACCGGTCGGCGACCTGCACCAGCACCTGGTCGCCAGCGGCGTGCCCGAGCGTGTCGTTGACCTCCTTGAAGTGGTTCAGGTCGATGAGCACCAGCGCGGTCACCCCGTCCGCGTGCCGGGTGCTCAACTGCTCGGTGCCCTGGTCGAGGAGGTGCCGACGGTTGGCCAGGCCGGTCAGCGCGTCGTGCGTGGCCGCGTACGCGTGCTCGTCGGCCACCCGGGCCAACTCGGCGTACGCCTGAGCGTTGCGGACGGCCGTGCAGAGCGCGGAGGCGAAGGTGCGCAGGGTGTACTGCTCCCGCTCGGAGAGCTGCACCGGGCCGCGGAAGCGCAGTCGCAGCACGCCGACGTCGACGGACCGGTCGTGACCTTCCAGCGGCGCGGGGACGATGGTGCCGTCCACCTCGGCGGGCGTACCGGTCGGGCCGTCGAAGGTGATGCCGCCGGTGCCGCCGCGCACGGTGCGGTCACCGTCGCGCAGCTCGATCTCGACCTCGTCGGCGGAGAACAACTCGGCGGCCTGGGTGACGGCGGTGGTGAGGACGTTGTCCAGGTCGACCACGTTGAGCGCGTCGGTGGTGCGGGCCAGCCGCTGCCACGCCTGCTGTTCCGTCCTGGAACGGATTCGCGTGGAGTAGGCCAGGTGCAGGCTGAGCACGAGTGGCGGAACGGCCACCAGGAGTCGTGGGTCGGCACGAAGGAGGAGCAGGGTGCAGATGGCGACGAGAAACCGTAGCGCCACACCGACGCCGCGTAGATCCCAGTTTGTGCGGAACTGCTGACGAACGCTGCTGCCAGAAGCTATCGCGATGACCGGGATCGCGATGATCTCGTCGAGCAGCGTGGCGGCCAGATAGGCGAGGGCTACCGGGCCGACGAGGTGGATGAAGTCGATGAGTTTCGAGGGCGGCCATGCCCAGTCCATCGCTACGAGAGTCAGCCCCGCACCGGCGGCAACGATCGTGTTCTTCCCGATGCTGAACGCCATCTTGATCGCCGGCAGACGCAGGACCGCAAAAGCCACGGCTACCCCAACTGCCGTGCACAGCACGACCCAGGGCGCTGGAGCGACCGCCACTCCGACGACGATCGCGGTCTCATTCCAGGTGATCGAGTGTGTGGTCGATCGGATTCTCACCCTTGCCTTGACCATCGTGGCAACGGCGATCATTGAGATGAGTGCTACGACAGTGGCAACCTCGGTCACGGTTGCCGGGGGATGGGCGACCGCCGCCATCAGGGACAGCGCACAGACCACCGAAGCCGCAGCGCCGATGACGCCGATGATCAGAGTCAGTCGTCGATGATCTTCTTGGTCGCTCTGCGCTTGGGAAGGCATGCCGCTCCCGAGGGTGCCGGGTCTGCTCCTGGCACCGTAGCGCACGACAAGGGGCCAACGGCAGGCCCGCGCATTGTCACATCCACTCGTTGCCGCGCATGACTACCTCCCCGAGGCTCAGGCATTAATGGCAAATCATGGATTAGCCATTAATGCACCGGCTTGCTGACGGGGATAGCGTAATGGAGATAAAGCCCGTTAGAGGCCGCCATATGTCTCTATGCGCAATATCAGCCAACTGGAAGATGGTTTGTAACGTTCTGTCCGCGCTTCTAAGCGCACCGTGGAGGTTCACACCTTCTTCTTCTGGAGCCGTCGCTCGTTGCGGCAGGTTGAATCCGATGGGTTATGTCTGCGTATCCTCTCAAGTCTGCGGGCTTCCGGCCCGCTGCATCATCTGGAGTTCGGGCAGAGGTCACAGCCGGTTGGGCAAGCTGTTCGTCTAGGAATGCCGGGAGGCGCAATCAATGGTCGGCCGGGCGCGCATCCTGCAACTTGCTCTCGGTCAGAAGGCGGCAACCTGCACTAGGCACGTTGCACCGGCGCTGGCCAGCCTGGTCGCTGGACGCTGCGGTGGCCGTTAACGGCCGTCCTGCCCGATTGGCATCGGCCCGTTACGTTCGGTGTCCGTAAGCTTCGTCGCGTGATCGTCTGTCTACCCCGCTAGAGCAGGGGGACGAGTGGAGATTCAGCTTCTGGGCGGCCTCTCGGTGCAACTGCCCGCTCGCAAACTGCACCTTGGTACGCCTAAACAGCGGGCTGTTCTTGCCACGCTCGCTGTCCAACCTGGGCAACTGGTTACGCTGAACGACCTGGTTGACGAGCTGTGGCCCGACAGCCCGCCGCGCTCTGCGGTCGCAAATGTGCGTACCTACGCCGCCAATCTGCGTCGGACTTTCGAGACTTTCGAGACGGGCCGGGGCGTCATCGTTAAGCAGCAGACCGGTTACCGGCTTGCCCTGAGGCCGGAGCTTATCGACGTGTTTCGCTTCGAGATGGAGCGTGTCGCAGGCCGGGAAGCCCTAATGGCTGGCCGTCTGGACCGGGCGCTGGAACTGCTGGGGTCTGCCGTGGCGCGGTGGCAGGGGTCAATGCTCGCCGGTGTCCCGCTCGGACCCGTGCTCACCGCACGCAGCGCGGCCGCGGAGGAGGAACGGCTGTTGGCCATCGAACTCCTCACCGACGTACAGCTGAGATTGGGACGGGATGACCTGGCGATCCCGCTGCTGCGGGATGTCGTCGTGCGTCACCCCCTCCGGGAACCGGCGTACGTCCTTCTCATACGGGCGCTGTACGAGCGCGGCGATCACGCCGGTGCGCTCGCCGAGTACGGGGAGGTCCGCGCGAGGCTGGCGGCGGAGCTTGGGATCATCCCGGGTTCTGGGCTCCAGACTCTCTACCGCACGATCCTCACGGTGGCTCCGCCGCTCGCGAGGAACAGTGCCGCAGCCCGCCCGGCCGGCCTGGGTGCACTCTCCGCCTTGAACGCGCATGCCCCGGCGGCCGTAGTGGTTCCCGCGAAGGTACGTCGGCCCGAATTGGTAGATCACCTCCCCCGCGCCGTAACCGACTTCGTCGGCAGGGAGGACGTGGTAACGCGGCTACTTGGGGAGACTCGGCGAGTCGAGGAACGTGTACCGGCCGTGCACATGATCGACGGCATGGCGGGCAGCGGCAAAACGGCCCTCGCCGTGCACCTGGCGCGCCAGGTGTCCGCCCGGTACCCGGACGCCGCACTGTTCATCGACCTGTGTGGGCATGGCGAGAAGAATCGGGTGGAGCCAGCGAGCGCCCTGGTCACCCTGCTTCGTCAGCTTGGGGTGCCAGCCGATCAAGTTCCGGTCGAGTTCGACGCCAAGGTGGAGTTGTGGCGACGAGAACTGGCCCGCCGGAGGTCTGTGATCGTCCTCGACAATGCCGCGAGCAGCGAACAGATCCTTCCTCTCCTGCCGGCTGAGCCGACCGCCGTCGTGCTGGTGACGTCGCGGCGACGACTTTCCCATCCGGACGTGGGGCCTTCGCAGACCCTGCCGGTCCTGACTACTGAAGAGAGTGTGGACCTCCTCGCCTCCACTGTCGGTCGAGACCGTGTCGAGGCCGAGCCGGATGCGGCGGTCGAGGTGGTTCGACGGTGCGGCCATCTCCCACTGGCGATCCGGCTGGCCGGTGCCCGACTGGCCCATCGACGCGGTTGGCGATTGGCGGATCTCGCCGAACAGATGGACGGAGCCACGGCAGCACTACGACATCTAGCTGGCGAAGAGAGCACGGTCTCCGGTGCCTTTGCCGCCTCCTACGAGCCACTCTCGGAGCCGGCCAGGCGAGTCTTCCGGTTCCTGAGCCTGTATCCCGGCAATCGTTTCGGCCCGCCGGCCGTCGCCGCGCTGACCGGCCTGACCGTTGCGGAAGCTCGCGCGACGCTCGATGACCTTGTCGACCGGAACTTGGTAGAGGACCTCGACTCGACGCGATATCGGTTGCACGATCTCATGCGCCAGTACTCCGTCGAGCTGTGCTCGCGTACTGACTCCGCGAGCGACCGAAGGCTCGGGCTGGCTCAACTGCTCGACTTCACGCTGGAGTCGGCGCTGAGGGCCGCAGAGACGCTGGAGCCCGGGGTCATCAGATTCCACGTCACTCACCTTTCGTTCGGGCGACCCGAGCTGGTCGAGGGCATCGGGGAGCCCACCGCCGACTGGTTGGAGACGGAGCGGACGGACCTGGTGACGATGGTGTCGTCGGCGCTTGCGGCGGGCTTTCACGAGCACTCCTGGCGACTGGCCCGTGCCCTCTGGCGATTCTGTTACATCCGCGGATACTTCGAGGACATCATCATGACCCACCGGCACGGGCTGACCGCGGCGGAGGCAACTGGGGACATCAATGCAATGGCGTTGATGAACAACTACCTCGCTTCCGCCTACGTCCGGACCGGCGATAACCGGGGTGCGCTCAACCACCTGACCCGCGCGGTCGCCCTCTTCAGAGACTCACGGGACATGCTGAACACCGCGCGGTACCGCGCCAATCTCGCAGCTGTCTACTGGTGGAGCGGCAACCTGACCGAAGCGGTAGCGGTCGGTTTGGAGTGCCTGCGTGATTACAAGGGGTACGGCAACGTCAGGGTGCCGATGGTGCTGCCGAACATCGGCATAGCACTGACGTCGCTGGGTCGTTACGAGGAGGCGTTGCGCCTGCACCGCCTGCACCTGGCGTGGGCCCGGACGAACTCCGAAGACTTCCATGTGCTCAACGCACTCAGCCACATCGGTGCCGTGCGCGTCCGCATGGGCGATTACCCCCAGGCGATCCGAATCCTCATGGCCTCGTTGGCTCTGCGTGACCGCACCGGCCACCGGTATGCCGAGGCCGAGGTGCGCAACGACCTCGGGATCGCCTATCGCGGTCTTGGCCGTCTGGTCGAGGCCCAGCAGCAGCACGAGGTGGCCCGAAAGCTGTCGATCGGCTCGGGGGAACGACACGTCGAGGCGGCTGCGCTGAACGAGCTCGGGCGCACCCTGATGGCACAGGGGCGGGGCGGCGAGGCGGCCGAGATGCACCAGGAGGCATTGCGGTTGGCGACTCGGATCTCGCACCCGCACGAGCAGGGGCGCGCCCTGGCCGGTCTCGCCGAACAATTCGCCCGAGTCGACGCGGCGGAGGCCCGGCGGCACTGGGAGCGGGCGTTGGCGATCTTCCGGAGGATGGGCGTGCCGGAGCGCTTCGAGGCCGAGCGTCGCCTTGCCGAGTTGGATGACAGGGCCGTGGACGTGGGGCGCTGACCAGCCTGCCGGCGCTTATCGATTTCTTATCGCCGGGCCCGGTAGCTTCTCGGTCGTATCGACGAACGGGGGAGGTTCTGCCCCTGGGCAGAACCAGGTCGTCGACACGCGCCCGCTGCCAGGTCCCCCCCAGCGACCTCGGCGGCGGGTCGGTGAGGAAGGAGCGGCGTCCGGCCGATGCGCCGTCAGCACCCGGCGCGGCGGGCACCGCGGCGCCGCTCCTTCCGAGCACCGTCGTACCGCACCGATAGGCTCACGACCGTGACCGAACCCCCGCAGCTCAGCCACGTCGACCGCGCTGGCGCGGCCCGCATGGTCGATGTCTCTGCCAAGGCGGTGACGGGCCGACTGGCCGTCGCGGCCGGCCGTTTGCGGACCACGCCCGAGGTCATCGACCTGCTGCACCGCGACGGGCTGCCCAAGGGCGACGCGTTGGCGGTCGGTCGGTTGGCCGGGATCATGGGGGCCAAGCGCACTCCGGATCTGATCCCGCTGTGCCACCCGATCGCCCTGCACGGCGTCACCGTCGACCTGCGGTTGACCGCCGACACCGTGGAGATCACGGCCACCGCCCGCACGGCGGACCGTACGGGGGTGGAGATGGAGGCACTCACGGCGGTCGCCGTCGCCGGTCTCGCTCTGATCGACATGGTCAAGGCCGTCGACCCGGCGGCCTCGGTGGAGGCGGTCCGGGTGCTGCGCAAGGAGGGCGGTAAGACCGGCGAGTGGGTCCGGCCGGAGGACCGGCCGTGATCCGGGCCCGGGTGATCGTCGCGTCCAATCGGGCTGCGGCCGGTGTCTACGCCGACACCAGCGGGCCGCTGCTCGTCGCCGGCCTGCGCGAGCTGGGGTGCCAGGTCGACGAGCCGGTGGTGGTGCCCGACGGTGAGCCGGTCGGCGCCGCCGTGCAGGCCGCCCGCGCTGACGGTGTCGACGTGGTGCTGACCAGCGGGGGCACCGGGGTGACCCCGTCGGATCGGACACCGGACGTGACCCGGGGTCTGCTGGATTACGAGATCCCCGGCATCGCCGAGGCGATCCGCGCGCACAGTCGGGACCGGGTGCCCACCTCGGTGCTGTCCCGGGGCCTGGCCGGGGTCGCCGGCCGGATGCTGGTGATCAACCTGCCCGGCTCGACCGGCGGTGCCCGGGACGGCTTGGCCGTGCTCGGGCCGATCCTCGGGCACACCGTCGATCAACTTCGCGGCGGAGACCACTGACCCGTCCACGCCAGGCCCGGGCGGGTGTCGGTCCGTGCCGATAGGCTCGGTCGGTGAGCACGGAAACCGCACCCGCCGCGGATCGGGTCGCCGCACCCCCGCCGCCAGCCGGGTGGGAGGAAGCACGGTCACGGGTCTACGCGGTCGGTCTCGCCGCCGCGCTGCCCGTCGTCGCCCGACCATTGGTCGACACTGACGGGTCGACCCTGGCTGAGCCGCTGACCACCCGCACCGACCTGCCCGCCTTCCCGACCTCCAGCGTGGACGGCTGGGCGGTGCGCGGCGGTGGCCCGTGGCGCGTCGTTGGCCGGGTGTTGGCGGGCAGCACCCCCGCGCCGCTCACCGAGGACGACACGACCGTCGAGATCGCGACCGGGGCCATGGTGCCCGAGGGCGCCACCGCCGTGCTGCGCGTGGAGGAGTCCACGACCACCGATGGCCTGGTCAGCGGCACTCCCCGGGAGACGCCGGAGTGGCGGCAGCCCGGCGAGGAGGCGTACGCCGATGAGGAACTGTTGCCGGTCGGCACGCCGGTGGACCCGGCGGTGATCGGCTTGGCGGCCTCCTGCGGGCACGACACGCTGCGGGTCCGGCGGGCGCCGCGCGCCGCGCTGCTGGTCTTCGGCGATGAGTTGCTGACCACGGGCCCGCCCGCGGCGGGTCGGGTCCGGGACGCGCTGGGCCCCGCGGTGCCGGCGTGGCTGCGGCGGTACGGCTGCCAGGTCCGCCCATCCGACGTGGTCGGCCCGGTGGCCGACACGCTGCCCGCGCACGTGGCGGCCCTGCGCTCGGCGCTGGCCACCGCCGACCTGGTGTGCACCACCGGCGGCACGATGAACGGCCCGGTCGACCACCTGCATCCGACCCTGGAGGCGCTCGGCGCCGACTACGTGGTCAACACCGTGGCGGTCCGCCCGGGCTTCCCGATGCTGCTGGCCCGGCTGTCCGGCCACGACGGGCGGGTCCGGTTCGTGGCCGGGCTGCCGGGCAACCCACAGTCCGCCATCGTCGCGCTGGTGTCGCTGGTCGCCCCACTGCTCGCCGGCCTACAGGGCCGCTCGATGCCGGTGCTGCCGCAGGCCACGTTGGCCGAGGCGGTGCCCGGTCGCGGTGACCACACCCACCTGGCACTGGTCCGGCTCGACCGGGCCGCCGGCACCGCGTCGCCGGTGCGACACGTCGGCTCGGCGATGCTGCGCGGCCTGGCCGGCGCGGACGGGTTCGCCGTCATCCGGCCGGGCACCAGCGGCGAGCCGGGCGACCGGGTGCCGATCGTGCCGCTGCCGTTGCTGCCTGGGGAGCGTGCGTCGTGACCGCACCGGCGATCACCTTCGGCGAGATCACCGATCAGCCGCTCGACCTTGCCACGCACGAGGCGGCGGTCAGCGACCGCCGGGCCGGCGCGGTGGTCTCCTTCCAGGGCGTGGTCCGCGACCACGACCACGGCCGCCAGGTCACGAGCCTGGAGTACGAAGGCCACCCGAGCGCCGCGCAGGTGCTGCGCGAGGTGGCCGCTGAGATCGCCGCCGAGCCCGACGTCTACGCGGTGGCGGTCTCGCACCGGGTCGGCCCACTGGCGATCGGTGACGTGGCGCTGGTCGCCGCGGTGAGCACCGCCCACCGGGCGGCGGCCTTCGCGGCCTGTGCCCGACTGGTCGACGAGGTCAAGGCGCGGCTGCCGATCTGGAAGCGGCAGGTCTTCACCGATGGCACCGAGGAATGGGTCAACTGCCCCTGACCGTGCTCAACGGCGGCCGTTGAGCACCACGGCCCTGGCGAGCCGGTCGCCGTAGAACGCCGGCTCCGCACCGGGGCGCCAGGGCAGTGCGGCGACCAGCACGATCAGGGCGACCGCGAGAGAGTTCTCCATCAGCGCTCCGAAGAGACCGTCCTGGTAGTGCGACATCTCCGGCAGTTGGTGCTCGTACGGCCAGATCGGGGAGATCAGGAACAGCAGGTAGAGCCCGATCGCGGCGACGCCGTGGCGGAGCCCCGTCAACGTGGGGTACCAGATCGGCGGCCGGAGCCCGTTGACCCCGGGCAGCCCGCCAGACATCGAGCCCTGGCCGGTGCGCTGCGGCATCCCCCGGCTCGCCTCTCGGCGGCGCACCGCGGCGTCGCCCAGCACGATGATCGCCGGGATCACCCAGACCAGGTGGTGCGTCCAGGAGATCGGGCTGATCACGTTCGCGGTGAGACCGACCAGCGTGAACGCGGTCAACTCGTCGCCATCGGCGCGGGAGCTGGCCGCCCGGGACAGGCCCAGCGCCAGGATCAGCACCGAGAAGGCGAGCCAGAGCAGCCCGGGTGTCTCGATCGAGTCGTACAGCCGGGCGAGCAGGCCGGCAAGCGACTGGTTGGGAGTCATGTCGGCCGCGCCGACCCGCTCGGTCTGCCAGAGCACGCTGCCGAAGTACGCCCGTGACTCGTCGCCGACGATCACGAAGCTCGCCACCGTCACGCCGATCGTGGTGCCGATGGCAGTGGCCGCCACCCGCCACTGGCGAGTGATCAGCAGGTAGGCGATGAACAGTGCCGGGGTGAGCTTGACGGCGGTGGCCAGGCCGATGCCGGCGCCGGCCCAGGCTCCGCCGTAGACGAAGCGCAGCAGGGGGCCGTCCGTCGCGGCGTAGTGGGTGCCCCGGCGGGAGCGCCAGCGTAGGCCGATCAGGTCGGCCATGATCAACGCGAACAGCAGGATGTTGACCTGGCCGTAGCCGAGGGTCTCCCGACCTGGCTCGATGGCGACCGCGAGCGGCACCGCCACGGCCACCGTGAACCACAGTGGCCACGCCAGCCGGTCCACGATGGGGCGGAGCAGCCCGGCAAGCGCCAGCGCCAACGCGGCGATGCTGGCGGCAGCGTTGACCATGCCGGCCGCGCCGATCGGGAGCTGCGCCATCGGCAGCATGACCAGCCCGGCGAACGGCGGGTAGGTGAAACCGAGTGTGGTCCCGGGCGCGATGAACTCGTAGAGCTCGTGACCGCTCGCCCACCACACCACGGCACCGTGGTAGATCTTCATGTCGAAGAAGTTGTACGGCCGCCCGAAGGCGCCGATGGCGAGCCATGCGGCGTAGACGACCGCGACCACGATGGCACCCCGTACAACGTTCCTGCGATCGATCCCACGCGTTACGCGTTGTATCAGGGCGAGGCGGTCCGCCCGTCTACCGACAGCCGTCGGCATGGCGTGGCCACCCCCATACCAAGGTCGTCCTACCCGTCCAGGTCCTGCACGGAGCCTAGAACGGCGCCTCACGTCAGTGCCTCCCGCGTTATGCGACCGTGTCCGATCCCACACATGTTTTTGACATTTCCACCGCGTTAACGCCTACCGGGTGGTTCAGGTAATTCGCGGCCTTAGCGGGGGTGGGGGCGGCACAGAGATGGATCGACGCAGGTCAGCCCGGGAGTCGACGTGCGGTGGAGGCGGACCGGACGGCGATCCGGGCCTCCCGCTTGGCCGTCCGGACGGCGCGCTCCATGGAACGTCGAGAGTGGCCGATGCGGTGGCCGGTTCGCCAGCGCAGACCCGGCTTGCCCTCGGTGTCGGCCGCGGCGAGCAGCAGACCGCCGAGGAGACCGACGTTCTTCAGGAAATTGACCTTGTTCGCGTCGCGCGTGGCCGGGTCGTCGTCGTTCCAGAAGGCATGTCCGGCAATGGTCGTCGGCACCAGCGTGCCGGCGAGAACCAGCGCGGCGGGCCGGGTCAGTCGCCCGGTGGCGAGCATCAGCCCGGCGCCGAGCTGCACCGCGGAGTTGATCCGGATCAGCTGCTCGGTCCCGGTGGGGAAGCTGGGGTGCACCTTCTGCAGCAGCGGCGCCACCCGTTCGGTAACCGGCGCGGCCTTCTGGGCGAGCCGCTGGGGGGAACGGAAGTTGCGGTAGCCGCTGACCACGAAGATGCCGCTCAACATGGCACGGGCGAGGGAGCGTACGGGCGTCATGAATCAGTCATACCCCGTCGCGGCGTTTGCTACCCCGGCAACAGCCGGATCCGGATCGGTGGCCGTGTACCTGCGCCACGCCGATTGGAGCGACCGTCACGGATGGACCGGCCGTGGCGGGTAACGTCGCGCGGGTGACCACGCTGCGGCTACGACCCGAGGACCCGGCCGACGCCGGCCCGGTCCGCCGCGTGCTGGCCGCCGCTTTCGCCCGCCCGGACGTGGCGACGCCGCCGGAGGTGAGCCTGGTCGACGAGTTGCGCGGCACCGCCGCCTGGCTGCCGGAGTTGGCCATGATCGCCGAGTACGGCGGCGAGGTGGTCGGTTACGCGCTGCTCACCCGGGTGCGGGTGCGGCCGGAGCGGGGTTCGGACGTGCCCGCCCTGGCACTCGGCCCGGTGGCGGTCGCGCCGCATCGACAGCGCGTCGGGCACGGCACGGCGGTTGTGCAGGCCGCCCTGGACGCCTCCACCGAGCTGGACGAGCGGTTGGTCGTGGTCCTCGGTGACCCGGCCTTCTACCGGCGGTTCGGCTTCGGCCCTGCGACCGAGCTGGGCCTGACCGGCCCGTGGGCCGGTCTCGGTGAGCCGTGGCAGGCGCTGGTGCTGCCGCCGTCCACCAGTGAGGAGGGGCCGCCGCCCCGCGGCGAGGTGCTCTTTCCGGCGCCCTGGTCCAAGGTCTGACTGCGCCGATGCGGTGAGTGCCGGTCAGGCCGGCTGGGTGCGGAGGTACCGGCCGAAGTGCGGGACCGTGAAGGCGACAGTGCCCCGCTCACCGGAGTAGATCAACCCCTTCTTGATCAGCGCGTCCCGGGCTGGGGAGAGGCTGGCGGGTTTGCGGCCGAGAGCCCGGGCGATCTCCGCGGTGGGCACCGCGGCATCCATGTCGTCGCGGACCACTGCTCCGGACTCGCCGTCGACCACGGACATCGTGGCCATCGCCCGCATGTACTCGCGCTCGGCGGGGGTGGCTCGTTCGAACCGGGAGCCGAAGAACCCGACCGCCAGTTCGGCTTCCGCCTCGGGCGCGGCAACCCGCACGTCGGCGGCGGTGATCGGCGAGCGTGGCGCGTGATCCCAGGTCGCCTTGCCGTACGCCTGGACGAAGTAGGGATAGCCGCCGGACTTCTCGTAGAGCAGGTCGAGTGCCTTCTGCTCGTACTCGACCTCTTCACGTTCGGCGGGCGCGCAGAGGGCCTGGTCGGCGGCGATCCGGTCGAGCCGGTCGATGCGTTGGTAGCGGAACAACCGTTCGGAGTACGACTTGGCGGCGCTGAGCACCGCCGGCAGGTGCGGCAGGCCGGCGCCGACGACGATCAGCGGCGCGCCGAGCTGGGACAGCTCATGGCAGGCGGCGCAGAGCGCCGACACGTCCTCCGGGCCGAGATCCTGCATCTCGTCGATGAAGATGGCAATGCCGGTGCCCACGTCGCTGGCCACGGCGGCGGCGTCGCTGAACAGCTCGACCAGGTCGATCTCGATGTCGCCGGAGTCGGCTCGGCCGCTGGCCGCCGGCACGTCGATGCCGGGCTGCCACCGGTCGCGCAGCTTCGGGGCGGCACCGGCCCGGCCGGTCGGGGCGGACCGTTGGGCGAACGCCTTGAGGACGCCGAGGAACGTGTCGATCCGATCGGGCGCGCGGTGTCGGGGGGCGAGCTCCCGGACCGCCATGTGCAGCGCGGCGGCGACCGGGCGACGCAACGACTGGTCCGGCCGTGCCTCGATCTTGCCGCTGCCCCAGAGACGGTTGATCGCTTGCGACCGGAGAGTGTTGAGCAGGACCGTCTTGCCGACTCCGCGTAGCCCGGTGAGCATCAGGCTGCGTTCGGGGCGGCCTCGTGCGATGCGCTCGAGCACGATGTCGAAGACGTCCAGCTCCCGCCCCCGCCCGGCGAGTTCGGGCGGACGCTGGCCGGCGCCCGGCGCGTACGGGTTGCGGACCGGATCCACGCATCGCAGAGTATCGGGCCGTCTAGCTGCGGGGCTAGAGATGGGTAGATGGGGCTACTGGCGTGTCGAGGCCGTCGACAGAAAACTAGGGCTGTCTAGCCTGGACGCTAGACAGCCCTAGTTTTGGCAATCGGAGTTACCGCTTTTTCAGACAGAGCACGTAGTCGAACAGGTCGACCGAGTTGTCGTGCACGTAGTTCGCGGTTGCCTGCGGCGCGAGCGTGTCGCACCGGTCCGCGTCGGTCGTCGCCGGAATCCGCAACAGCACCTGGTAGGTGTTCGGGCCGCACGACACCTTGCGCAGCTCCGCGTCGTCCTCAGTGCCGTCGTTCACCACGCAGTCTCCCCGGGCGAACTCCTCATCCGGAGTCGGCGCGGCCGACGTCGGTGCGTCGCTGGGCAGGGCGGGCGGAACGACCGGCGCGCTCGTCGACGGCGTACGCGCGGCGTCACCGCTTCCGTCGGCGACCTTCCAGACCGCCCAACCGGCCAGGCCGAGGCACGGGCAGAGCACGAGTAGCACCACCAGCGTGATGATGAGCGCGACCTTGCGGCCGGTCTTCTTCACCGGCGCGAGGGGCGGCATCCCGTAGCCGCCAGGAGGCGGCTGACCCCACGGCGTGGGCGGCTGACCCGGCATCGGCCCGGGCGGCGGCATCGGCCCGGCCGGTGGGAACGGCCCGGCCGGCGGGAACGGCCCGGGCGGCGGGTAACCCGGGCCCGAGGTGGGCGGCGGTGCCCACATCGGTACGGTCGGCGGCTCAGCGCCGGTCGGCGGCGGCCCCCACTGCTGGCGGGTCGGATCATCGCCGGGCGGCGGGGCACCCCACTGGGGCAGGGTCTCCTCGACCGGTGGCGGGCCGTCGGACCCGGTGGGCGGGCGTTGGTACGGGTCGTCCGGCTGGCCGGAACCCGCTGGTCCGTAGGTCGTCATGTCATCCCCAAGGGTGGGTGGTCTCAGCGCTGCTTGAGGCAGAGGACGAAGTCGAGAGTGTCCAGCTCGCTGTCGAAGGAGAACCAGTCGGTGTAACCCTCGACCTTGTCGCACTTGGCCTTGGCGTCGCGTTCGCCGCTGGTCGCGCCGTCGATCCGACTCAACACCTCGTACGACTTCGGGGCGCAGCCGCTGATCAGCAGCTTGGGCTTGCCGCCGGGCACGCCGTCATTGCGGATGCACTGGCCGACCTTGACGAACCGGGGATCGGCCGACGACTCCGGCGCGGCGGCGCTCGGTGCTGGCGCGTCCGCGTCCGCGCTGGGCTCACCAGCAACGGCCGAACCGGTTGGCGCGGCCACCGGCGCTGGATCGTCGTCCTGCCCGCGGAGGAGCCAGAACGCACCGCCGACAGCGACCACCAGCAGCACGACGGCCAGTACCGCGATCAACGGTCCTCGACCGCGCCTGCCCGGTGTCGGTGCGGGGTCCCCGCCGTACGGGCTGTCGTCGGGTCGGTACGGCTGCCCGCCGTACGCCGGGCTCGCCTCGGTCGGCCGGTACGAGCCTCCGTAGGGCGCTCCGGGCTCGTGCCCGTAGGGAGCCTCGGTTCTGCCGCCGTACGGCGTCCCGGGCGGCGGACCACCGTACGGCGCCCCGGGCGGACCGCCGTACGCCGTTCCCGAACCGCCTCCGTAGGCACGGTACGGCGTCTCCGAACCGCTTCCGTAGGGCGCGGCGGGTGTGTCGCCGTACTGCCCGGGTCGTCCCTGGGGTGCGGGCGGGTAGGACGGAACGGCCGGCGGGTAGGGCTCGGGTGCTGCCGGGTAGGGCGGTTGTACCGGCCGTCCAGGCGTCTCGTCGGGTCGTTGTCCACGCCACGGTCCCGGGTTGTCACCCCCCGGTGGTCCGTAGTTCGTCATGCCGCCCTCCTGCACAAGTGGTGAGAGGCCGGCCACCAATGCGCGACGCCGACTCCGACGTCACCGTAGCGTGGTCCACCGATGAGCTCACCTCCACCGAGCGCCGCTGCCCTCGCCGGCCGCCGCGCAGGCGCCGCACCGACCCTGATCTGGACCGCGCTGATCGTGGTCTACGTGCTCTGGGGTTCCACCTATCTGGCCATCCGGATCACCGTGGAGACGCTGCCCCCGCTGCTGTCGGCCGCCCTGCGGTTTGCCGTCGCCGGCCTGATCCTGGCGGTGGTGCTGCGGCTGCGCCGAGGCCCGGGCGCACTGCGGGTGGACTGGCGGCAGGTCGGCTCCGCCGCGCTGATCGGGGTGCTCCTGCTCGCCGGCGGCAACGGCCTGGTGGTGCTCGCCGAATCCGGGCCGCCCGGAGTGGCGGTGCCGTCCGGGATCGCCGCGCTGCTGGTGGCGACCGTGCCGCTGCTCGTGGTGCTGTTGCGCTCCACCACCGGGGACCGACCGCCGATCTGGACGTTCGCCGGGGTCACCCTGGGCTTTGCGGGCCTGGTCCTGCTGGTGCTGCCCGCCGGCAGCGCGGACGCGGTACCGCTGGTCGGGGCGTTGACCATTGTCGCGGCGGCCACCTCCTGGTCGGTCGGCTCGTTCCTGTCCGGACGGATCCGGATGCCCGCCGACCCCTTCGTGGCCACGGTGTACGAGATGCTGGCCGGCGCTCTGGTGCTGGCCGTCGTCGCCGCTGGCCGGGGCGAGTTCGCCGACTTCCACCCGGCCGCGGTCAGCACCCGGTCCTGGTTGGCGTTGGGCTACCTCATGGTGGCCGGCTCGCTGGTGGCGTTCACCGCGTACGTCTGGCTGCTGCACAACGCGCCCATCTCGCTGGTGTCGACGTACGCCTATGTCAACCCGGCGGTCGCGGTGGCGCTCGGCGCGCTGCTGGTGGCCGAGCCGATCACCCCGCAGGTGCTGCTCGGAGGCGCGGTCATCGTCGCCGGGGTTGCTGTGGTCGTGAGCACCGAGCGTCCCCGCCGGGCGGGCGCGGAATCACGGTCGGGGGCCGCGCCGGTGGGCGACCGCCGGTAACGTCCGGCCCATGTCGGCCGCTGCGCTGGTGCCGGTGACGCTGCTCGGCGCACTGGTCGGCCTCGTCGTCCCCCCGCTGGCCCGGCGCTTCACGACCGCGTCGATCAGGCCGGGACCTCGACGCGACACCCGGGCGTGGCTCAGCCCGGTGGTGGCGGCCGTGGTGTTCGGCGGGCTCGCGGTCGCGCGGGCTGACGACCCGGCGTTGCCGGTCCTCCTCGCGGTGGCAGCGGTGGGGCTGGTGCTGGCCGTGGTGGACCTGGCCTGCCTGCGACTGCCTGACCCGCTGGTCCTCGCCGCCGGGGTGCTGGCCCTCGTCGGCCTGACCGGTGCGGCGCTGCTGGCCGGCACTCCGGGCCGGTTGGTCAATGCGCTGGTCGGCGCGGCCGTCGCTGGCGCGGCGCACGTGCTGCTGGCCCTGCTGCCCCGGTCCCGGTTGGGCTTCGGGGACGTGAAGCTCGCCGCCGTCCTCGGCCTGCCGCTCGGCTGGCTGGGCCGGGACGCCCTGCTGACCGGGCTGCTCCTGCCCCACCTGCTGCACGGTGGCCTGGCGCTCGGGCTGCTCGCCGCGCGACGGGTGCGCCGGGACACCCTGCTGCCACTTGGTCCAGCCCTGCTCGCGGGCGCCTGGCTCGCCGTGCTCCTCGGGTGATCTGATCAGCCCGCTGGACGCGGGCGAACGTCAGATGAGGCGGAGCTGGCGGTCCTTGGGGCGACGCGGCTCCGCCTCGCCGAACCTCTCGAACAGGCCCGGGTCGACGACGCCGAGAAACGGCGACGGAACACAGTCACGCTCCGCGCCGTGTCGGGTGCGACGGGCGGCGTGACTCACGTACAGCCGATCCTGGGCCCTGGTCAGGCCGACGAAGAAGAGCCGGCGCTCCTCGGCGACCGCGTCCTCGTCGGGCGTCGAGCCCGGCCAGCGCAGCGGCAGCAACCCGTCCTCGACGCCGACCAGGAAGACCACCGGGAACTCCAGGCCCTTCGCGGCGTGCAGGGTGAGCAGGGTGACCGCCTCCGCGCGCGGGTCGAGCGCGTCGACCTCCGCGCCGGTGGCCAGTTGCGACAGGAACGTCTCCAGGTCGTCGCCGCAGCGTCGGGCCAGCGGGGTCAGCAGGTCCACGGCCGAGCGGACGTCCTCGGGACGTACCGTGCCGCCGGCGCCATCCAGGGTGGGCATGGCGAACCGCTCCGCGACGACCTGGCCGGCCAGCCGTACCCGGGCGGCCAGCGAGCCGGCCAACCCGTCGGCGTGCCGCAGCTCGCGGGCGATGGCCGCCACCCCGGGCCGGTCCCGCAGCCGGTCGTGTGAGCGCTTCTGCACCGGGATGTTGGCCCGGGTCAGGGCGTCCACGATCGGCGCGGCCTGCGCGTCGGTGCGGTACAGCACGGCGATGTCGGAGAAGGACAGCGAGGTGGACCGGCCGTCGATCCGGCCCGAGTCCAATGACCGGTGGGACAGCCCGCCAACCAGCTCGTCGACCGTGCGGACCACGAAGTCGGCCTCCTCGGCGACGGACGCCGCCGGGTACCGGCCGATCAGGGGTGCCTCCGGGTCGAGTCGGGCCGGGTCCAGCCGTCGGCCGCGGACCAGCGAGGACGGTGCGATGGCCTGCACGGCGGCGGCCAGAATCGGCGCCGACGAGCGGTAGTTGCGGTTGAGCCGGACCAGCCGGGCGTCGGTGAAGTCCTGGGAGAAGCGCAGGAAGTAGCCGACGTCGGCGCCCCGGAACGAGTAGATCGCCTGGTCCGGGTCACCGATCGCGCACAGGTTGCCGTCCGCCGGGCTGAGCAGCCGCAGTAGCTCGTACTGCATCGCGTCGACGTCCTGGTACTCGTCGACGAAGATCCACCGCCAGCGGTCCCGGTACCGCTCGACCAGCTCACGGTCGGCCCGCAACAGCTCCACCGGCAGGCTCACCAGCTCGTCCAGGTCGACCAGGTCCTGCTTGCGCAGCAGTGCCGTATAGCTGGCGCTGTCGTCGCCGGCCTCCGACCGGGCTGCCGCCCGCTCCGCGTCGTCGGCGATGCGGAAGTCGGCCGGTAGGCCCGCCGCGTCGACGTTCTCCCGCAGGATGGTCAACCCCAGTGCGTGGAACGTACCGACGGTGACGTCCTCGGCGACCGGGCCGAGCAGGCTGTCGAGGCGGTGCCGCAGCTCCTCGGCGGCCCGGCGGGTGAACGTGATCGCGAGGCAGTGCTCCGGAAAGACGTTCAGCTCCGCGCAAAGGTACGCGATCCGGTGGGTGAGGGTTCTGGTCTTGCCGGTGCCCGGACCAGCGACGATCAGCAGCGGACCGCCGGGAGCGGAGGCGGCCACCCGCTGCATCGCGTCCAGCCGGTCCAGCAGGCCGGTGCCGACCTCCTCCATGCCGGAGAGCATCGGCTCGAACGGTTCGTGGGGAGACGGCGGCGACGCGATCGGCGGGGCGGGGGCCGGGGTCGGCTTACGCTTCGGCTCCGCCTTCGCCGCCGGACGCTTGGCCGTCGAGCGGGCCGCCGGCTCCGCGGGTCGCCGCTGCGCTGGCACCGGTACGTCGAACAGCGTCTCCTGGGCCGAGCCCGCGCTGGCATCCAGCTCCCCCGGGTCGAAGAGCGTGATCACCCCGTACTCGCCGTCGTAGCCCGGCACCCGGCGCACATCGCCGCGCCGCAACCGCCCGATGCCCTCCGCGAGCAGCTCACCACCTGCCTGCGCGATGTCGGTCAGCGGCGTCGTGGTGAGGATCTCCAGCTCGGGGCCGAGCGCGGCCAGCAACTCGTTGAGTCGCCCCTCGACCTTCTTCGACCGGGCGCCCACCTTGTTGAGCTCGCCGAGGATCTCGGCCAGCGGCACCAGATGGGTGACGTCCCGGGCGTGCGCCGGCCGGTGCCCCTCCGGCCGGTCCGCCAGCTCCTCGACCCGACTGAGGACGCCCACGGTGAGCGGCTTGCCGCACTCGGGGCAGCGCCCGCCAGCGGCCCTGGTCCGCTCCGGAGACCAGTTGACCCCACACAGCCGGTGCCCGTCCGCGTGGTATTTGCCCTCTTCCGGGAAGAACTCGACGGTGCCGGCCAGGCCGTCGCCGGTCCGCAGCGCCTCCCGGACGGCAAAGTAGTCCCGTTCAGCGGTCAGCACCGTTGCCTCCCGGCCCAGGGCCGGGGGAGAGTGCGCGTCCGAGTTGGACACCAGCTGGTAGCCGTCCAGGCTGCCGACCCGCCAGTTCATCGCCGGATCGGAGGAGAGACCGGTCTCCACGGCGAAGATGTGCTCAGCCAGGTCGGCGTAGCAGTCCGCGATCGCGTCGAAGCCGGACTTCGAGCCCAGCGCGGAGAACCACGGCGTCCAGATGTGCGCCGGCACCAGGAAGCCGCCCGGGCTGGCCTCCAGGGTGATCTCCAGCAGGTCGCGGGAGTCCAGCCCGAGGATCGGCCGGCCGTCGGAGCCGAGGTTGCCGATCCGGCCGAGCGCGGTGTTGAACCGGGCCACCGCGTCCAGATCGGGCAGGTAGATCAGGTGGTGCACCTTGCGGGTCCGGTCGTCCCGCTTGTAGATGGTGGAGATCTCCACGCTCAGCATGAACCGGACCGGGTCCGCCTCCGCCGTGCTGGCGAGTCGGGGCGGCAGCCGGCGGGCGACGTCCCGCTCCGCCTCCGGGTCGAGCCGGTAGAGCCCCGGTTCGGCCGGACGCAGTGTCTCCCGCAGGTGGTCGTACCAGGCGGGGTGGGTGAAGTCGCCGGTGCCGAGCAGGCCGATGCCCTTGCGTCGAGCCCACCACGCGAGGTTCGGCGTGGTGAGGTCGCGGCTGCACGCGCGCGAGTACTTCGAGTGGATGTGCAGGTCCGCGACGAATGGCGTGGGGCCACCGGGGGGTACGGCGCTGAACGGGGGCACGCCGCATCCTGTCACGCCCGCCGCGACGGCCGCCTGCCGCCACGCGCGGACGTGACGTCCGCTATGCCGAGCGCAGCTCGACCAGAGTGATCTGCGGTTTGGCGCCGACCCGGACCGGCGGACCCCAGAAGCCGGCGCCGTTGGTCACGTAGACCTTGGTGCCGTCGACCTCGCCGAGCCCGCTGACCACCGGCTGTTCGAGTCGGACGGCAAGATTGAACGGCACCATCTGCCCGCCGTGGGTGTGCCCCGACAGTTGCAGGTCGACGCCGTACGTGGCCGCCTCCACCGCCGCCAACGGCTGGTGCGCGAGCAGGATCACCGGCCGGCTCGTGTCACGGTCACCGAGCGCGGCGGCGAAGTCCGGCCCGGCAGCGAGGCCGGTGCCCGTGCCGGACAGGTCGTTCACGCCGGCCAGGTCGAGCACGCCGCCCCGGGCCTGGATCTCCTGCCGCTTGTTCTGCAGCACCCGCAGGCCGAGCCGGTCCACCTCCTGGACCCACTCCTCCACCCCCGAGTAGTACTCGTGGTTGCCGGTGACGAAGAAGCTGCCGTACCGGGAGCGCAGGTCGCGCAGCGGAGCGGCAGCCGAGCCCAACTCGGCGACCGAGCCGTCGACCAGGTCACCGACGACCGCCACCAGGTCCGCGTCGAGCCGGTTGATCGCGGCGACGATCCGCTCGGTGTGCGCCCGGCCACGCAGCGGGCCGAGGTGGATGTCGGAGACGGTCGCGATGCGCAGGCCGTCCATGCTGCGGGGGAGCTTCGCGAGCGGGATCCGCACCCGGTCCAGTTGGGGTGGGCCGAGCGCGGTGCGTACGCCGTACCCCGTGATGCCGGTGGCGGTGAGGCCGGCGAAGATGGCCGCCCCACGGGCCAGCAGCAGCCGGCGGGCCGGGTCGTGGTCCGGTGCCGCGACGGCGCCGGCGGCCGGCGGCTCGGTCGGCCCGGCGGCACCGACCAACACCGGCTCGGGCGCGGCGGCGGTCGGCTCCGCGGCAACCACCCGGCGGCGCAGCACCAGCCGGGTGACCAGCATCGGCACTTCCAGCACGACCAGCACGACCAACAGGTAGAACATCAGCGCGAGCCACAGGTAGCCCGGCCAGGCGAGCCAGTAGAGCCCGGCCTGCGTCCCGGCGAGGGTGACCGGCACGAGCACCGCCAACACCACGGCGGCGATCCCGCCGACCCGCCGCCAACGGCCCGGAGTGGTGGTGTCCCGAACGAGCCGCTTCCACAGGTAGAGGTGGATGAGACCGGTGACCAGTGCCAGGACAGCCACGAACCCCAGAACCGCCAACATGTGTACGCCTCCCTCAGCCGCCCGCGAACGGGGGCAGGACATCGATCGTGGCCCCGGCCGGCAGGGGTGCCTGACGATCATGACAGGTGACGCCGTCCACCAGAAAACTCGCGACCCGAAGCACGGAGGCGAGTCGATCGCCGTGTCGCTGGGTCAGCTCGGCGCTGAGGTCGTCGAGCGACCGGCCTGCGGGCACGACCTCCTCGGTGCGCCCGGCGGCGGCGCGGGCACCCGCGAAGTAGCGGACGGTCAACGGCGTCATGTCCACGCCCTCAACCTCCGATCGCGGACATCGGCCGGGTCGGCTGGAGGAAGGTGGGGTCGTCGATGCCGTGCCCGGCGCGCTTGCCCCACATCGCGGTACGCCAGCGCCGCGCCAACTCGTCGTCGTCCGCGCCGGTGCGAAGGGCGGCGCGCAGGTCGGACTCCTCGGTCGCGAAGAGGCAGGCGCGGACCTGGCCGTCTGCGGTCAGCCGGGTGCGGTCGCAGTCCCCGCAGAACGGGCGGGTGACGCTGGCGATCACACCGACCCGGGCGGGGCCGCCGTCGACCAGCCAGGTCTCCGCCGGTGCCGCGCCGCGCTCGGCCGGGTCGGGGCTGAGGTCGAAGGCGGTACGCAGGGAGGTCAGGATCTCCTCGGCGGTGACCATCGTGTCGCGGTTCCAGCCGTGCTGGGCGTCCAACGGCATCTGCTCGATGATCCGCAGCTGGTAGTCGTGGTCGACGGCGAAGCGGAGCAGGGCCGGCGCCTCGTCCTCGTTGACTCCGCGCATCAGCACAGAATTGATCTTCACCGGGCTGAGCCCGGCGGCGGCCGCCCCGGCGAGCCCGGCCAGCACCGCGTCCAGGCGGGGACGACGGGTGAGTTGGGTGAACCGGGCCGGGTCGAGAGTGTCCAGAGAGACGTTCACCCGGTCCAGGCCGGCCGACCTCAGCGCCGGGGCCAGCCGGTCCAGGCCGATGCCGTTGGTGGTCAGCGAGACCCGGGGGCGGGGCTTCAACGCGGCGACCGTGGTCACGATGTCGACCAGCCCGGACCGGATCAGCGGCTCACCGCCGGTGAACCGCACCTCGGTCACACCGAGCCGCTCGACGGCCACCCGGACCAGCCGGACGATCTCCTCGTCGGTCAGCAACTCGGGGCCGGCCAGCCAGGGCAGCCCTTCCGCCGGCATGCAGTAGGTGCAGCGCAGGTTGCACTTGTCGGTGAGGGACACGCGCAGGTCCCGGGCGACGCGGTCGTACCGGTCGACGAGGACGCCGTCGGTCCCCGGGGCGACGCTCATCTGTCGACCGTAGCGCGCTCGGCCCGGCCCAGGACGGCACCGGCGGTCTGGACGACCGCATCTCGGTAGCTGCCGCCGAACAGCGTGGTGTGGACGAGCAGCAGATGCAGTTGATGAAGTGGCACCCGCTCGCGCCAGCCGGCCGGCAGCGGCCAGCTCTCCCGATAGGCGGCCAGCGCCCGGTCCAGGTGTGGGATGCCGCCGAAGAGAGCGAGCTGAGCGAGATCAGTTTCCCGGTGCCCGCCGTGCGCTGCCGGGTCGACCAGCCAGGCCCGGTCGTCGGCGCCCCACAGCACGTTGCCCGGCCACAGATCGCCGTGGATGCGCGCGGGCGACTCGTCGCCGCCGAGCCCGCCAACTCGACCGATCACCTGCTCGACCAGCCTGGCGTCGGCGCTGCTCAGCGCACCGCCGTCGACCGAGCGCGCCAGGTAGGGGGCGAGGCGTCGTTCGGCGAACCACGTCGACCACGGCCCGTCGGTGGGGGTGTTGTCCTGTGGGAGCGCCCCGATGAAACCGGGCCAGGTCGCACCGAAGGCGGGTGAGCCCGCCCGGTGCAGGTCGGCCAACTCCCGGCCGAAGCGTTCCGCGGCCTCAGGCGTCGGCTCGCCGGGCTCCACCCAGTCGAGCGCCAGCAGGTCTGGCAACGCCACGATCACCTCGGGTACGGCGACCGCGCCGGCCTCCCGCAGCCAGCGCAACCCGGCCGCCTCGGCGGAGAAGAAGCCCTCCGGCACCGGTCGGCTGGCCCCTTCGGGCCAGGACTTGGCGAAGACGGAGTGACCGTCGTCCAGGGTCAGCCGGGCCGCGGCGCAGATGTTCCCACCGGCGACCGGCGTCTCCCGGAGCCGCTGGTGGGTCCGAAACGTCGGCAGGTGTGCCGGGTGTGCGCGCAGGTACGCCAGGTCCATCAGCGCACGGTAACCGCTCCCCACGACACATCGGTGCCACCCGAACACATCGAGCCATGCTTGATCCGCGATGACCAGGCAAAACACTCTGAGTAACTGTGGATAAGCCGCGTGTCATCCACAGGGGCGGCGGGGTCGGGCACACCCGCCGCAGGCTTCCGGCATGACCTCGACCGATCGCCCTCAGCTCGCCGTCCGCTCACCCGCCGACCTGATCGCCGCTGTGCCGTACCTGCTCGGTTTTCATCCCACCGACAGCGTGGTCGCCGTGGCGTTGCTCGGCCGGCAGATCATCTTCGCCGCCCGTGCCGACCTGCCCGACCCGTCGACTGATCCGGTCGAGCGGGCCCGGCACCTGGCCGGCGTGATCCGCCGGCAGGGCGCGGAGGCCGCCACCGTCGTGGGTTACGGGCCGCCCGACCGGGTGACCCCGAGCGTGGATGCCGTACGCGCCGCTCTGACCGGTGCCGGCTTGGAGGTGCTCGACGCGCTGCGGGTGACCGACGGCCGATGGTGGTCCTATCTCTGCACCGAGCCGGACTGCTGCCCGCCCGAGGGCCGGCGCTACGACCCGGCGGCCAACCAGGTGAGCGCGTCGGCCGTCTTCGCCGGCCAGGTGGCTCTCCCCGACCGGGCCGCTCTCGTGGCGCAGGTGTCGCCGGTGGAAGGGCCCTCCCGGGACGCACTGCACGCGGCAGCCGTCCGGGCCGAGGGGCGGCTGGTCGACCTGATCGAGCACGCGCCCTCCAGCGACCTGCTCGGCGGCCGGGCGGTGCGCTCCGCCGGGGTGGCGGCGGTCCGCGAGGCGCAGCGCCGTCAGCGGCGCGGTGAACGGCTTGACGACGACGAGGTGGCCTGGCTGTGCCTGCTGCTCACCCACCTGCCGGTTCGTGACCACGCCTGGGAGTGCACCGACGGTCGTGACCGGGACATCGCCCTCTGGACCGACGTGCTGCGCCGGGCCGAGCCGGAGTTGACCGCCGCGCCGGGTGCGTTGCTGGCGTTCGCTGCCTGGCGCGCGGGGCAGGGGGCGCTGGCGGCGGTGGCGCTGGAGCGCACGCTGAGCCTGCACCCCGACTACTCGCTCGCCGTGCTGCTGGACGATCTGCTCCGGCGGGGCGTGCCCCCGTCCGAGCTGGATGGCTGGCCGTCGGTCGGGATGCCTGGAGTGGTCCGCCCCCGCAAACGGAGCCGACGTGGCCGACGCTGACAAGCCTGTTGCCAGCCGCCGCCCGGCCGCCGCTGACTCCCCCGCAGCCGTATCGCAAATTTGCTATAGTCGCCACGGCCCCTGGCCAGGCCTCTATCACCCCGAGGCCCCTGACCGAGCTACAAGCCATACCGGCAATCGAACAGGCGGCAATCGGCCACGCTGTCGAAAAGCTGGAATGCCTGGGTCTCAACCTTGGCTACCCGCACTCAAGCAATATCCGAACCGCCGACAACCTGCGTGAACTTCGCCCCCGTGGAGGGCGCAGCTGGTGGCGCGTCTTCTACGCGCGGGTTGGTGAGGCGTTCGTGGTCGGTGCCATCGGCCCAGTAAACAGCGTCAGTCAGCGAGACTTCAAACGAGCCGTCACAGTCGCAGAGCGAAGGATCAAGGACGTGGAGGGGGAGTGATGGAAATTTCCGACCTCAAGACCTCGCAGCAGGTCGTCAGGGAGCGTGGCCGTGAGGACCCGGTGTTCCGCGCAGAGTGGGATCGGACAGCCTTCGCCCGGGAGGTCGCTCTCCGTATCGTGCAGTACCGCACCGATAACGAACTGACCCAGACCGCGCTCGCCCGCAAGGTGGGCATGACCCAGTCGGTCATCGCGCGACTGGAGTCCGGCGATCAGCCGCCGTCGATCGCGACGCTCGTCAAACTTTCCAGAGGCACCGGCATGGAGTTCGACGTAAAGATCTCCCAGGGTGCCGTCGAGATCGTAGCGGCGTGACCCGAGATGATCGACAGGGCATGCCCTAGCCGACGGGGCCGATCTCCCTCGCAAGCCTGACGAAGCCCGCCCAGGCCGCCGGCCCGAAGGTCAGCGTGCCGCCGGCCCGGTCCTTGGTGTCGCGAACGAGCACGACACCCGGCAGATTGTCGGCGACCTCCACGCAGTTGCCACCGTTCGAGCTGCTGCGGGTGCTCTTGCGCCAACGGGCGCCGGTCAGGTCATCCATGCTCGCGCTCTCATCAGGTTGATGGTCAGGTCTCGCGGTAGCGCCAACGACCTCACGCTATCCCAGACCGCCCACAGCGGAGCAACGTCATTACTGAGGCGCCCCGCCGCCTGGTCGTCGAGATACCCGACGTCGCCGCCGTCGGGTGTGCTGGCGATGACGAACGGCCCGGCCTGGCCGGGGTGGAAGCCAGCCGTCAGGGGGAGCACGTGCACCATGATGGCCGGCCGCTCGGCGAGCACCATCAGGTGGTCGAGCTGGTCGGCCATGATGTCGGGCCGTCCCCGGCGCAGCGCGGCCTCGTCGATCACGAAGACGCTCAACGGCGGGCGAGGCCGATCGAAGACGGCGGCTTGTCGGCGAAGGCGGGTCTCCACGTGCGCCTCAAGGTCGTCGTCGGCCCAGAGCCCGCTGCTCAACACGGCTCGGGCGTACGCCTCGGTCTGCAGGAGGCCGGGGATGACGGCTGACTCGTAGTACCGGAGGCCCACGGCCTCGCGCTCGATGTCCGTCCATGGCCGGAACCACGCCGGCTCTCGCCGCTTGAACAGGTCGGGCCAGAGGTCGCCCTCGTCGCGGCGGAGGATCTCCGCGACCTTCGACCGGTGGCGAGTCTGCGGAATTCGTCCCGGGTTCGCCCACTTGGCCGCCGTCTTCGGATCCACCCCGATCTGAGCGGCGAGGCTGTCCGCTGTCAGGCCGGATGCTGACATGGCTTCAGCGACTGCGCGGTTCATCCGGAACCCCTCCCGTACGTCCGAAACGTCCACAGGAGATATTGCTACGCAGTGTATTCGGATCGCAACCCTTGGAAGTGTGCCTCTTGAGACGGCGCGGCCGGCAGGGACCACCCGAGACCCGGCGGTCGCGTTCGTGCCGGGGCCGCCCCGTGAGCGAGCACTCAGGGGGCGGCCCCCTCCCAACGACGAGGGGACTCCATGCAGGGCAAGCCGAAGCCCACGAACCCGCCACTGACAGTGCGGGCTGGCCGATGACCGACAACGCGGATCATCCCCTGCTCAAGCCGACGTGGCGTTGCCGCACCTGTGGGATCGCCTGGCCCTGCTCGGTCGCGAAACTGCGCCTGCTCGGTCAGTACCGCGGTCGCCCCGTCGAGCTGGTCGAGCACCTGAAGACGCTACAAGCCGAGGCGACCGAGCACCTCACCGAGCTGTACGGCGGCACGCCGCCGGATGGCCTGACCGAGCGTTTCGTCGGCTGGGTCCAGGCTCGACAGCCGCCGAATCCGAACCGGCGCTGATCGGGCGGTTCCCCGACGAGGGCATCCGCCGAACGATGTACCCGTTTCTCCTGTTCACGACTGACGCATCGGAGCCGCCGTCCCCGAACAATCATCAGGTGCCCCTATCCAGTGAATGCCCGACATGAGTGTCGGACTGCTGCTGTCGCTCGCCGGCCTGGCCCTGATCGACAGCACCAGCATCGGCACCCTCTTCATCCCGGTCTGGTTGTTGCTCGCACCCGGGACGGTCAACGCCCGGCGGATCCTCGTCTACCTCGGCACCATCACCGTCTTCTACTTCGCCGTCGGGTTGCTGCTCGCCGTGGGTGGCAGCCGGCTGGCCGACGTCCTCGGCGGGGCGATGGACAACCGGCCGGTGCTCTGGGCGCAACTCGCTCTCGGGGTCGGGCTGTTCGCGCTCAGCTTCCGGTACGACGGCAAACGACGCCCACGCGGCGGCGGTGTGCTGCGGTGGCGGGACCGGGTCACCGCCGGCGACTCCTCGACGCGATGGCTCGTGGGGCTGGCACTACTCGCCGCGCTCGCGGAGGTGGCGACGATGCTGCCGTACCTCGGTGCGGTCGGCCTGCTGACCACCTCCGGGGTCGGTGCGGCGGAGATGGCGGGGCTGCTCGCCGGCTACTGCCTGGTCATGGTGCTGCCGGCGGTGCTGCTGCTGGGGGCGCGGGTGGCGTGGCCGAGGCTGGTCGAGCCGGTGCTGGTCCGGCTCAACGCCTGGATCGCGCGGCACTCCGGCGGCATGCTCGGCTGGATCCTCGGCATCGCCGGTTTCCTGCTGGCCCGCGACGCCGTGATTCGGCTGGGGCTGTTGGACGAGCTGGTGGTCAGACTGTGACCCGTTGGGGATGCGCGTAGACGTTCATCGTGTTGCCGCGCAGGAAGCCGACCAGCGTCATCCCCGCCTCCTCGGCCAACTCGGCGGCGAGGGTGCTCGGGGCGGACACCGCCGCCAGCAGCGGCAACCCCGCCATCCACGCCTTCTGGGTCAGCTCGAAGCTGGCCCGGCCGGAGACCAGCAGCAGGTGCCCGGCCAGGGGCAGCCGGCGTTCCCGTACCGCCCAGCCGATCACCTTGTCCACGGCGTTGTGCCGGCCCACGTCCTCCCGGAGCACCACCAGCTCACCGTCGGAGGTGAACAGCCCCGCCGCGTGCAGTCCGCCGGTGCGATCGAAGCCGCGCTGGCCGGCGCGGAGCCGGTCGGGCAGTTCGGCGAGGAGTGCGGCCGGCACGCTGAGCGGGTCGGCCGAGACCGAAAACAGTGACCGGGTGCGGATCGCGTCGATGCTGGCCTTGCCGCAGACCCCGCAGGAACTGGTCGTGTAGAAGTTCCGGGACGGGTCGGTGGTTGGTTCCGGCACGCCAGGGGCGAGCACCACGTCCACCACGTTGTACGTGTTCGGAGTCTCCGCGCCAGCACAGAGTTGCGCGGTCAGCACGTCGTCGGTCGACCGGATCAGCCCTTCCGTCAACAGGAACCCGATGGCCAGGTCCAGGTCGTCGCCGGGGGTGCGCATGGTGACGGCGAGGGGCCGTCGCCGGCCGGGGCCGGCCGCGCCGACCCGGATCTCCAGCGGCTCCTCCACGGCGAGGGTGTCCGGCCGGCGGACGGACCCACGCCCGGTGGCAGCAGCGTCCAGGTCGATCCGGAGTACGCCCCGTCGATCAGTTGCCCGTCCCATTCCGCCATCCTCCACCCCGCGCCGGCACGCCCGCACGGCCACCGGGCATCGGGCACGCGGCAGCGAGCGCCGCCGGGGCGTTCACACGGTTACCGTGGCCGGGTGGGGACGTATGCCGCAGTGGTGCTCGCGGGTGGGGCCGCCCGACGGATGGGCGGGGTCGACAAACCCGCGCTCCCGGTCGGTGGCCGTCCGATGCGCGACCGTGTGCTGGACGCCGTCGCCGATGCCACGCCACGGGTGCTGGTCGGTCCGGCCGACGCCGTTCCGGAGGGCGTGCGGGTCACTCGGGAGGATCCGCCCGGCGGTGGGCCGGTCGCCGCGGCGGCTGCCGGGCTGGCGCTGCTGGATCCCGACACGGCCTTCGTCGCGCTGCTCGCGGCCGACCTGCCACTGCTCACCCGTTCTGCGATCGGCGAGTTGCTGAACGAGCTCGCACGGGAGGGGGACAGCGGCGAGCGGCGGCCCGACGGGGCCTGCTTCGTCGACGCGGACGGGCGACGGCAGTCGCTCTGCGGTGTCTGGCGGGTCGCCGCGCTGCGGGTGGGGCTCGACCGGCTGGCGGTCGAGCGGGGCGGCAGCCTGGCCGGGGCTCCGGTCCGGGCCCTGCTGGCCGGCCTCGTCGTGCGGGAGATGCCGTGGTCTGGCGAGGGCCCGCCGCCCTGGTTCGACTGCGACACTGACGAGGACGTACGCCGGGCGGAGGAGTGGGCGCGATGACGGTGATGGACGACTGGGTCACGGCGGTGTGTGCCGAGTTGGACCTCGACCCGGCCGGAGTGCCCGTGCCGACGGTGCTCGACCTGGCCCGCGACGTCGCTCACCAGGTGCTGCGGCCGGGTGCGCCGGTCACCGCGTACCTGCTCGGGCTGGCGGTGGGCCGTGGTGCCGACCCGGCGGACGCCGCGGCACGGCTCAGTGCGCTGGCGGCCACCTGGCCGGTCGAGCTGGGCGCCGACCCCGCCGACCCAACCGTTTCCTGACCACTGTTGTCCGATCCCGGTCTGGGCTGATTCGGCCCCCCGGGCGGCGTGGGTAGGGTGATCGTGACGGACGGAGGCGATCATGACGGCTGACCACCCCTCGGCGCCGCACGATGAGCTGCCCGGCGCTACGGCTGAGCCGGCGGAATCGATTTTGCTCGACGAGCCCAGCACGACCGACCTGCGGGCGAAGGTGACCGAGGCGTGGCAGGAGTTCGCCCGCGCGCTCGCCGTACGGCTGCGGGAGCTTCCTGTCGGCGCGCACCTCGAGGTGACCCTGGACCCCACCGCCTCCGGCACCGGGGACGCCGTCTACTCGATCAGCGTCGACGTGGACGGCGACGGCGTGTTGTCCGCCCGGGCGGTCGGCAACGCCGCCCTACCGGCGGGCTACCGGCTGGACCGCCGCGCGGTGGCGGACATGATCGCGCTTGGCTGGTCCCCGCCCGGGGTGGTCGCTGGCTCTGGCGGTTCCTTCGGGCTGGACGGTACGACGACCGAGTCGACCCGGATCGCGGCGCTGCTCTCTCGGACGCTGCGTGACGTCTACGGTGCCCCGCACCCGGCCTTCCTCGTCTACGTGGTGCACGACACCGAAGGCGAGCCGCTGGCCGTGGACCCGCTGGGCACCGCGCGCAGCGAGTTCGGTCCGGACGCCGACGTCGAGCACGACCTGGAGGAGGCGCTGGCCGAGGCGGCTGCCGCGCAGGTCGAGCGGGATGACGTGCTCGACCTGGCGGATCGGGTCCGGACGGTGGTGTCGACGATGCTGAAGTCCGACACCGACCGGTTGCAGATCGACTCGGACGGCGACATCAACATCCGCGCCGGCTCGGCGATGGTCTTCGTGCGGGTACGGGACAATCCCGCCCTGGTCGATGTCCTCTCCCCGGTGCTCACCGAGGTCGAGCCCACCGAGCGGCTCTACGTCAAGCTGTCCGAGCTGACCAACCGGATGCCGATCGGCCGCCTCTACTGCGCCGACGACACGGTCTGGGCGTCCATCCCGGTCTTCGGCCGCAACTTCCAGGCCACCCACCTGATGTTGGCCGTGCAGGTGATGACCGGTCTCGCCGACGAGTTGGACGACCGGTTGCACGGCGAGTTCGGCGGCAAGCGGTTCTTCGGCGAGGGCGACAAGCCGGTTCTGCGCGACGAGTCGCAGCACCGCACCGGCATGTACCTCTAGGAGACGTCCAGCAGGGTCTTGCCGACCGTCGCGCGCGCCTCGATGGCGGCGTGCGCGTCGGCGGCGCGTTCCAGCGGGAAGCGTTGGCCGATCAGCGGTCGCAGGCGTCCGTCCGCCGCGTCCGCCAACGCGCGAACGGTGTACGCCCGCATCCGCTCGGGTGGCGCGTCCGACCGGACGAGCGTGATCTGCCGGGCCGTGGCGTCCTCCGCCGACACCGGGGACCACTCGCCGCTGGCCAACCCGAAGCTGGCCATGCGGCCACCCGGGGTCAGCAGCTCGAACGCCGTCCGGGCGATCGACCCGCCGACGCCGTCGAACACCACGTCGACTCCACCCACCGCGTCCCGGATCCGCTCGGCCCAGCCCGGCACGCGGTAGTCCACCGCCAGTTCGGTGCCGAGGTCGGGCAGCAGGCCCACCTTGCGGGGCCCGCCGGCAGCGCCGATCACCCGCGCGCCGGCCGCCGCCGCGAGCTGCACGAGCAGGCCGCCCACGCCGCCCGCCGCGGCCTCCACCAGCACCCGGTCGCCGGGGCGGACGCCGACCGCCTCGACCAGCAGGGTGGCGGTACGTCCGTCGGCCAGCAGCGCCACCGCCGCGTCGAGCGCCAGCCCGGCCGGCACCTCGAAGGGCGCTGACGCGTCCACCACAACCTGTTCGGCGTACCCGCCGGAGCCGCCGGTGGCGCTGATGACCCGGCGTCCGATCAGCGCCGGGTCGACGTCCGGCCCGACGGCGGAGATCACCCCGCCGACACCGTTGCCGGGAATCAGCGGTGGGGTGACCCGGAACGGCCCGGGGCGACCGGCGCGCAGTTGGGTCTCGACGAACGTGATGTTGGCGTGCGCCACGTCGATCAGCACCTGGCCGGTGCCGGGTGTCGGGTCGGGTGCCGGGCCGGGAACCAGCACCTCGGGTCCACCGAACGCCCGTAGCCAGATCGCCCGCATGCGGTCCTCCTCGGTCACGGCGGGCGTCGTGCCCACACGTCACCGCCAGTCCACTGCCTCAACCGGGCTTGAGGTCAAGGTCAGCGGGTGGAGGGCCCGACGCCGGGAGACTCGACCAGCCGCGAGAGCACGATGGTGCTGCGGGTGGAGGTCACGAAGGACTCGGCACGCAGCCGCTCCAGCGCCGCCTCCAGGTGGGCGATGTCGGCGGCGCGCAGGTGCACCAACGCGTCCGCCTCCCCGGAGACGGTGTACGCGCCGACCACCTCCGGGTGCCGGCGGGCGGCCACGCCGATCTGCGCCGGGGTGGTCCGGCCGGCGCAGAACAGCTCTACGAACGCCTCGGTGGTCCAGCCGACGGCGGCCGGATCCACCACAGCCGTGAATCCCCTGATCACGCCGGTGGCGCGCAGCCGGTCGACCCGACGCTTGACCGCCGGGGCGGAGAGTGACACCCGAGTGCCGATGTCGGCGTACGACGCACGGGCGTCGGCGACGAGTAACGCAATGATCCGCTGGTCTACCGCGTCTATCTGCAACGTTCCGCCTCTGGGAAGCAACGGTTGTGGCTGTTACCAAAGTTCAACGGTACCTACTCTTGGTGACCGTGAACCAGCAGCGACTCCCGCGAAAGCGGACATATCTCATGTGCTCGCCCGAGCACTTCGCGGTCGAGTACGCGATCAACCCGTGGATGGACGTCACCACCCCGGTCGACCGGGACCTGGCCGTCAAGCAGTGGAACCAGCTGCGCGAGACGCTGGTCGGCCTGGGCCACGAGGTGCACCTGCTCACCCCCGAGCAGGGCCTGCCCGACATGGTCTACGCCGCCAACGGCGCCTTCATGGTCGACGGGAGCGTGTACGGCGCGCGGTTCAAGCACGAGCAGCGGGCCGCCGAGGCTGCCATCCACCACGCCTTCTACGAGTCGCAGGGCTGTCGGTTCATCGCACCGAGCGAGACCAACGAGGGCGAGGGCGACTTCGCGTACGTGCCGGAGGCGCACGGCGGGCTCATCCTGGCCGGGCACGGCTTCCGCACCGAGATCCCGGCGCACGCCGAGGCGCAGGAGGCGCTGGGCCGGCCAGTGGTGTCGCTGCGCCTGATCGACCCCCGCTTCTACCACCTGGACGTGGCGCTGGCGGCCATCGACGACTCGAACGTCGTCTACTTCCCGGGCGCGTTCTCCGCCGCCAGCCAACGGGTGCTCACGCAACTCTTCCCGGACGCGGTTATCGCCGACGACGAGGACGCCCTGGCCTTCGGGCTCAACCTGGTCAGCGACGGCGCGAACGTGGTGCTCAACAGCGAGGCCGCCCGGCTGGCCGGCAAGCTCAAGGCCGTCGGCTACACCCCGGTCCCCGTCGAACTGGCCGAGCTGAAGAAGGCCGGCGGCAGTGTGAAGTGCTGCATCGCCGAACTGCGGCACTGAGCCGAACTCCGCCGCGTACGCCAGGGGCCGGCCTCCCATCTGGGAGACCGGCCCCTGATCGCGCTGCGTGGGCGCTCAGCCCAGCGTGGCCAGCTCGTTGATCAGCACGTTCGACATGACCTGACCATCGCGCTGCACCTCCCGCAGGTACCACTTCTGCTGGGGGGTACGCGGCTGGTTGAACTGCCAGATGCCGCGCGGGCTGTCGATCTGGCCGATCTTGCCCAGTGCCAGGTTGACCTGTTGCGGGGTGGGTGAGCCGCCGGTCAGCTGGATCGCCTGGTCGAGCACCTGCGCCGCGTCGTACGACGCCATCGCGTACGTGGTGGGCGTGACCTGGTATTTCTTGCGGTAGGCCGAGGCGAAGACCCGGTTGGACGTGTTGTTCAGATCGGCCGAGTAGTTCAGCGCGGTCTGGATGCCCAGCGCGTTGTCCTTCAGGTTCTCCAGCACGCTGCCCTCGGTGAGGAAGCCGGGTGCGTAGATCGGCCCGGAGAACTCCTCGCGCAGCTGCTTGATGAACTCCACGGCAGCCGCCCCGGCGAAGAAGCAGAAGACCGCGGTGGGCTTCTTGGCCAGTGCCCTGTTGATGTCCGAGGCGTACGTGGTCTTGCCGGGGGTGTTGGTGGCGCTGGTGTAGGTCACCGGGTTGCTGATTCGCGGGTCGGTCGTGCCGAACTCCTGCCGGAAGCCTCGCACCACGTCGGTGCTGCCGACGTTCTCCGGCATGATGATCGCGACGCGGCCGTTCGCCGGCAGTTGGTCGCGCAGGTAGCGGCCCAGCGCCCGGCCGGCCTCGTCCAGCACGTACGACGTCCGCCAGATGTAGAAGACGCTCTGCAGGCTGCTCGGTGAGGCGTTGGAGCCGATCAGCGGGACCCGGGCCTGCTCCACGGTGTCCCGGATGCCGACCATCACCGCCGAGTTGACCACCCCGGTGAGCGCCAGCACGCCCTGCTTGAGCAGGCCATCGACGGCGGCCTTGCCCGACTGCGCGGTGTCACCCTCGTCGGCGGTCAGCAGGTTGACCGGGTGGCCACCCAGCCGTTGCTCGTGCAGGTCGAGGAAGAGCTGGAAGCCGTTGGTGATGTCGTCGCCGATGCTCTTGAAGCCACCGCTCTTCGGCGTGATCAGCCCGATCTTGATCGGGCTGCGATTGGCGGTCGGCTGGGCGTCGGTGTCGGAGCCACACCCGGCGACGAACCCGGTGGTACCGAGCGCGGCCAACAGTTGGAGCGCCCGTCTGCGATTCATCTGTGACACCCAGTTCCTTCCAAGGAGCGTTGCAGGGCAGAACACCGCCCCTCCGGCGTTCTACCTGGTCCGCGACGCTGCGTCAATGGCTAGTGATCATCGTGCAGGGACCGCAATACATCGAGGACCCGGGGCCAGGCGGGGGACTCCGGATCGATCAGCCCGAAATGCTCGCATCCGGGCAGTTCAACAAGGGAGATATCGGATCCTGCGGCACGAGCCTCCGTGACGAAGCTCCGGCTGATCTCCGCCGGAACCTGCTGATCCTCTGCACCATGCATGACTACTGTCCGTGCCCGCATGGGCACCAGTCTTCGTGGATCGGCAGCTGCGTACCGGTCCGGGACCTCTGCCGGGCCGCCGCCGAGCAACGCGGCCACCGCGCCCGAGTCCAGATTCCGCCGGTACGCCTCGCCCAGGTCGGCCACCGGGGCCAGGGCGAGCACCCCGCCCACCGTCGCCGGGGCGGTGGCCGCCACGTACAGCGCCAGGTGGCCGCCGGCGGAGTGCCCGATCAGAATCGGCGCGGCCTGGGTCACCCGGCCGGGCAGCGCCTCGGAGGCCAGCACGGGCAGTCTTGCCACCCCGGTCACCACATCGGTCAACGTGCCCGGCCAGCCACCTCCCGGCTGCCCGGTCCGCCGGTACTCCAGTTGCGCCACCGGGTAACCGCGAGCGGCGAGCGCCGCGGCCAGCGGGCCGGTGTGCCGCCGGTCGTACTCGACCCGCCAGAACCCGCCGTGCACCACGATGACCAGCGGCCGCGCCGGACCCGTCCCCGCCGGGCGCCGTAGGTCGGCGACCTGATCCGGGTGGTCGCCGTACGCCACGGTCCCGTCGGGCTCCGGTGCGGGCCGGATCAACACGGCGCGCGGGTCGACAGGCATGGCGCGACGGTAGCGCGCCCCGCCCGGGTGGTTCAGCCCCGGGAGTCGGTCCCGGGGGGCATGGGTCGCGCCCACTGGGTAAAGATGGACCCCATGACCGAAGCGCGCTCCGCTGGACAGAACGACGAGCCCGGCCCCGACGACTCCGGCCACTCCGGCACGGTGGTGGTGGTGGGCCCGGACGGCCGGCCGATCGGCACGATGCAGACCGACGAGGGCCAGGGCGAGGACCCGACCCGACTGGTCGAACAGCCGGCCAAGGTGATGCGGATCGGCAGCATGATCAAGCAGTTGCTGGAGGAGGTGAAGGCCGCACCTCTCGACGACGCCAGCCGCAGCCGGATGCGAGAGATCCACGAGCGATCGATCGTCGAGCTCAAGGAGGGCCTCGCCCCCGAGCTCCGCGACGAGCTGGAGCGCATCTCGCTGCCCTTCGCCGAGGACAAGGCCCCCAGCGAGAGCGAACTGCGGATTGCGCACGCCCAGCTCGTCGGTTGGCTGGAGGGCCTGTTCCACGGCATCCAGGCGGCCCTGGTGGCTCAGCAGATGGCCGCCCGGGTGCAGCTGGAGCAGATGCGCGGCGGCGGCCGGCAGGCGCTGCCCAGCGGTCCCGGCGGGATCGTGCCGGGGATGCCGGGCATCGGCCAGCCGGGCGGCGGTGAGGGCCACAACACCGGCCAGTACCTCTGAGCGGCCCGCTCAGCCCACCCCGAAGACCTTCTCCAGGTACGCCGCCACGCCGTCCTCGGAGTTCGCCGTCGTCACCTCGTCGGCGACCGCCAGGACGGCGCGGTGCGCGTTGGCAACCGCCACGCCACGCCCGGCCCAGCTCAGCATCGGCACGTCATTGGGCATGTCGCCGAAGGCCAGCACGTCTGCCGCCTTCACCCCGAGTCGGTCGCAGTACCAGGCCAGCCCGGCCGCCTTGGTCACCCCGGCCGCGGAGATCTCCACCAGGCCGGAGGACGACGAGTGTGTCGCCTCGGCCAGCCCCGCCACCGCTGCGGCGATCAGCTCGACGAACACGTCCGGGTCCTGCTCGCCGGCCCGGGCGAGCAGCTTCACCGCCGGCACCGAGAGCAGCTCCTCCGGTGTCTCAATCGGTCGGATTCCCTCGGGGTCGACGTCCCAGCGCAGCGGGTAATGCGCCTCGTGCCGCATCTCCCGGCTGTCCAGGATCTCCACGGCGAAGCTGATGCCGGGCACCTCGGCGCGCAGCCTCCGGGCCACCTCGGCCAGGTGCTGCGGCGCGAGCGGGTCGGCCCGCAGCACCTCGTCGGTGAACGGGTCGTAGACCACGGCGCCGTTGGCGCAGACAGCCGGCAGAGGCTCGGCCAGTTGGTCGTACACCATCTTGAGCCAGCGGACCGGACGGCCGGTGACCAGCACGACCGGCGTGCCTCGCGCGGAGATCCGCGCGAGCACGTCGGCGGTGTGTGGGCTGACCGTGTGGTCGTCGCGGATCAGCGTGCCGTCGATGTCGGTGGCGATGAGCCGGGGTGTCTCTCCCATCACCGGGAGAGTAGTCGGTCCAGATACACCGCCACCCCGTCGTCGTCGTTGCGCAGGGTCACCTCGTCGGCGGCGGCCCGCACGTCGTGGTGCGCATTGGCGACCGCCACCCGTGACCAGCCGGCCCACTCGAACATCGGCAGGTCGTTGGGCATGTCGCCGAAGACCAGCACCTCGGCCGGGTCGACCCCGAGGGTCTGCGCCACCACGGTCAGCCCGCTCGCCTTGTCCACGCCGGGCGGGCAGATCTCGATGAAACCGAGCCCGGCCTGGGTGAGCGTGGCGACCTGCGGCGGGACGATCCGGCGGGCCACCGCCAGCAGTTCGTCCACGTGGTGGTCGGCGGTCCGGGCGAACGCCTTGATCACGTCGCAGGAGAGGCACTCCGCGCGGCTACGCGCCTCGAACCTGTCCTGGTAGGGCCAACTCTCGTGGTAGTCGCCCCAGAGCGGGGCGTCGTGCTCGTCGGACGCCTCGACCATCACGGTCAGCGGGCCGACCTCGGCCTCCAGGTCGGCGAGCAGCCGGGCCAGCACCTCGGCGGGCAGCCGCTCATCGCGGAGCACCAGCGGGCCGGTCGGGTCGCTCTGGTCGACCACCCGTCCGCCGCCGGCCATCACCAGGAAGTCGGCGGCGCGGATGTCGTTTCGGGTCAGTTCGGTCAACCGAGGGCCGCGACCAGTCGCGCCGACCACCGGAATTCCGGCGGCCCGCACCCGGTCGAGCACCCCATGGGTGTACGCGGAGACGGTCTCATCGCTGCGGACCAGTGTCCCGTCGAGGTCGGTCGCGATCAGCTTGGGAAGTCCCGGGCGGGTCATCGTTCCTCCTTCGCCCGCCGCCGTCGCAGCCTGCCGTGCGGTCGGAAAAGCCGAGACCCGGCGTGACGGCGGGCAGCAACCATACCTCGCGCAACGGGTCGCAACCATGGCTTCCAGGCGAATCGGGCACCGCCAGGCTGGCACCCCCAACCCCCACGCGATCTTGCACTTTCGGTCGCCGTTATGCGCGAAATGCAGGTATTTGTCTAGGCAGGAAGTGCAAGATCGGCGCAGAGGGCCGGGTTCGGGGGGTCAGCTCAGGACGGGGGTTCGGGGCGGGCGAACGGGGCGGCCGGGGTGACGGTCAGGTCGGCCGGGGCGGACAGGCCGCCCTCCTCGACGGGGGCGCGGTGCCGGCGACGGCGCCAGGTTGGTGTCGCTGGCACGTCCCCGGGGCGGTCGTCCTCCGGTGGGCCGGCCAGTGCACCGGGCGGTGCGGCCGGGGCCAACCACAGAGCCGCTCCGAGGAGCACGCAGGCGACGAACGCCATCACCAGGCCGCGTCCGTATTCGGCCCGGAAGCCGTCCTCAGGCGAGTAGAAGAAGTTTCGCTGACCGGGATCGTCGAGGGTGGCCGTCGCGGCGACCAGCAGCGCCAACAGGGCACCGGCCAAGGTGAGACCGGCGAGCCGGGCGTTCGGCCGCACGGCAGCCGTGCCCCGCAGCGCCAGCGCCACGACGCAGACGAGGCCGAGAAGCCCGGCCAGGTAACCAACCCCGAAGCCGCCGACCTCGGAGACCCCGGCGGGCACCTCGATCGTGCCGATGCCGTCGGGTCCCTCGTTCGGCAGAGTCATCACCTGCCACTCGCCTACCAGCGAGGCGACCCCGGCCACCGCGCCCAGACCGGCGAGCAGCAGGGGCAGCCGAGGGTCCTTCGTGAAGCCGGCCAGGAACCAGCCGAAGCGGCTCCGGGGGGCCGGGTCGGCAGCACCCCACTCGATCACGGCCGGGTCCTCGGACCGGTCGCCCTGCCGTGGGATTGGAAGCTCCTCGGGCATCGGCCATCCTTCCGCCGGTCACGGACCTGGGTCGCATCATGGCACAGCCGACTGGTGGTGACAGGGATCGCAGGGCGGGCGTGCGTGCCGGTCGGTCGCTCGGCGGTCACCTTTCCGCTAGCGTTCTCCTCATGCCAATCCGTACCGCTTCAGCACAATGGCAGGGCAATCTCACCGAGGGCGCCGGCACTGTCCGCACCGGAAAGGGCGGCCTGTCGGGCAACTACTCCTTCAAGTCGCGCTTCGAGGAGGGCGAGGGCACCAACCCTGAGGAGCTGATCGCCGCCGCGCACGCCGGCTGCTTCTCGATGGCGTTCTCGAAGGCGCTTGCCGACGCTGGCTCGACGGCCACCTCGGTGGAGACCACCGCCAAGGTCCACCTGGACAAGACCGACGCCGGGATGACCGTGACCCGGATCGACCTGGAGACCGTCGGCCAGGTCCCGGGGATCGACGACGCGGAGTTCCAGAAGCTCGCCGAGGCCGCCAAGGCCAACTGCCCGATCTCCCGCCTGCTCTCGCCGGGTGCCGAGATCACCCTCAGCGCCCGCCTGGCTTCCTGAGTCGGTCGACCCAACACACCGCCCGTCCACGGACAGAGTTCCCGCCCGCCCCTGGGCGGTCGCTCTCTCCGTGGACGCGCGAACCGGTCAGCGGTGCGTCGTGACCGTACGGGCCGCCTCCGGCATCGGGCAGAATGGCTGAGATGCCGGTGGAGATGACCCGCGAGCGCTTCGAAGAGTTGGTCGGCGAAGCCCTCGACGAGGTGCCCGAGGAACTGCTCGGCCTGATGAGCAACGTGGTGATCCTCGTCGAGGACGACTCGCCGCAGGGCGAGCCCGACCTGCTCGGCCTCTACGAAGGCCACGCCCTCACCGAACGTGGCTGGGACTACTCCGGCGTCCTGCCGGACCGGATCTTCATCTACCGACGCCCGATCCTGCGGATCTGCGACAACGACGACGATGTCGTCGATGAGGTAGCGGTGACCGTGGTGCACGAGATCGCCCACCATTTCGGCATCGACGACGAGCGGCTGCACGCGCTGGGCTGGGGCTGAGCCCCACCGGTCAGCGCCAATCAGAGCGCGCCGCGCCGCTCGGCCGATGGCCCGTGGTTGCCCTGGTCGCCTACCTTCGGTGCAGCGACCGCAACCCTTTCAGGAGGCACCCTTTCATGCGCAGCGAGCTGTTCTCCTCGGAGAATCTGGAGAAGGAGTCCGCGCAGCCCGGCATGCGGCTGCAAAGCTCCAAGATGTTGAAGATCGAGCTCAACGGCGAGGCGATGGCCCGGGTCGGGTCGATGGTCGCCTACCAGGGGAATGTGCAGTTCCAGGCGCTGGGCTCGGGCGGGCTCGGCAAGTTCCTCAAGCAGAAGCTCACCGGCGAGGGTGTCCCGCTGATGAAGGTCTCCGGCCAGGGTGACGTCTTCCTCGCCGAGCTGGCCAAGGACGTGCACATCATCGACCTGGAGCCAGGCGACGCGCTCTCCATCAACGGCTCCAGCGTGCTCGCCTTCGACTCGACCCTCCAGTACGACATCAGGATGGTCGGCGGCGCCGGGATGGCTTCCTCGTCCGGCCTGTTCAACTGCGTGTTCAGCGGCTACGGACGGATCGCCATCACCACCAGGGGCACCCCGGTCGTGCTCAATGTCGACGCTCCGACGTACGTCGACCCGCAGGCCGCGGTCTGCTGGTCGGCCAACCTCCAGACCGGCTACCACCGTGCCGAGCAGCTCGGCCTCGGCACGCTGCTCGGTCGCCGCACCGGTGAGTCGTTCACGATGAGCTTCGCCGGCCAGGGCTTCGTGGTGGTGCAGCCGTCCGAGGAGCCGCCGATCATGGGCAGCGGCCAGCAACAGCAGGAGGGCGGTCTGCTCGGCGGTCTGCTGAGCTGACCCCAGCGGTGCGGGCGCTCCCGGGCTCCGGGAGCGCCCCGCCCGGTCAGGTCAATTCGCCGGTCCGCAGCCGGGACAGCCAGGCAGCCGCGTCGACGTAGTCGACGTCGGAGAGGCCCGCCGGCGCGGGCACCGGCCGCTCACCCGCCGCCACGTCCCATCGGTGCCGGGGGTACGAGCCCAGAAAGCGGACGTCGGCGCAGACCCGGCGGAGCCCCTGCAACGCCTCACCCAGGCGTACGTCGGCCACGTGCCCGGTGCAGTCCAGGAAGAAGACGTACCGGCCCAGCGCCTCGCCGGTCGGGCGGGACTCGATCCGGGTCAGGTTGACCCCGCGCACGGCCAACTCCATCAGCACGGACAGCAGCGCGCCGACCCGGTCGTGGGCGATGTAGACCGCGAGCGAGGTGAGGTCGTCGCCGGTCGGCGGTGGGGGCGGCCCGGGGCGGGACACCAGCGCGAACCGGGTCACCGCGTCGGGGTGGTCGGCGATCTTGTCGGCAAGTATCGCGAGCCGGTGCCGAGTCGCGCCGATCGGTGCGCAGATCGCCGCGTCGTACTCACCGGCACCGGCACCAGCGGCGGCTGCGCCGTTGGAGAGCACGTCGACCACCACGGTGTCGGGCAGGTGGTCGCGCAGCCACCCCCGGCACTGGGTGGACGCCTGCGGATGGGCCGCCACGGTGCGGATCGAGGTCAGCGAGGTGCCGGGACGGGCGCCGAGCACGAACTCCACCGGCAGGATCACCTCCCGGGTGATCACCAACGGCTCGCCCTCGGCCATCTCATCCAGTGTGACGCCCACCGCGCCGCCGATCGAGTTTTCCAGCGGCACCAGCGCGGCGTCGGCGTCCCCGGCCCGGACGCTGTCGAGCGCCTCCCCGACGCTGCGCGCAGGCGTACGGCTGCCGCGCTCGGCGGCGGGGACGGAGCGTAGGGCCTGCTCGGCGAAGGTGCCCTCCGGCCCGAGGTAGACGAAGCGCGTCGGCGGTGTTCCCGGCATGTCGATCAGCCTACGCACCCGGCTGGGCGGCCGGACCGGCGTCTACGCACCCGGCTGGGCGGCCGGACCGGCGTCGCAGGCGAGGGCGCGGATCCCGGCCGGGCCGGTGGCGCGTACCTCGATGGTGCAGACGTCGGTGCCGGCGGTGACCAGCGTCGGCGCGGTGGGCTGGCCTCGGGTGACCACCTGGAGTTCCTCGTGCCCGGTGACCTCCAGCACGGTGTACTGCCAGTCAGCGGCGCAGAGCGGCCCGGTGTGGACCTGGACCCGGACGTTGGCCGGGAGCACTCCCGCACGCCCGCGCAGCAGTTGCACCACCCGCTGCCCGGTCGGCCCGTTCCGGCAGGCCGTCGCGACCAGCCCGGCGTCGGGGGTGGCCGTGACGACCGGCGGGATGGTCGGCGCGGTGCTCGGGGCGGTGCTCGGGGCGCCGGTCGGCGTGCCGGGTGTGGTCGGGGCCGCCGTGTGGCTCGGCAGGCCCGTTGGTTCGCGCAGCTCGGGTGGACTGCCGCAGCCGGTCATCGCACCGATCACGAGCAGTACGAGCACCACCGGCAGGGCCCGGCTCGCAGACAGCACACGGGCAGCCGTGGGGCGGGAGCGCGGCGGGGGAGACACGGGGCGGGGCGGGGCGAACGGCACGGGCCGATCCTCGGGACATCGGAGAATTCGTCGCGGCCGGGGTGGCCGAGCCCATCGTAGGGCGAGCGGCCGGTCGGGTGAAGCTCAGCCGATGACGCGGTGCCCGGCGCGCTGCAGCGCGGCCGTGCCCTCGGTCAGCCGGACGGCCGGCACCAGCAGGTAGTCGGTGTCGAAGGTGGAGAATGTGACCACGCTGACCCGTGCCTCGGCGAGCGGGTCGACGAGCGCGGCCAGGTTGCCGGTGCTGGCCGACTCCACCGGGGCGGTGACCCGTAGGCAGCGCCAAACGGTCTCCACCACGGCGTGCGTCGGGGCCCGGTCGGTCGGGCAGATCACGGAGATCCCGTCGGCCGTCCAGCTCACCGTGACCACGTCGGTGCCGCGCAGCCCGCTCGACAACGCGTACGGCAGGGTGGCGCCGGCGGTCAACCGGCACACAGCGTATTCCCCCGGCAGCAGAGCGATATCGAGCATGAGGGCACCTTACGGCCTTCGCGTGGGCCATCCCAGCAACGCGGAGTGCGGCGAAGGACACACTCCGCCGCAGGTCAGACCTCGGAGAAGAAGGTGAGTGAGCCGGCGACGGCACCATCGGTGAGCACCGGCGTGGAGATCGCGTCGACGGTCGCGTCGGAGCTGTTAGCCGAGGCGGCCTGCACCCGGAGTAGCCCCCGGGCGAGTCGGCCGGAGGAGAGCGCCAGCAGGGGCGGGATCTTGTCGGCTTCGGCCTCGGTCAGCTCGCCCCGGTTGGCGGTGAAATCGAGGAGGCGCAGCCCGCCGTCGAGCAGCGGTCGCCCGATCAGGCCGCCCGGCTCGCCCAGGCAGAGCAGCTCGCACCCGGCTGTGGAGATCGCCACCACGCGGGTGTCGGCGTCGATCAGCAGGCAGGGCTCATCGGCCCGGGAGACCGTCGAGGACCATTGACCGACGTTGTCGGACTCCGGCTCTGTCGAGGCCCGCGCCGCCGGCACGAACGCTTCCGAGAGCGAAAGTTCGACGTGGGCCACCGCGCCTCCTATGTACACCGATCGACTGTCCACGCTAGCGGGTCGCCGACGGTATCACCGAGCGCACCGGGTCACCGGGCCGCGCGGCCTGAACCGGGGCGGCCGATGACGGCGCGGAAACCGGTGAGGTGGAGAGGGGACCGGAGCCGCGTGGCGTCGCCGGTGACGTTACCGGTGGTGGGCCTGCTTGTCAGCGGCCGTTCGGCCCTCGTCATACCACCGGTAGTCGCCCGTTGGACGGTACGTGCCGTTCAGCCAGGTGCCGGGGTGTTGCGCGACCCGGGAGAGCTTCTCGGCCGTGGCAGGGCTGATCCGGCTGCCACCGGCCACGAGGAGCCGGTCCAGCTCCCGGTGTGTGGCCATCAGGCAGTCCTTTGGAAGGCCGTAGACACTGATCACGCCGGAGCCGACGAAGGTCAGCACCGGGGTCACCGGAACGGGCAGCCCCACCGCGTCGGAGAGGGCCTTGCTGGCCCGCTTGGCGTCCCGGCGGGACTCGGCCACGTACGGAGGCCGCTTGCCGTTGATCTGCACGACGTCCCCGGCGACGAGCACCCTGGCCCGGCCGTGGTCGGCGATGGTCACGGCGAAGAGACCGCTCGGCCCGATGGCGAGGAACCCGGCGCGATCGTCGTGACCGTGGTCGAGGACGTCCGTCACGTCGGTGCGCGGCCACTCGATGACGTGCCAGGCAGGCCCGAGGTGGTCGAGTTGACCCAGCGCCCGCGCCCCGGCCGCCTCCAGGCGGCGGGCACCCCGCTCGGCCCGACGGCGGCGTGCCCATTCGAGCGGTGTCGGACGGACTGGTTCGAGAACCCCCGGCGACTCGACGCGGGGGTGTGGCACCGCGACGGGCGGCAGTGCCCGAGCGGACGGTACGGCTCGTCGTGCGGGAAAGACAGTCATCGCGACCTCCGGCAAAAGGTCCCTCGAAGTTATGTCCTCACTACCCTACGTTGCCACTACCGGTGTTCGGCAAGCCGGAACGCCGGAGTGACTGTGGATGAATGCCATATTCATCCACAGTTCTTTTCTCGGATGCCGCCAAACCCTGCCCTACGCTGCGGGAGTGACCCACTACGTCGACAGTGAAGTCGGCCGGCTCGGCACCGTACTGCTGCACCGGCCCGGCCCCGAACTGGCCCGGCTCACCCCGCGCAACAACGACTCGCTCCTGTTCGACGCGATCCCCTGGGTCGGGCGCGCCCAGGAGGAGCACGACGCGTTCGCCGCCGCCCTGCGCGAGCGCGGGGTCGAGGTGCTCTACCTGGCCACCCTGCTGACCGAGACGCTGGCCGTCGCGGACGCCCGGGCCGAGCTCATCGAGCAGGTGCTGCGTTCCCGACGGCTCGGCGACACCCTGCGGGCCCGCGTCGCCGACCACCTCTCCTATCTCGACCCGGCTGCCCTGGCCGACGTGCTCACCGCCGGGCTGGCCCACGAGGAGCTTCGGATCAGCTCGGAGCGGCCGGGTGGGTTGGTCTACACATTGATGGATCGACACGACTTCGTTATCGATCCGTTACCTAACCTGCTGTTCACCCGCGATTCGTCGCTGTGGATCGGCGATCGGGTCGGTGTCACCAGCCTGGCCATGCCGGCCCGCCGCCGGGAGACCACCCTGACCGACGCCATCTACCGCCACCACCCACGCTTCGCCGGCACCGAGTTCGTCTACCGCCCGAACCTTGAGCACCTGGAAGGCGGGGACGTGCTGCTGCTCGCACCCGGGGTGCTGGCCGTCGGGGTGGGCGAGCGGACCACGCCGGCCGGTGCCGAGCGCCTCGGTCGGCAGGTCTTCGCCGCCGGCCTGGCCCACACCATCCTGGTGGTGCCGATCGCCCAGAAGCGCGCCACCATGCACCTCGACACCGTCTGCACGATGGTCGACGTGGACGCCGTACTGATGTATCCCAACATCGCGAGCACGCTGTCCGCGTACACGGTGATCGCCGGCGCGGACGGTGAGGACCCGCGGGTGGACGGGCCCGCGCCGTTCCTGCGGGCCGCCGCCGACGCGATGGACCTCGACCTGCTCCGGGTCATCGACACCGGGCTGGACCCGGTCACCGCGGAACGCGAGCAGTGGGACGACGGCAACAACACCCTCGCTCTGGCGCCACGGCTCTGCGTTGGCTACGAGCGCAACACCGAGACCAACGCCCAGCTGGAGCGAGCCGGCATCGAGGTGATCCCGATCGCCGGTTCCGAGCTGGGCTCCGGTCGGGGCGGGCCGCGCTGCATGTCCTGCCCGATCACCCGCGATCCCTTGCCAGGAAAGGGCTCTTCCTGACCTCAGCGGAGGGTGAGTTGGCGGCCGAGCAGCCCTTGGCGGGCCCGGCGGCCGGCGGCGTCGAGCGGGTCGGTGGCGGTGAGCGCCTCGGCGTACCGCTTGGCGAACTGCGCCACCGGCTCCTCCCACTCGGTCGCCGGAGTCTCCTCCGGCAGGTCCCAGACCGGCACCAGCCGACCGTGCGCGCGGAACATGCCGGCGAACTTGGTCTGCTCGCCGAGCGTCAACGTGCCGGCCGCGCCGAGCCGCGCCAGCGCGTCCAGGGCGGCGTCCTCGTCGTCCGGCAGCACCCAGCGCACGTGTGCCTTCTCCGGGACCTGGCACCAGTACGCGGCCTTCGCCGCGGTCAGCCGCACCGTCGGGTAGATGGCCGCGTTCGCCCGCTCCAGCGACGCCTGGACGGTCGGATCGTCGGCGGCCCCGGGGTCGAGCCAGAACTCGAAACCCTCGTGCATGCTGATCTCCAGCGGCTCGTCCACCAGGATGTCCTGCAGGCGGGGGCCGGGGCCGGGCAGCGGCGGCACGGTCACCTGAGCGCCCGGCTCGGTGCGCAGCGCGCAGAGCAACGCCTCGGCCAGGTCCCGGGAGACGTCACCGGACTGCTGGTGGCGCTGGAGACCGATGAGCACCCGACCGTCCGGCTTCGTGATCGCCGGGGCGGCCATCGGCAGCACCGTTGCCAGCGTCGCCGACCGGTCACCGAACTCCTCGACCAGGGCGGGTGCCAGCCTCAGCGGCGCGGAGGCGGCGGGCACCAACTCGCGCAGCGCGATCCACTCGGGCTCGTCGACCAGCCCGTCGAAGGGACGCGGCACGAAGACGTCCCGCACCTTGTCTCGGCGGGGGGCGGTGTCGGCGGCGGTGCGCTGGCTCTTTCGACGCTTGCTCACGGCGTCACAGCCTAGAGCCCCGCCCGGCTCGCCGTGGGCGGGACCCGCCCGAGCCGCACTCAGCCCGCCGGCACCAGGGTGGGTCGGGGTGTCGGCACCAGGTCGAACTCCGCCCACACGCGCTGGCCCATGCCGTCCCGCTCGACGCCCCAGCGGGTGGCCAGCCCGGCCACGATGTGCAACCCCCGCCCGTCGGCCGCGTCGGGGCTGGCCGTGCGGATCCGTGGCCCGGTGGTCGCGCCGCCGTCGGTGACCCGCAGCTGGATCCGTGGGCCCTCGGCCGAGGGCCGCAGCCCCCAGGCCACCCGGACCACCCCGCCAGGCAGGGGCCGCGCGTGCCGCACCGCGTTGCCCACCAGCTCCGCGAGCACCGCGATCAGATCCGCGAGGAGCGTCGGGGGTACGACGTCCGCCAGCTCACCGGCGAGCCGGTGCCGGGCCAGCCGTGCGCCGGCCGGGTGATGGGGAACCACCACACACCACGCCCGCTCCCTCACTGCCGCTGCCACCGTCGCCTCCACGTCGCGCCACCCTCGGTCAACCGCGCGGTAGCCGCACCTCTGCGACCGTACCGCCGCCGGTCCTTGGACGTAGGGATACCCATCCATTTTGCTGTTCAACGATTCGGCGGACGAGATAGAGGCCCAGCCCTGCCCCGGGGTAGCCGCGCCGGTCGCCGGACTCGCCCTGCCAGAACCTGTCGAACGCCCGCTCCACGTGCTCCGGTCGGATGCCGATGCCCCGGTCACTGACCCGGAACGCCACCAGGTGACCGTCGACCGAGGCGGTGATCTCGATCGGAGAACCCGGTGCCGAGTACTTGCCGGCGTTGGTCGTCAACTCGGTCAGCACGGTGGCCAGGCTGGGTCGATGGCCGAGCGCCTTGGGCAGATCGGTCGGGAGGCCGAGCACCAGCCGGCGACGCAACTCCGCCGGCAGGTCCAGGACGGCGGAGCGCAGCGCCTCGCCGAGGTCGAACGGAGTGGGTGGGTCGTCCCCCGGCCCCGCCTCGGCCGCCGAGGAGAGGAGACGGTCGACCAGCCGGGCCAACTCGTTGGCGCGCTGCCCGATCACCCGGGCAGCCTGCCGTCGGTCGACCTCGGTCAGCGACTCCCAGTGGTCGGTGAGCGTGTCCGCGTACCCCTTGATCACGGTGACCGGGGTACGCAGCTCGTGGCTGGTGACCGCGACGAACAGCTCCCGGTCGTGGTCGCGGCGCTGCTGATCGGTGATGTCGCGGAAGGTGACCACCCGCAACGTGCCGGGGCCGGGCAGCTCGCCGGAGGTGATCCGCAGCCAGCGGCCGTCGGGCATCCGATGGTCCCGCACCTGGCCCGAGGGCGGCAGCGGGAACGGCAACGGGCGGCTCAGCGCCTGCTCGACCGACCGGCCGGTGACCTGGGCGGCGGCCGGGTTCCAGAGTCGGACGTGCCCGTCCCGGTCGACGACGGCAAGCCCGTCGGCGAGTGCGGCCACCACCGGGCCGTCGCCGTGCACCGGCAGACCGCCCTGGTCGCCGTACATGTGCCCGACGCAGGACGCGAGGTAGCCGACGACCCCCTGCTGCTCGGCGCCCGGCTCGTCGTCGCCCGGGTAGAGCGCGTGCAGGCTCCCGACGGTGTGGCCGCCGATCTCGGCTCGCGAGACCACCATCCGGCGCAGGCCGCTGCCCGCCAGCTCGCCGGCCAACTTGCCGTTGAGGTCGCCCACCCGGACCTGGCGCACCCGCGGCCCGGAGAGCAGACAGACGGTGTCCGGGTCGTCGGCCGCCAGCGGACGGCCGAGGGCCCATTCCGCCGCGCCGGTCGCGGCGATCACGCGACCGCCGGTCGGACCGAACTCGACGAACGCCATACCGGTCGCGCCGAGTGCCGGCTGGGCCACCCGGAGCAGCTGGGTGAGGACCGGCAGGCCCGCGTCCCCAGAATTGATCATCTCGATCACGACGGTGTGGCCGGCGATGAGAGCGGGGAAATCAATACGCTCCGGCATGTGCCGAGTCTGCCTCGCCGACCCCGATTTGGGCACCCCCGCCCGGTCGGCCTGCTCGGGTCCGAGCAGACCGGCCGCCGGGCCGCCGGTCAGCGGTCCAGGCGGGCCAGGGCGTACGCCGGCCGATCAGTGATGATCCCGTCCACCCCGGTGGCCAGCACCAGCTCCAGGTCGGCCGGATCGTTGACCGTCCAGACGTACACCTGGTTGCCGGCCGCGCGCAGTGCGGGCAGCAGTTGCGGGCGGGCCCGGACCAGGCCGATGCCCGGCCCGGCGACGCGGGCGCCGAACGGCAGCCGGTTCAGCCGCAGCCAGCGCGGCAGCACCTCCAGCAACAACACCGTCGGCAGCGTCGGAGCCAGCTCGCGGAGCCGCCGCAGCGCCAGCGGGGAGAACGACATGACGGTCACCTGCACCGGGTCGTCCGGCGCCGGATCAGCCAGCCCGTACCGGCGCAGCAGGCTGACCAGTCGCCGTTCCACGTTCGAGCCGTAACGGGACGGGTGTTTCGTCTCCACCAGCAACCGGACCGGCCGGCCGGCGGCGAGCACCGCGTCCAGCAGCCGCGCCAGGGTCAGCAGCCGGGTGTGCGACTCGTCGGGCGGCAGGTCGCCGCTCGGCGCGCTGCCCGGATGCCACGAGCCGAAGTCCAGCGCATCCAGCTCGGCGAGCGTACGCGCGCTGACCAGACCGCGACCGTTGCTGGTCCGGTCGAGTCGTCGGTCGTGCACGCAGACCAGGTGCCCGTCCCGGGTCAGTCGGACATCGCACTCCAGGCCGTCGGCGCCCTCATCGAGAGCGCGCAGGTACGCGGCGAGGGTGTGCTCGGGAAGGTCGTACGACGCACCGCGGTGCGCGAAGACCAGTGGCCCGCCCATCCCGCCCGCCTCAGATGACCTGGCCGGGCTGTCCGTTCGCGTCGACCACCGGTCGGCCGACCGCAGCCCACTGGCGCATCCCACCGTCGGCGTTTCGCACCTGCTCCCAGCCGTTGTTGATGAGGTAGGCGACGACCTGGGCGGAACGCCCGCCGGAGCGGCAGACGACCGCCACGTCCCGGTCGGTGGGCACCTCCGCGAGCCGGGCCGGCAGCTCCATCATCGGCAGGTGGTGGGCGTTGGGAGCATGGCCGGCCGCCCACTCGTCGTCCTCCCGCACATCCAGCAGGTAGGTCTCGTCGGCGATCTCGGTCACGGGCACGGTGGGAACCTGGGGTCCGAACACAGAAAGCAACACTAGATCCTCAGCGGCCGGTTCGGCACCGACCCGGCCGTCGGCACGGTCACAACCGGGTCACCCAATGGGGGTTGGCCTGGGCCCACGCTGGCACCCGCGTGCCGCGAACTGCCTCGAAGAGCCCGTTGCCCCCGTTGTCCAGCACCACGTACGAGACCTCGTCGATCGTCTGCGGGGAGGACGGCACCTGGACGCCGCGCATCCCGTCGGGCGGCAGCGCGCGCAGCGCGAGGAGCAGGTCCTCCAGGGGTACGCCGTTGCTGTCGACGGTCAACGAGCTGCCCACCGCCCGGAGCACCTGGTCCAGCTTGACCGGGTTGCTGCGCAGGTCGGCCTTGCCGGCGCTGTCCAGCATCGCCCGGAGCAGTTGCTGCTGGTGGCGCTGCCGGTCGTAGTCGCCGCCGGGCAGGTCGTAGCGCTGTCGTACGTAGTCCAGCGCCTTCGCCCCGTCCATCTGCTGGCATCCGGTGGGGAAGACCCGGTTGGTGTGGATCGAGCGCACCTCGGTGTCCACGCACATCTGCACCCCGCCGAGCAGGTCGATGACCTTCCGGAAGCCGGAGAAGTCGATCAGCGCGGCACCGTCGAACCGGATGCCGGTGAGCCTGTTCAGGGTGGCGGAGAGCAGTTGGGCGCCGGCCCGTCCGCCGCCGCCGTGCTCGTACGCCGCATTGACCTTGTCTTGACCGCCACCGAAGCCGTTCCCGGGCGGGATGGCGACCAACAGGTCACGCGGGATGGAAACCAGGTAAGCCTCCTGCTGCCCGGCGGGTACGTGCACGATGAGGATGCTGTCGGAGCGTTGGTCCGGCCCGCTGTCGCCCGGGCGGCGGTCGGAGCCGATCAGGAGATAGTTGAGGGGTCCGTCCAGGTCGGTCCGGCCGGTGCGGGCGTCGGGATCGAGCAGTTGCTCCTTGGCCACCGAGCGGTCGTACCGGTGGGTGAGGGTCTTGAGCCCGACCATGGCGAGCCCGGCCAGCAGGACGAGGGCCAGGCCGATGCCGAGCAGGATCCGTGACCCACGGGCGCGGCGTGATCGGGCGGACGAGGCCGTCCCGGGCCGGCCCGCTGCGTTCCGTCCCCACCTGGACGTGACCGCCTCCCCGCAGCCGATACGTGAAACCTACTCACGTCAGGCTACGGGCGGTGACGGTGCCGTCGCTGGCTTTCCTCGACTCCCGTCTCACTTACGGGTGGAGATCACCTCGGGGTGCGTGAAGACGAATTCGGCGAGCTTGTCCTGCTTGACCGCCCGGAACATGTCCATCGTCTCTTCGCTCAAGCCCTCGGTGTTGTTGCCGTTGGCGTGGAAGGTGCCGTTGTTGGTCTTGAGCATGGTCAGCTCGTTGCCGGTGACCCCACGCATGGTGAAGATGAAGTCCTCGATCGGCACACCGCCGGTGTCCAGCACGAACGCCTTACCCGCCGCCTTGATCAGGTTGTTCATCTTGGCCGGGTTGGACAACATCCCGCCCTCGGTGGCCTTCTTGGCCATCGCCTTGATCAGCTGCTGCTGGTTCGCCTGCCGGTCGTAGTCGCCGTTCTTGAGGGTCTTGCGCTGCCGGGAGTAGTCGAGCGCAGCCCAACCCTCCATCTCCTGGCAGCCCTTCTTGTGCACCACCGGGGTCCGCGCCTTGCCGGTCTTCTTGGCGTCCGCGTTCCACATCGGCTTGCCGTCGACGTACGACATGTGCAGCGACTGGACCTCCTGGCTGACACAGATCCGCACCGTGCCCAGGGTGTCGATGACGTTCTTGAAGCCACCGAAGTTGATGATCGCCGCGCCGTCGAAGCTGATCCCGGTGAGCTGCTTGATCGTCTGGGCCATCAGCTGGGCGCCACCCTCCCAGCCGCCACCGTTGGCGGCACCGGCCTGGAACGCGGCATTGATCTTCCCGGAGCCGCCGCCGTAGCCGCTCTTCTTGAACGCCGGGATCTGCGCCTCGGTGTCCCGGGGGATCGAGATCAGGTACGCCTGGTCGTGGGTGGCCGGAATGTGCAGGATGATGATGCTGTCCGAGCGGACGTCGTCGGCGGCCCAGCGCTCCCGCGCGTCCACGCCCAGCAGCAGCATGTCGATCGGGCCGTCCAGGCTCGCACCGCCCTCGGCGTCGGACTTGCCCGCATCACCCAGCAGGTTGCCCTTCGCGATGCCGCCGGTCGCCTGCCCGATCAGCGCCTTGCTGCCGACGATGGCCACGCCGCTGGTCAGCATCAACACGGCACCGAAGACCACGGTCAGCCTGGCCCAGAGCGGGTCCTTGCGCTTGGTCCGCTTCTTCGACCCACCGCCACCCGCGCCGCCGCCATCGCCGCCGCTGCCAGGCGGGAGACCGCCCGGCCCACCGCCCGAAGAGCGCGGCTGCGCTGGGATGGCCGCAGAGACCCGGCCGCTGGGAGCGGCGGACCCGGGGGACGAAGGGCGACGACTGGCCTGAACCGGCATGCGTGCTCCAGCTCGTGATCAGGAGGGGGGCGGCACCACTGTACGGACATCAAATCGACTTGGCGAGTTCATCCCGGGTCAATCCGGACGTCGACTTTCTCGGATTCAGTCGATCGCCGCCGCTCGATGACCCGAACGGCGGAGTGACCGTCTGCCCTCCAACGGCGGTATCGCCAGACCACCCGTCCGGGACGGTCAGCCGCCGTTGTTGCCCTTCGGCGGATTGGCCTTGACCCAGTCCGCCATGGTGTCCGCCGACATGGCCTGGTACATGGCGAGCGCCTTCTCCCGGTCCGAGACCACCACCGACTCGCCGTTGATCGTCTCGCTGCCCGAGTTCGGGCTGGTCACAAAGGTGAGGTTCTGGCCGCGCAGATTGCGGAACTGCAGCGCCATGTCTGTAACCGAGAAACCCTGGTCGACGGTTACGGCCGCGGTCACCGACTGGAGAAAATCGTTGAGCTTCTTCGGGTTCGCCAGAGTGCCCGTGCTGGCCGCCTTGTCCATCAGTGCCCGGAGGAATTCCTGCTGGTGCCGCATCCGGGCGAAGTCCCCGTCCGGGAACTGCTTGCGCTGCCGGATCCAGTCCAGCGCCTCCGAGCCGTCCATGTGGTTGGTGCCCTCGGTGAACGTCCGGTACGGCTTGTGGATCGAGGTGATGGTCCGCTCCACCTTCAGGTCCACCCCGCCGAGGGCGTCGGTGACCTCCTTGAAACCGCCGAAGTCGATCGCCATCACGTGGTCGATCCGAACGTCGGTGAAGCACTCCACGGTGCGCACCGCCAGCGGCAGCCCGCCGAACGCGAACGCCGCGTTGATCTTCGCGCGCTGTCCGGAACCGCAGTCCGCGCCGGCGCTCTCCGGGATCGGCACGTAGAGGTCACGCGGGATGGAGACCAGGTACGCCTTCTGGTGGTCGGCCGGAATGTGCATCACGATGATCGTGTCGGCGCGCCACTGACTCTTGGAATCGACCGGCGCGTCCGGGTCCCGCGAGTCGCTGCCGACCAACAGGATGTTCAGCGCGCCGTCGACGGTTTTGGCCGGCCGGCCACCGGTGATCTCCGCGAACGGGTCGGTGCGGGCCAGGTCACCGTTGAGGTTGCGGGCGTACAGCCAGGCACCCACGCTGCCGAGCAGCGCCAACACCAGCACCGCGACCCCGGCCACGAGGGCGATCCGACCCCAGCGCGGTCGGGGGCCACGCCGCCGCGGCCCGCCGGTGCCACCCGGCCCGCCGGGCCCCTTCGGCCCCGCCGGGCCGCCCGGACCGGGCTGCTCCTCGTCGTACGACGGGTAGAAGCGCGCCTCGGTCGGACGGGCGCGCCCGGAGGCGCCCTGATCGGGGCCGGGCACCGACGCGCGCCCGGCGCTGCGATGCAGGAACGGATGCGGGACGCCGGCAGACGAAGTCGCGGACATGTAAATCAGGGTACGTAGCGGGAGCCACCGCCGCCTTCAGGCGACACTCAGCGGCAGGCGGTGCGCCGTGAACCGGTTACCCTAGTCGCGCCCGGAAGTGCTCGATCGTGCGTCGCAGGCCATCTTCGGGCGTCACCGTCGGCTCGTATCCGAGTAGTTCGCGGGCGAGCGTGAGATCGGGGCGGCGCATCTCCGGGTCGTCCGAGCTGCGGGTGACGTAGGTCACCTGCGAGCTGCTGTCGGAGAGCGACACGATCAACTCGGCGAGTTGCCGCATGGACAGCTCATGCTCGGTGCCGCAGTTGATCGGGCCCGTCTCGGTCGAGTCGAGCAGCAGCAGGATGCCCCGCACCAGGTCCTCGACGAAGCAGATGGACCGGGTCTGGTTGCCGGTGCCATGCACGGTGATCGGCTCGCCGCGCAGCGCCTGGGAGATGAAGGTGGGGATGGCACGGCCATCGTCCGGGCGCATCCGCGGGCCGTACGTGTTGAAGATCCGGACGATCGCCGCGTCGAGCCCGCGGTGCCGGTGGTACGCCATTGTCGCGGCCTCGGAGAAGCGCTTTGCCTCGTCGTAGACGCTGCGGACCCCGATCGGGTTGACGTTGCCCCAGTAGGTCTCGCGCTGCGGGTGCTCCTTCGGGTCCCCGTACGCCTCGGAGGTGGAGGCCATCAGGAACCGGGCACCATCGGCGACCGCGCGGTCCAGCAGGTGCAGGGTGCCCACCGAGCCAACCCGGAGGATCTCCACCGGGAGTTGGGCGAAGTCGGTAGGGCTGGCCGGCGACGCCATGTGCAGGATCGCGTCGAACCGCTCGGCCAGCGCCGGGTGGTGGGTCGGCAGGCCGTCGGAGATGTCCGCTTCGACGAGGGTGAAGGTTGGCCGATCCAGCAGGTGGGCGACGTTTTCCTTGGAGCCGGTCACGAAGTTGTCCAGCGCCACCACCGTGCAACCCCGAGCGATCAGGACGTCCACCAGGTGCGACGGGACGAAACCAGCTCCGCCGGTGACGAGAATGCGGTGACCGGACCCGAAGCGCTCAGCAACCTTCATACCGTTCAGCCTACCGACCCCGAAATTCGAGGAAGGGGCCCTGTTGACATGTGGCGTCAACAGGGCCCCTTCCCTTGCAACAGGGTGCCGTGGCTAGTGGGCGCCAGCGCCGGTGAGGGCGCGTACCTCCAGCTCCGCGTACTTGTCCTCGTCGTGCTCCTTGGAGATGACGGTGCCGATCCACCCGCACAGGAAACCGAACGGGATCGAGAGGATGCCCGGGTTGGACAGCGGGAACCACTGCCAGTCGTGATCCGGGAACATCGAGGTCGGCGCACCGGAGACCACCGGCGAGAAGAACACCAGCAGTACGGCCGCGAGCAGACCGCCGTAGATCGCCCACACCGCGCCGGAGGTGTTGAACCGCCGCCAGAAGAGGCTGTAGAGGATCGCCGGCAGGTTGCCCGAGGCGGCGACCGCGAAGGCCAGCGCCACGAGGAACGCCACGTTCAGGTTCTGCGCGTAGATCGACAAGGCGATCGACACCGCGCCGATCCCCAGGGCGGAGATCCGGGCGACCCGCACTTCCTGCCGCTCCGACGCCTCACCCCGCTTGATGACGTTCGCGTAGAAGTCGTGCGCCAGGCTGGACGAAGAGGCCAGCGTCAACCCGGCGACCACGGCAAGGATGGTGGCGAAGGCGACCGCCGCGATGATCGCCAGCAGAGCCGCCCCACCGAGTTCGCCGCCGAAGAAGTCGATCCCGAGCGCTTCGGCCAACTGCGGCGCGGCGGTGTTGCCGGCCTTGTCCTGCGCGGTGATCGCCTCGCTGCCCACCAGCGCCGCCGCACCGAAGCCCAGGGCCAGGGTGAGCAGGTAGAAGGTGCCGATGATGCCGATCGCCCAGAGCACGCTCTTACGGGCCGCCTTCGCGGTCGGCACGGTGTAGAAGCGGATCAGGATGTGCGGCAGACCGGCGGTGCCGAGCACCAGGGCGATACCCAGGGACAGCAGGTCGACCTTGTTGTAGAACGTCTGTGTCGAGTTGCCGGCGACTTCGACGCCGTACCGCAGCCCGGGTTCGAGGAACGCGCTGCCCTTGCCGGAGGCCTCGGCCGCCTGGCCGAGCAGCTCCGACAGGTTGAAGTTGAACTTCGCCAGCACCAGCACGGTCATCACCAGCGCGCCGCCCATGAGCAGGAACGCCTTGACGATCTGTACGTAGGTGGTGCCCTTCATGCCGCCCACGGTGACGTAGATGATCATCAGGGTGCCGACCATGATGATGGTCGCCACCTTCGCGGTGGCCGCGTCCATGCCGAGGAAGGTCGTCCCCGGCCGGATGCCGAGCAGCAGCGCGACCAGCGCGCCGGCACCCACCATCTGCGCGAGCAGGTAGAAGATCGACACCGTGATGGTGGAGACCGCCGCCGCCGTACGCACCGGACGCTGACGCATCCGGAAGGCCAGCACGTCGGCCATCGTGTACCGGCCCGAGTTCCGCAGCAGCTCCGCGACCAGCAGCAGGGCCACCAGCCACGCGACCAGGAAGCCGATCGAGTAGAGGAAGCCGTCGTAGCCGTAGAGCGCGATGATGCCGGCGATACCCAGGAACGAGGCGGCCGACATGTAGTCGCCACCGATCGCCATGCCGTTCTGGAATCCGGTGAAGGACCGGCCGCCCGCGTAGAAGTCGGTCGCCGTCTTGGTCTGCCGGCTGGCCCAGATGGTGATGGCCAGGGTCACCGCCACGAAGACCAGGAACAGCGTGATGGTCAGGTTGCGGGCGGTGTGGTTGCCCGCCTCGGCCGCGAGGAACGTCTCAACCGCGAGGACCTTGCTCATGGGTCACCTCCCCGATCTCGGCGCGGATCCGGTCGGCGATGGGGTCGATCTTCCGGTCCGCGTACCGGGAGTAGAGCCAGGCGATCAGGAACGTGGAGACGAACTGGAGCAGGCCGAAGACCAGCGCGACGTTGATGTTGCTGTCGAACAGTCTCGTGCCCATGAAGTCCCGGGCGTATGCGGAGAGAATGACGTAGAGCGCATACCACAGGAAGAACGCGACGGTCATCGGGAAGACGAAGCCGCGCAGCGCACGCCGCAGCCCGGCGAACTCGTCCGACCGTTGTACGGCCAGGTACTTGTCCGACTGGGAAGCGGCCGGAGCGGGCGTGTCCGTGGACATGTGTGGATCACCACCTTCACAGGCGTCAGAGGAGTTTCGCGCACGGTAAAGAGCGCGCTCCCCGACGGGGAAGGGCGAGATCGACGCCGGTCGTCGAGTGCGCCGAGCGGTTGGCTGGCTGCGCCGAGTGACTCAGATCACTCCGGTGACCGGTCGGTCGACTCTGGTGGTCGCGAGGCTGCCCGTTCAGCCGGGCAGCTCGTGATAGCGACCGCGATAGTGCAGCAGCGGCGAGGCCTCCTCGGCCAGGTCGACCGCCTCGATGGTGGCCTCCACCAGCAGGGCCCAGCCGTACTCCCGGGCGGTGTCCAGTCGACACCCGGCCCAGCCGCCAGCGTCCCCCGGCACCGGCCCGTACGGCGTGTCGATCCACGCGCCGGTGGCGAAGAGCCCGCCCGGGGCGGGAAAGAGACCGGCGAATCGATCGGCGAGCTGGCGGTGCGGCGGGCCGAGTGGCGAGACCGCGAACCGGCCCGCCTCCTCGACCGCCGCCCAGAGGTCGGACTCCGGATCGATCAGACCAACCAACCGGTCCGGTTCTCCCTCGGCCACCAGGGTGGACGAGACCGTCAGCCCGGCGGGGCCGGGCGCCGTCCAGAGGGTCACCGGTGCGGCGAGGCGACCACGCAGGCGGCGTACCGGAGACCGCTGCCCGGTCGGCACCGCGAACGGATCGGTGTGGTGGATTTCGGCTCCCGGCTCATGATTCACGTGAAACATTGTGCCGCCCCGCCCCCGCGCCCAACCCAGGAAGCGCTCGTGCAGGTCGGTGGGTCGCCCGTTGAGCCGGGCGAGCTGATCACCCGCCTCCGCCATCGCCGTGCCCAGGTAGACCAGCAGTGCCACGCGGTCGTGCCGGTACTCGGCGAGCAGCGCCAGCCGCGCCGGCTGGCATGGCCAGAGCGCACCGCAGCCGCGACACCGCCAGAGCGGCCGCATCGGCAGGTGTGGCCGGCTCACCACCGCCCTCCCGTCGACCGCGTCGGCGGGCAGTCCCGATTGAAGGAATATGACTCAGAGGCATGAATATGCCTGAGAGTCATATCGCTCGTGGGGACACGACGGTCTTCGCTGCGATGCTCCCGGCCGGCGGCCGTCACCAGCGGCCGCCGTTTGCCCGCCAGGTCTGCGCCGGGGTCAGCCAGCCGGCCCGGCCCGGTCGCGGCAGGGCCACCGTCGGCCCGGTCGCCCACGCGGGTGGTTGATTCGGCGGGCCCGCCGACCGCTCCGATCCGGTCGCGCCTGGCACCGCCGCCGGTGCCGCGATCTTCCTTCTGCGGTACGACCACCGCGCCCCGTTCCTGCCACGGATGAATCCGAACATGGCTGATCTCCTCCCGGTCAATGGGGGCCGCCCCGGTCGGGGGGATGACCGGGGCGGCCCGAGCGCAGGACCGGACGGCGGGACATCGCCTCCACCGGCCGGGCCGCGTACCTCCACCCTGGACGGAGAGGCGCGGACAGGGGAGGATGCCAGGGCTTACTACGCAGCGGGGTCACGTACTTACCGGAGAGGTAAGGATGAACGTCGAGATGTGGGTACGGGCGTTGAAGGCCGCCCGGGCCGGTGCTGAGGTGTCTCAGGAGGCATTGGCGACCCTGACCAGGTGGAGTCCCTCCACGGTGGCTGCCATCGAGACCGGCCGGCGCCGGCCAACCATGGAGTTCGCGGTCGCCGCAGACGAAGCCCTCGCCACCGGCGGCCTCCTCGCCGAACTCCTCAAGGCGGCGGACCAGGAGCGCGGCCCATCCTGGTTCGTCCCGTGGCGGGGATATGAGCAACAGGCGACGCGCCTCCGAGCTTTCGAGGCATGCCTCGTGCCCGGCCTCCTGCAGACTGAGGAGTACGCCCACGCCGTTATCTCGGCGGGTGGACTGCATCCGCCGGCTGTGGTCGACGAACTTGTTGCGCTTCGTTTGGAACGCCAACTGCTGCTGTCCCGGGATATGCCGCCGTATTGCGTTTTCCTGGTGGACGAGATGGGCCTCCACCGGCCGGTGGGCGGCCCCGCCGTGCTCAATGCCCAGCTCGGCCGACTGCTTGAGGTGGCAGAGCTGCCGTTCGTCCGGTTGCACGTCATCCCACTGAGCGTCGGTGAGCATGTCGGCCTTGGCGGTGGGTTCGTGTGCGCCGAGTTGCCCGGCGGGGACGTGGTTCTCTACCTGGAGAATGCCGCTCGCGGACACGTCATGGACGACCCGGAAATGATCGGATTGATTAGTCTCAAATGGGATAGCCTGCTCGGCGAAGCGCTCTCCACAAACGCCTCAATGGATCTGATCCGGAAGCTGAAGGTGACGCCATGACGACGAATGAGCCACGCTGGCGCACGTCCACCCGGTCGACCGATTCCGGCGGCAACTGTGTCGAGGTTGCGGACAACCTGCCCGGTGTCGTCCTGGTCCGGGACAGCAAGGACCGCTCCGGCCCGACCCTCGCCTTCGCTCCGGCTGCGTGGCGTGGCTTCGTCGCCGACGCCGCCCAGACCCCCAGCCGACGCGCTGGTTAACGGCGGGGGGTGACCGTGGCCAGCAGCTCCGGCTGGCGCCGGTCCAGCACGTCGCCGGCCAGGTAAGCGCCCAGCAGCGCCGCGCCCAGCCCGTACGCCGCGCCGAGCGGAAGGGCCAGCCACAGCCAGGCGTCACCGAGCAGCGCCGCGGCCACCAGCATCGGCACCGCGGCGACCGCCGAGACGATCATGGCCAGCAGGGTGAGCAGACCCTTCGCCAGGCCCGCGCCGCTGTTCATCGCGAACGGGTTGCTCGTCTCCGGCAGCGAGTACGCCCCGAGCACCGAGACGAAACTGTTCACCGCCAGTCCGGCACCGTAGGTGGCGGCCAGGCTGCCGGCGGTCAGCCCGATCCAGCCCGGTCGACCGAGCACCACCGCCAGCACCACCGCGACGAACGCCAGCATCGGCAGGACGTACAGCGAGAAGGCCGTCATCCGCGCGCGCAGCTCCACCCGGCCGGGCACCCCGGCCACCACGTTCGCGGCGTAGGCGCTGCCGTCGAAGCCGAACTGGTTCGCCAGCGTGACCGAGGCGAGCACGCCGACGAAGATCATGGAGAGGGTGACCAGCACCGGCGAGCTGTCGCCGGCACCCATCGTGAAGCCCTGCCCGTCCTCGACCGCGAAGCTCGAGCCACCAAGGTTGATCATCACGGGGATGAAGATGCCGACCACCGCGATCGTGATCAGGTTTGCGCGGCGGCGGGCGTCCCGCCACCAGTAGCGTGCCTCCCGGGCGACCAGCGCACCGAAGCGGTCCCGACGCGCCCAGCCGGCAACCCGGGGAAACAGCTGTGCGACCGCGCCGCCGATGACGCCGCGTTGCGCCGGGGCCTTACCGGAGCTCGCCGCACCCACCATCGCCGACTCCAACGACCGCGACCACCAGGCCAGCAGGGCGCCAATCGTCACCACCGTGATCAACAACTTGACCGGCGCGGCCCACACCCGTCCCTGCGCCAGGTCGATGCCGGCGGTCCACGGAGCGCCTAACGGCGTCCAGCCGATCACGGTCGCCACCCCGGTCAGCCGGGTCCAGTCCGTCTCTCGCAGCGCCGCGAGGCCGAAGACCTGCAACGGGCCGAGCAGCGCCGCCGTCACCGCCAACAGCACGGCAGCCAGGTCCCGCACCCGGCGGGACCGCAGCATGGTCGCGAAGGCGCTGGTCACCGCCCTGCTGGCGGCCACGCAGAGCAACAGCCCACCGAGTACGCCGAACAGGGCCACCAGACCAGCGGACCATCCTCCCAACACCCAGGAGGTCAGCACCAGCCCCGACGACGCGATCAACACCGCCAGCACCGGAACGCTGACCAGCGCGGCGGCGAAGAGGCCGGTGACCAGCGTGCGACGGGGCAGCGGCAACAACGCGAACCGGGCCGGGTCCAGCGTTTCGTCCACCCCGAAGAAGACCAGCGGCAGCAGCAGCCAACCCAGCACCAGCAGCCCGCCGCCGGCTGCCGCGACCAGCACCGCGTACCGGCCGTTGTCCGTCAGGCCCGGCGCGGCGAACAGGAAGAAGCCGCTGGCGGCGAACCAGAGCCCGAACAGCACACCGCCGATGAACAGCGCGATCCGCCAGCCCTGGCCCCGGAAGCTGTTGCCCATGACCCGCAGCTTGAGCCGCACGAAGTGCCGGGCGGAGACAGCGCGCACAGGCGCGGCGGGCGCGGCGCCGACGCTCACCGGGACAGCCACGACAACTCGTCACCGGTCGCGGTGCGCCCGCCGACCACCTCGACGAAGACCTGCTCCAGCGAGCGCTCGCCGCGTACCTCCGCGAGCGTGCCGACCCGCTTGATGACGCCCTGGGCGAGGATCGCCACGTGTGAGCAGAGCCGCTCGACGACCTCCATCACGTGACTGGAGAAGACCACCGTGCCGCCGCCGGCCGCGTACCTGGTGAGGATGTCCCGGATCAGCGCGGCGGAGACCGGGTCGACCGCCTCGAACGGCTCATCCAACACCAGCACCCGAGGGCCGTGCAGCAGCGCGCAGGCCAGGCCGATCTTCTTCTTCATGCCCGCCGAGTAGTCCACCACCAGCGTCCGACCGGCATCGCCGAGCGCCAGCACGTCCAGCAGTTCGGCGGCCCGCTGGTCGACCACCGCCGGGTCCATCCCCCGCAACAGACCGTTGTAGGCCAGCAGCTCCGCCCCGGTCAGCCGGTCGAACAGGCGTACCCCATCGGGCATCACGCCGAGCAACCGCTTCGCGGTGACCGGGTCCCGCCAGACGTCATGCCCGAGCACCCAGGCCGAGCCGGCGTCCGGCCGCAGCAGCCCGACCGCCATCGACAGGGTGGTGGTCTTGCCGGCGCCGTTCGGGCCCAACAGGCCGTAGAAGGAGCCGGCGGGCACGTCCAGGTCGACGCCGGCCACCGCGATGGTGCCGTCGAACCGCTTGGCCAGGCCACGCAGCGCGAGCGCGGGGTGCTCAACAGTCATGGACCGACGCTATCTGCCGGTCGCCAGTTCCGCCCTCCGGCGGCGGACGGACCCGCGATCATCCTGGAGGCGGAGTTCCTCCGATGCGTGATCCACTCCATGTCGGCGATATGGGCGTGTCCGGGCGTCGCGATGCCACCACATCGCCGATATGGAGTGGATCATCACCTGGCCGATGATCTCGCGAGTGAGACCGCCCGCCTCACAGGCGGAGGGCTTCGGGGGTGTGGAGGCGGAGCATGGTGGCCGCGACGTCGGCGGGGGCACGACGGCGGGTGGCGATCGACACCGCGACCATCACGGTGAAGGCCAGCGGCACCGTCCAGGCGGCCGGCTGTGTGGTGAGCGTGGCCGGCCAGCCGGACAGTGGCGGCCCGAGCACCGTGATCAGCACCGCACCGATCGCCGCCCCGCCACCGACCAGCACCCCGGCGGCCGCGCCCAGGTCGGTCAGCCCGCGCCACCAGATGCCGAGCACCAGCAGCGGGCAGAAGCTCGACGCGGCGACCGCGAAGGCCAGCCCGACCACCTGCGACACGTCCAGCCCGGAGACGTGCAGCGCCAGCACCGTCGGCACAGCTCCGGCTATCACCGTCGCCAGCCGGAAACCGCGTACCGAGCCCCGGCCGAGCACGTCCGTCGAGATCACCCCGGCGACGCTGGTCAACAGGCCGGACGAGGTGGAGAGAAAGGCCGCGAACGCGCCCGCTGCCACCAGGGCGGCGAGCAGACGCCCGACCATCCCGTCGCCGAGGGCCGCCCCGGGCAGGAGCACCACCACCGCGTCGGTCTGCCCGCTGATCAGCAGCTGCGGCGTGTAGATCCGGCCGAGCACCCCGTACAGGGTGGGCAGCAGGTAGAAGGCGCCGACCAGGGCCAGCACGACCAGGGTGGTACGGCGTGCCGCCGCGCCGTCCGGGTTCGTGTAGAAGCGGACCAGCACGTGCGGCAGGCCCATGGTGCCCAGGAAGGTGGCCAGGATCAGCGAGTACGTGGCGAACAGGCCCCGGTCGTCGTCACCCGCGGCGCTGGGCAGCAGCCAGTCGCTGGCGTCGGTGGCCACCCCGGACACCTCCGGCACCGGGTCGCCCGGGGCGAAGGTCAACTCGTCGCCGGGGCGTACCTCCCGGATCTCGCCGTCGGGCAGGGTGAGGGTCGCGCGGTGCTCGACCACGACGGTGGTCGCGGCCCGGAACGTCGGCCCGTCGGGCGGGGTCACCGGGGGCCGGCCGTCGGCCTGCCACTGCAACGCCAGGAAAATCACCGGTACGGCGAGTGCGGTCAGCTTGAGCCAGTACTGGAACGCCTGGACGAAGGTGATCGCCCGCATCCCGCCCAGCGCCACGTTCGCGGTGACCACGGCGGCCACGAGCAGGGCACCGAGCGGGTACGGGGAGCCGGCCACCGTGGCCAGGGTCAGCCCGGCGCCCTGAAGCTGCGGCACCAGATACAGCCAACCGATGAAGATCACGAAAGCGGTCGCCAGGATGCGGAGCCGGCGGGAGCCCAGCCGCAGCTCGCAGAAATCGGGCAGGGTGAACGCACCGGACCGGCGCAGCGGCGCTGCCACGAAGAGCAGCAGGGCCAGGTAACCGGCGGCGAACCCGACCGGGTACCAGAGCACGTCCACGCCGTACTTGAGAACCAGGCCGGCGATGCCGAGGAAGCTCGCCGCCGACAGGTACTCCCCGCCGATGGCCGCGGCGTTCCACGTCGGACTGATCGCGCGGGAGGCGACCAGGAAGTCGGAGGTGGTGCGGGCCAGCCGCAGCCCGTAGAAGCCGATCCCGAGGGTGACCAGCGTGACCGTGACGATGGCCGGGACCACGTAGTCGTTGCCCACCTCAGCGCTCCGGCCGCTGCACCAGGTCGCTGAAGTCCTGCTCGTTGCGCTCGGCGAGCCGCACGTACGCCCAGCCCACCGCGATCAGGAACGGGAAGGAGACCACTCCGAGCAGCAGCCAGGGCAGGTTGACGCCGGCGACGGTGGTCCGGCCGAGCGACGGCGCGATAGCGAACAGCCAGGGCAGCCCGCCCAGCCCGATGGCGACCACCAGCGAGAGCCGCAGCGCCAGCGCGAGCTGGGCCCGGACCAGGCCACGGACCAGCGCCTCGCCGACCTGGGTCTGCTGGGCCAACTCGGCGCGGGTCCGCTCAGCGCGGGTGTCCTGCCGGGTGATCTCGGCCAGCACGATCCGAGCCCGCCGGGGAGGCGGTACCGTACCGCCCGATCCCACGTCCGGGAGTTGCTTGGCCACCCCGGCAGTCTTGCCCGCCGTGTGGGATTGTCAAGCGTTCGCGCTCACCAGCTCCGCAGACCGGGACAGCTCGTCGTGCTGCTGGTCACCTGGATCGAGTCAAGGACCGACCGGGCCCGTTCCCGGCCGATGTTCGTCGCCCAGAAGCCGTCCCGGGGCAGCTCGAAGGCGATCTCCCGCAGCGCGCACGTCCGCATCGGCTCGGGTAGCCGCTCCAGGGCCGGTACGGCGTCGGCGGAGAGCCCGGAGACGTAGCTGACGTCCAGGCGGCCGGTCTCCAGGTAGCGGTCGACGTTCCGGTCGGCGATCAACCGGTCCGGGTTGACCAAGGCCAGCCCGAGCAGCGCCAGCACCGCCGTGCCGATCACCAGCCGGGGCAGCCAGTCCGCCCGCAGCCGCGCCACGGCCACGCCGACGAGGACGAACAGCAGCCCGAGCCACAGCTCGACGGTCGCCACGAAGAGCCTCAGGCGGGTGGCGCCGTACGCGTCGGCGTAGACCTGCATCCGGTAGAGCGCCGAGGCGACGACGACCAGACTGAGCGCGGCGAGCGTGCCGAGCAGTGCGCGGACGAGCAGCCGGTCGGCCCGGGTGGCCTTGGGTGCTCGCCGAGCGGCGACCGCGATCACCAGCAGGGTGAGCCCGGTGACGGCGAGCAGTTGCCAGAACCCGCCGCGGGCGTACTGGGCGTAGGTGAGCCCCGCCGTGCGCAGCACGTGCCCCGCGCCACCGAAGAACACCGTCAACTGCACCAGCACGAAGGCGGCGAACAGGGCGTCCAGCAACGCCAGCGGCAGAACCCATTCCAGCCGGTGCACCGGGCGGGCCGACCCCGGCCGCAGGCCGTCCAGGTCGGGTGGACGACTGACCAGGTATGCACCACCGAGCAGACCACCGCCGATCAGCAGCAGACGCATCAGCCAGCCGATCACCCCGGCCGGATCGATGTCAGGCAGTAGGCCCGTCACCAGGTCGGCGAAGACCGCATCGGCGGAGGAGAAGAGCAGACCGAACAGCGTCAGCAGGCCGACCGAGATCGCCAGGCTGGTCACGATCCGGCCGATTCCGGGGCCGGCCGAGCGGGTGCGGCGCAGCCCGCGTACCGCCCAGGGGAGCGCCCGTACCGTGGCGGCCGGCGGCAGCGTCCCGGCGACCAGCATCCCGAGTGGACTCCGCCCGCCGGTCACCGCGAGTGTCCCGGTCACCGCTGCGGCGACCAGGCAGAGCGCGAAGAGCCAGCCGGCGGCCCGAACCGTGCCAACGGCGACGAGACCAACCGTCGCGGCGGCCCAGACGACCTGCGCCACCCGCCCCGGTGCCCCCGTGGCACCGGGACGGGCGGTGGCCGCCGCAGCCGCCGCAGCCGCCGCAGCCGCCGCAGCCGCCGCAGCCGCAGCGGGCGCGGCGGGCGCCGCAGCCGCGGCGGGCGCGGCGGTGGGCGGCACCGGCGAAGTGGCGGGCGCGGCGGGCGGCGTCGGCGCGGTCCCGGGTGCGTCGCCGGGCGTCGTCCGCTCGGTGCGGCCCCCCGGTGAGGATGTTGTCTCGGAACGGATGGCCCCGGCGGCGACGAGCGCGGCGGTGGCCGTCAGCGCGGCGGCCAGCCAACCGAGTCCGGGACGGACCACCGTCAGCGCCGAGGCACCGAGGACTGCTGCCGCCGCCAGCACGGCCAGGAGCAGCGGGTGGGGTGCGCGGGACGGCCCCGGCCAACGTTGTTGGATCAGCGAAGGTGGCCGTGGTGTGACCGGCGGCGCGGGCGAGGGCTGGGGCCGGCCGGTCGTCGGCGGGATCGCCGGGCCGGGACCGAAACCGGGCTGGCCGGTCCCGACAGGTGGGGAGGGCTGCGGTCCCGCCGGGCCGGTCGCCGGAACGGAGGTGCTGCCGGGGCTGGTCATGCGGCCTCTTCTCGATGCGGCCCGTTGCTCGGGATGGTGACCTGGATGCGGCAGCCGGGTTGGGAACCCTTGGCGATTCCGACGGGGTCGAGGACGCCGATCCGGCCGCCGTGCAGTTCGACGACCCACCGGGCGATGGCCAGGCCGAGCCCGGTCCCACCACCGGCCGACCGGTCGCCGCGGGTGAACCGCTCGAACACCCGGGAACGCTCGGCCGACGGGATGCCCTGCCCCTCGTCGCTCACCTCGAAGCGGAGGTGGCCGGCGTGTTCCTCGGCGCTCACCCGTACGGTGCCGCCGGGTGGGCTGTGCCGCGCGGCGTTGTCCAGCAGGTTCGCGAACACCTGGTGCAGCCGCCACGGGTCTGCGTGCATGGTCAGCGGCACCGTCAGCTCGCGGAGCCGGAAGTGCACGTCCAGTCCCGCGCCGGCCGCGCTGGCGGTGGCGTGCTCCACCGCCTCGTCGAGGAAGTCCCCCACATCGATGCGGACCCGGCGCAGCGGCACCACCCCGGCGTCGAGGCGGGACAGGTCGAGCAGGTCGGCGACGAGGTGTCCGAGCCGCTCGGTCTGGGACAGCGCCGAGCGCAGCGCCGCGGGCTCGGGCTCGGCCACCCCGTCCACCATGTTCTCCAGAACGCCCTGCAGCGCGGTGATCGGCGTACGCAGCTCGTGGGAGACGTTCGCGATCAGCTCGCGTCGGCGCTGATCCGCGGCGTGCAGGTCCTCGGCCATCTTGTTGAAGGCCTGGGCCAGCTCGCCGACCTCGTCCCGGGAGGTGGCGCGTACCCGCCGGGTGTAGTCGCCACGGGCCATCGCGCCGGCGGCCGCCGTCATGTCCCGCAGCGGCGAGGTCATGCCGTGGGCGAGCACCTGCGAGGTGAGCAGGGCGACGGCGATGGCGGTCGCCGAGGTCACCGGTGGTGGCCAGCCGATGCCGTACGAGAAGTAGGCCAGCCCGGCAGCGCCGGACGCGACCAGCAGCACGCCCAGTTTCAGCTTGATGGAGCGCACCGGATCCAGCGGGCGGGGCAGCAGCTCCAGCACCCGGTCCAGCCGGGCGAGCATGGTGGTGGTCATGACGGCAGCTCCAGGGCGTAGCCGACTCCGTGCACGGTGCGGATGAGGTTGGCGCCCAGCTTGCGGCGTAGGGCCTTGACGTGGCTGTCCACCGTGCGGGTGCCGCTCCCGTCGGCCCATCCCCAGACGTCGGCCAGCAGCCGCTCCCGGGGAAGCACCGTGCGGGGTCGCCCGGCGAGGTGGACCAGCAGGTCGAACTCGGTCGGCGTGAGGTGCACGTCCGCACCGTCCAGGCGGACCCGCCGCTCGGCCTCGTTGATCTCGATGTCGCCGAGGCGGATGGCCGGCGGCGCGGGGGTGGCGGCCCGCTCCACCCGGCGCAGCAGCACGTGCACGCGGGCGGCCAGTTCCCGCATCGAGAACGGCTTGGTGAGGTAGTCGTCCGCACCGACCGCGAGCCCGACCAGCAGGTCCGTCTCGTCGTCGCGTGCGGTGAGCATCAGCACCGGCACCGGTCGGTCGGCCTGGATCCGCCGACACACCTCCAGGCCGTCGAAGCCAGGCAGCATCACGTCGAGGACGACGAGGTCGGGCTGCCAGGCCCGGAACCGCTCCACCGCGCTGGGGCCGTCCGGGGCGATCTCCACCACGAAGCCCTCGGCGCGGAGTCGGGCGGCGACCGACTCGGCGATGGTGCGTTCGTCCTCGACCACCAGTACCCGGCGTTCCTTCATGGGCTCTGACTGTAGGGAGCCGCCGTGGAGATCAGTGGGTGGCATTGTGAATAACCTGTGGAGAACCGCTCATCCCTGTGGATAACCCGAGGATCACGACCGTTGGCCTCGGTGAACTCCCGAGCCTCGCTGTGGACGACCGACCGAGTTGTCAGGGTGGGCGCACCGAGCACCCGACATCTTCGGACCGGTCACCCGGAACCTTCCCTTCCGCCCAGGAGTGGGACAGGTAAAGAGGGGAGGTGACAGTGTCCGACGGTGATCTGATTTCCGATCTGTACGCCGGCAGTTTCCGGCGCCTGGTGGTGCAGCTCTACGCGGTGACCGGAGACCTGAACGAGGCGCAGGAGGCGGTCCAGGAGGCGTTCACCCGGGCCTTGGTGGCACCCGGTCGGTTCACCAGCCTCGACAATCCGGAGGCATGGCTGCGCCGGGTCGCGGTGAACGTCGCCCGCAGTCGCTACCGCCGACGGCGCGTGCTGGACGGGCTGCTGCGCCGGATCGGGCCACCCCCGGCGGTCGCCGACCGTTCACCGGAGCATCTGGCGCTGCTGGCCGCCCTGCGCGGCCTTCCCGAGGGACAGCGGCACGCGCTGGCCCTGCACTACCTGGTCGACCTGCCGATCGGTGAGGTGGCGGCGACACTCGGCGTTTCGCCGGGCACGGTGAAGTCCCGGTTGTCCCGGGGCCGGCAGGCGCTGGCGGCGCTGCTCTTCGACTCAGAGATCAGCGAGAGCATGAACATCGGGAGGATCGATGTCCGAACGTGAGTTCACCGGCTTCGACGTCGACACCGTCGCCGACGCGGTCCGCCAGCCACCCCTGGACGACATGTGGACGGCAGCGCGGGCCCGCCGTCGGCGGCGTACCAGCGGGGTGGCGATTGTTCTGGTTATCGCCCTGGCCGGCGTGGCGATGCTGCCACTGTTCGGCAACACCGGCCGGGGTGAATGGACCGGTCCGGACCAGCCGCCGGTCAAGCCGGACCGCGGCGGCGAACTCTTCCTGACCGGGCCGGAGTCGGCCGTCGTTGCGGGGGTGTGGGACGCCGACGAGGGTTGCTTCTCGGTGCGGTTCCGGCACACCGACGACGGCGGGCGGAGCTGGACCGATGACGAGATGACCCGTTACCGCACCAGCCAATGCGGACAGGATGAACAGGGAAATCCGGTGAGCATGCCGGAGTTCTCGGTGCTGGGCCAGCGCTCCTACCTGGTCCGGGATGGCGACCAGCTCCGGCTCTCCACCGACTACGGCCGCACCTGGCGGGACGCCGAGCAGGCCATGGTGACGGTGCCGTCCTTTCCGGCGAGAGCGCAGCCGGCCTTCTGTCAATGGGGCCGGGGCTGCGGGGCACTACGTGAACCGGTTGCGGTCTCGTCGACGGGGACGGTGTACCGGCTCAAAGGCAAGCCGCCGTCGCCCTATCCGCCCGCGAGCATCTATCCGAGTGCGGACGGAACTATCTGGGTGACCTATTGGCCGGGGGACATCGGCGTCATGGTGGTCGCTCGGAGCGTGGACCGGGGAGCCACCTGGACCACCTGGCAACCGGCCGAGGGGGCGAACGCGATCGCGATAGCCGGGGTCAGCGCACAGGAGGCGTACCTGTTGATCGCGCCGCCACCACCGGCCGGTGCCCAGCCGATGGAGGTCGAGGGGACGTCGCAGCTGCTGCGTACCACGGACGGAGGGCGAACCTGGGCGGACATGGGCACCGACCTGCCCAACTCATTGGAGACCCGGTTTCTCGTCGTCGGCTCGGACGGGTCCCTGCTGCTCGTCGAGGCGGGAAACATGCAGCCCTCCAGCAACAGATCCAAAGCCATGATCAGCCTGGATGCCGGGCGACACTTCAAGACGGTCCGCGAGTACGACCGACGCGACGGGGGCGTCGGTGCCGCGCCCGGATACGCCTGGCTCTACGGCCGGGACGACATGACGGTTGGCGGTGCGGACCACGTGCAGCTGACTGGCGACGGCACAGCCTGGACGCGCTTACCGCTCCCGAACTGAGCGTCGCCGGACGTGCGGCAGGGGCGGTGACGACGTGCGACGGGGCCGGTGAACTGCCACCGGCCCCGTCGACAGGGCACCGATTTCGGCGGTCACTCCAGGCCGATGCGCTCCGGACGGGCCGAGGCGGAGCCGAGCCAGGTGTGCGGGTTGCCGTACCAGCACCAGCCCAGCTTCGGTGCGCCTTGGCTGATCCAGAGCGCCGGCACCCGCTTGTCGCCGCAGCGGGAGCCGACCAGCGAGAAGCACCGGTTGCTCGCCAGTGCGGCCGGGTGCAGCGTGATGAAGGCGAGGCCCTCGTCGATGGTGAGCGGCAGCCGCCCCTGGGCGGTCATCCCTTCCATGGCCGTGGAGGGAGCGAGGTTGCGGAACTCCTCGCCCCGGTCGACGTCGAAGAGCAGGTACGCCGGCCCGGCCGGCACCTCAAGCTCCTTGATCGGGTCGAAGCGCGGCAGGTCGTCCTCGGCGTAGTGCTTGTCGAGGAAGCCGGGCTTGCGTTTGCCGGCCAGGGTGGTGAGCTCGAGCCGGGCCTCGACTGCGATCAGATCGCGGGTGATGACCAGCACGAAGGGCACCCGGGCGTCGGTGGGCGCGGGCAGGCCGTCGGCGCCCTCGACGGCCCTGGCCCGCAGCGGTGCGACCAGGTCGCGGAAGGTGGTCTCGGGCAGCCCGGCCAAAGCGGGATAGCCGAGCTGCACCAGTCCGTCGAGTTGACGGTCGAACTCGCTCTCGGCGTCGAACGGGGTCACGGTCACGGCGGCCTCCCGGAAGTCGTACGGACTAGCGTACAACGTACGACGGCCGTCATCCCATTCCCGGCTCAGCGACTCCAGTCCTGTTTTGCCGCCCTGACCAGCTTGTCCTTCAGCTCCCGGGTGTGCCGCCGGCTCACCGGCAGCTCGGTGGAGTCGATCACCACCACATAGCCGGAGTTGACCAGTCGCAGCTCCGCGATCAACTTCAACTGCACCAGGTACGACCGGTGCACCCGCACGAAACCGGCATCGGCCCACCGCTCGGCGAGCGTGGCCAGCGAGACCCGCACCAGGTGCGACCCCTCCGCGGTGTGCAACCGGGCGTAGTCCCCTTGCGCCTCCACCCAGCGCACCGCCGAGCGCGGCAGCATCCGGGTGGTGCCGGCCAACTCGATGGGGATGGTCGGGTCCTCCTCAGCGCGGGCCAGCGCCGCCGGGTGCGACGGCACCACCCGCGAGCCGATCACCCGCCGCAACGACTCGGCCAGCCGGTCGGCACGGACCGGTTTGCGGACGTAGTCGGTGGCACCCAGATCGAAGGCGTCCACCGCGCCGTCGTCGTACGCGGTGACGAAGACGATCGCCGGTGGCCGGGCGAACCGGCGCAGCACCCGGGCCAGCTCCATCCCATCCAGCCCGGGCATCCGGATGTCCAGGAAGACCACGTCCACATCACCGTCACGGAGCAGCCGCAGCGCCTCGGTCGCGTCCCCGGCGGTGTGCAGCCGGGCCACCCGGGGGTCGGCCCGCAGGTGGTACGCCAGCTCGTCGAGCGCGGGCGGCTCGTCGTCCACCGCCAGCACCCGGAGGAAACCGGATGTCGTCACCGCTCTGCCCCGGGCCGCTCGCTGCGCTCGCTCACGATCCTGCCCGTACGCCGGGGTGGAACTTCGGCACCCGCATGCTCACCTTGGTGCCCGAGCCCAGCCCGGTCTCCACGACCAGGCCGAACCGGTCCCCGAAGACCGACCGCAGCCGCTCGTCGACGTTGGAGAGGCCGACGTGCTGGCCCGTGTCGTCGCCCGGGTCGCCGGTGCCGCGAGCCAGCTCGGCGATGCCGGCGGTCAGCGTGGTCGGATCCATTCCCACTCCGTCGTCCTCCACCGTGATGTGGCATTCGGCGCCCGCGTCCCGGGCCTCGATGCTCACCATGCCTGTGCCCGGCTTGCGGGACAACCCGTGGCGGACCGCGTTCTCCACCAACGGCTGCAGGCAGAGGAACGGCAGCGTCACCGGCAGCACCTCCGGGGCGATCTGCAACTGCACCTGCAACCGGTCGCCGAACCGGGCCCGCTCGATGGTCAGGTAGCGGTCGATCGACCGCAGCTCCTCGGCGAGGGTGGTGAACTCCCCGTGCGCCCGGAACGAGTACCGGGTGAACTCCGCGAACTCCAGAATCAACTCCCGGGCCCGCTCCGGATCGGTGCGGACGAACGAGCCGATAGCGGTCAGCGCGTTGTAGATGAAATGCGGGCTGATCTGCGCCCGCAATGCCCGGACCTCGGCGCGGGCCAACCGCTCCCGCGACGAGTCCAGCTCGGCCAGGGCGAGCTGGTTGCCGGCCCAGTGCGCGGTCTCCAGGGTGGCCTGCACGAGCCCCGGCGCCGGCGGGCTGTCGGCGATCGCCACCAGCGCGCCGACCACCCGACCATCCGCTCCCTGCAAGGGCGCGACCACCGCCCCTCGGATCGGGCAGTCGACCCGGTCGCAGTGCAGATCCTGCTCACCGAGCACCGTTGAGCGGCCGGTGTCCACCGTCCGCCGGGCCGCCACGAGTAACTGCTCGCCGTGGTGCGTGCCGCGCCCGTCGAGGGCCAGCACCCGGTCGGTATCGGTGAGCGCCAGCCCGGCCGCGCCCACCAGGGCCCGCAGATGGCGTACGGCCTTCGCCGCGCCCGCCTCGCTCAGCCCAGCTCGCAGCGGATCGGCGGCCAGGCCGGCGGTGTGCAGCACCTCGTAGGTGGCCCGCTGGGTGGCGGTGGCGATGCCACGGCGGGCACGCAGCCGCAGCACCGCTAACAGGGCTGCGGTCAGCGCGGTGACGAGTGATACGACGCCGACCACGGCGGAGAGGTTGGCACCCACGCAGCGATCCTTGCCCCTGCGAGCCCGCGCGCCAACCCCCTAGTACGCGCCCTTGCGAGCGAGCACCACCCCGACGGTGCGCCACAGGATGCTCAGGTCGTACGCCAACGACCAGTTGTCGACGTAGTAGAGGTCCAGTCGGACCGACTCGTCCCAGGACAGATCGGATCGGCCGGAGACCTGCCACAGGCCGGTCATGCCGGGGCGGACCAGCAGCCGGCGGCGCACGTCACCCAGGAAGTCGCCGTCGTCGGCCGGCAGCGGCCGGGGCCCGACCAGCGACATCTCACCCCAGAGCACGTTGATCAACTGCGGCAGCTCGTCCAGCGACGAGGCCCGCAGGAAGCGGCCCACCGGGTAGACCCGCGGGTCCAGCTTCATCTTGAAGAGCATGCCGTCGGTCTCGTTCCGGTCGACCAGGCTGGCCAGCCGGTCCTCGGCGTCGACGTACATGGTCCGGAACTTCCACACGTGGAACGTGCGTCCCTCGTGCCCCACCCGGGGCTGACGGAAGAAGACCGGCCCACGGTCGGAGATCTGGATCGCCACGGCGATGGCCGCGAAGAGCGGGGTCAGCAGCAGCAGGCCGAGGCCGGCGGCGACCCGGTCCATCAGGTTCTTGGCCAACAGCGCCGGCCCGGAGAGGGTCGGTTCCTCGACGTACAGCAGGGGCAGGCCCTCGATCGGCCGGATGTGCACGCGCGGCCCCGCGATGTCGGTCAGCTGTGGGGCGACCACCAGGTCGACCCCGGAGCCCTCCAGCTGCCAGGCCAGCCGGCGCAGCTCGCCCGGCTCGGCGCTGGCCGACCCGCAGACCGCGATGGTGTCGCCGCCGACCTCCCGGACCAGGGCCAGGACGTCCCGGCCGCCGTGCACCGGCACGGGGGTCGGCATGCCCCGGGCGGCCGCGTAGCCGTCGGTGATGTGGATGGCGACGGGCACCAGCCCGGCGTTCGGGCTGCGGGTGACCGCCGCGTAGACCTCCAGGCACTCGGGCAGGGTGCCGACCAGCACCATCCGATGCGCGGCCTGACCGGCCCGCCGCCGGATGTAGTGCAGCGCCCAACGGGCCACGAACCGGCCCCAGAGAATCAGCAGCGTCGCACCGAGCAGCGCCGTGCCCACGGTGAACCGGGAGAGCTGGGTCACGGTGGAGAAGGCGAGGAACGAGACGCTCGCGGCGACGGTCACCGCGGCCCGGATGACCCGCTTGAACTCGTCCGGGCCGAGCCCCAGGTAGCGCCGGTCGTATGCCCGGTTGCTCCAGAGGATGACCACCCAGCCGATCGGGAGCAGCAGGTAGGAGATGGTGTGGAACCAGGTCGGGTCCTGCTCGGTGCCAGAGAAGCCGGAGGCGGCCTGGTCGAAGAGCTGGATCGCGATCCAGCTGGCGAACGCCGCCGCGCCGAAGTCGAGCAGCAGCAGAACCGCGATGTAGGGGCGGTGCCAGCGGGAGACACGCCGTCGCGCCCTCGTCCACGCCGACCGAGGGACGCCGTTGTGTGACGGCGGCGTCGGCGGCTGGATCTCGAAGCTGTCGACGTGCCGCACGAATCTGCTCCGGCCTTCGTTGGTTACCGGGCGCTGGAGGCTTGCCGTCACCTCACCCATGTCCTCCCGCATGACACGGGCCGCTCACTCGGCGTGAGGGCCCGGGTCGCCCACCGTCCCAGTCTCCCACGCGGGCTCCGACCGGTCGCCGCCCAGAAGAAGATTGGCGACCGATGGTGTTGGCGGGATCTGGCCGGCTCCGCACCATTTCAAGAGCCGGGGACCGGGGCCACTATACCGATGGATGCGCGCGTGGCGAGAACGGCGGACCGGAGCTTCCGCTCAGTAAGGGCGATTCCGCTCCGTAGTCGTCGAGTGGAATTACTCACCGTACGAGGCGGGACAACCGTCGGTCAGCGAGCGGCTTTCCGCCGGTTTGGCACGTCGGGCAGTACTGGAGGCTGGAATCGGCGAATGACACCTCCCGCACGGTGTCCCCGCAGACCGGGCAGGGCAGCCCGGTGCGGGCGTGCACCTTCAGCCCGGAGCGCTTCTCACCCTTCAGTTCCGCGGCCCGTTGACCGAGGGACCGCTCGACCGCGTCGCCGAGGATCTGCCGGGTGGCCGCGTGCAGGGTGGCGACCTGGCCGTCGGTGAGCCGATCGGTGATCGCGAACGGGGACAGCTTCGCGGCGTGCAGGATCTCGTCGGAGTACGCGTTGCCAACCCCGGACAACACCGACTGGTCGGTCAACACCCCCTTGACCTGCCCCCGCCGGCTACGCAGCCGCTCGGCGAAGGTGGGCAGGTCCGCGGCGAGCGCGTCGGGGCCCAGCTTGGCCACCCCGGGCACCGTCGCCAGGTCGGTGACCAGGTACGCGGCCAGCTTCTTCTGCGTGCCCGCCTCGGTGAGGTCGAAGCCGGAACCGTCGTCCAGGCGTACACGCAGCGCGATCGGGCCCTTGCCAGGACGCAGCGGGGTGGTTGCCGGGAACGCCTCCCGGTAGTGCAGCCAACCCGCCCGGGCCAGGTGCACCACCAGGTGCAGGTCGCCCTCGAAGTGGACGTCGAGGAACTTGCCGTGCCGGCTGGCGTCGACCACCGTCAGACCGGTGACAGCGGTCGGTGCCGGTTCGTACGTTTTCAGGGCGCTGATCGCGGCGATCTCCAGCCGGTCGACACGCCGCCCCACCGCGCGCTGTCGCAGGTAACCCGCGAGCGCCTCAACCTCCGGTAGTTCGGGCACGACACAACGGTAGCCTTCTTTCCGGTGAGCGCGAGGAATGAGCTTGCGAGTCCCGCAATCGCGAACGAAAGGCGAGCTTGTTGAGAATCGTGGTGGCGCACAACCGGTACCGGGAAGCCCAGCCCTCCGGCGAGAACACGATCGTCGACTCGGAGATCGCTCAGCTGACCGAGGCTGGCGTCGAGGTGCTGCCGTTCATCCGGAGCTCGGACGAGATCCCGTCGATGTCGAAGGCGGCGAAGGCGCTGCTGCCGATCTCGCCGATCTGGGCTCCGCGCGCCCAGCACGACCTGAGCCGGCTGCTCACCGAACACCGACCGGACGTTCTGCACCTGCACAACCCGTACCCCCTGATCTCGCCGTGGGTGGTGCGGACGGCGCACCGGCACGGCGTGCCGGTGGTGCAGACGGTGCACAACTACCGGCAGGTCTGCTCCTCGGGGATCTACTTCCGGGACGGCGTGATCTGTCAGGACTGCAAGGGTCGGGCGCTGGGGGTGCCGGCGATCAAGCACCGCTGCTACCGCGACTCGGCGGCGCAGAGCGCGTTGATGGCGACCACCCTCGCGGTGCACCGGGGCACCTGGCGCTCCGTGGACCGGTACGTCGCGCTCACCTCGGCGATCGCCGATCACCTCCGGGATTACGGCATTCCGGACGAACGGGTCGTGGTGAAGCCGAACTCCGTACCCGACCCGGGCCGACCGACGCCGCTCGGTGACGGTTTCCTCTACATGGCCCGGCTCTCACCCGAGAAGGGCGTCGACCTGCTGCTGGAGGCCTGGCGCCGGCACCCGGTGGGTGCGCTGGGCACGCTGCGCGTGGCGGGCGACGGCGAGCTGCGCCCGCTGGTGGAGGCGGCTGCCGCCGAGCGACCCGACGTGGTCTACCTCGGTCAGCTCGACCGGGCCGGGGTGCGGGCGGCGGTCGAGGCGAGCGCGGTGGTGATCGTCGCCGCCTTGTGGCACGACGTGCTGCCGACCGTGATCATCGAGGCGCTGGCGAGCGGTCGGCCAGTGCTCGGCACGGCGTTGGGCGGCATCCCGTACATGGTCGGGGCGGACGCCCCGCACGAGCCCGCCGGCACCGGCCCGGCCGAGGTCGCCTCCGCGGTCGCCGGAGGTGGCCGAGTGTCGATGCCGGCCGGTGTGCGCACCGGGACCGCCGGCTGGGTGGTGTCGCCGGAGCCGGCCGCCCTGGCCGCCGCGCTGCCCGTCGCCCGGGCCGGCGCCGCCGCACTCGCCGGGCCGGCCCGGCTCCGCTACGAACAGACCTTCCATCCGGACGTGGTCACCAAGCGCCTCCTCGACATCTACGCCGGCCTGGCTCGCACCCCGAACCGCGCCTAACCCCCACCCCGCCCCGCCCCCCCGCCCCCCCGCCCCCGCCCGGCCCCTGAGCCGCGTCGATCTAGGGCGAATCGCTGTTGTTGGAGATCAATTAACTGCAATCTTCCCTAGATCGACGCGGCTCAGGGGTCTACGCGGCTCAGGGGTGGACGCGGCTCAGGGGTGGGGGCGGTCAGCGGAGGGAGGCGCGGGCTGAGAAGGCGATGCTTGCCAGCAGGAAGCCACCGTTGACGATGGTGAACGCGACCATCACCCAGAGGACCAGCGCGGGGGCCACGGCCAGCACCAGGGCGGCCACGAAGATCACCGCACCGTAGTCGCGGACCAGCTTCACCAGGCGGACGGGCAGCGAGGTCGAGGTGACCATGCTGGCCGCGTTCGGGCCGGCCTGCATCACCGAGGTGACCAGGTTGACCATCCAGGTGCCCGCGAAGGTCGCCACCAGCCAGGTCGGGGTCGACGGTTCCTGCGCCACCGCGGTGGCGGCCAGCGCGGCCACGAGGGCGATCTGCGCGGCCACGTCGCAGAGGATGTCGATCCGGGCACCGGCCGCGCTGCCCTGGTTGGTCACCCGGGCCAACTGCCCGTCGGCGCAGTCCAGGGAGTACGCCACCTGCCAGCCGACCAGGGCGAGCAGGCCGACCACCCAGGCCGGTACGTCGCCGGCGGCGACCGGGCCGGCGAGTGCCACCACGGTGACCGAGGTGGCCAGACCGAGCAACAGGTTGGTGAGGGTCAGCGCGGTCGGGCGCAGCCCGAGCCGCTGGGCGACCAGCGCGAAGACGGCGCCCAGCCACTGGCTGATCGACTCGCTGAACAGGCCGCCGCCCCGGTTCACCCGGTGGAAGTCGGCGACGGTGGGACGGGGGTCAGCCAAGCTGGTCGCGGATTGCACCGGCGTAGTCTGCCAGCCGCTCCCGCGTCTCGGTAGGAGACAGCGCCAGGTGTTCCAGGATGGTGTACCGGTCCGGCCGGGTACGCGGCGCGAACTGCACCGCCTCCACGAACTGGTCGTCGGTGAGCGCCACCTCGGCGGGGAGTCGGGGCAGACCGTGCCGGGCCAGGCAGGCCGACATCTCCCCGAAGCGGCGCAGATCCCCGCGCAGCCAGGTACAGAACAGCGCACCCAGCCCGGCCAACTCGCCGTGTGAGGCGGTGCCGGGAAAGAGCGAATCGACCGCGTGCATGATCTCGTGGCAGCCGCCGCTGCACGGCCGGCTGGTGCCGTCGACGGCCATCGCCAGGCCGCTGGAGATCAACGCCTCGGCCAGCACGGTGACGAACGCGTCGTCGGCCATGTCGCCGGGGTGGTTGAGCACCGCCTCGGCGCCCGCCCGGGCCAGCGAGGCGGCCAGCCCATCGACCGGCTCGCCGCGTACGCGGCGGGCCAGCTCCCAGTCGGCCAGCGCACTGATGTTGCTGATCACGTCACCGATGCCGGCGCGGTTGTGCCGGTCCGGGCCGCTGTCCACGAAGTCCAGGTCGACGATCACCCCGATCGGGATGTGCACCCCGTAGGAACCCTTGATCCCGTCGGTGATGAGGCTGGCCACCGGGGAGGCGATCCCGTCGTTGGCGAGGCTGGTCGCCACCGACACCATCGGCAGCCCTCGTCGGGTGGCCGCGTACTTGGCGACGTCTATGGTCTTGCCGCCGCCGATCCCGACCACCGCGTCGTACGACCGGGCGCGGAGTTTGCCGCCCAGGTCGTCGGCGGCGTCCAGAGTGCCCCCGGCGACGGTGAACACGTCGGCCGTTCGCAGTGACGGTCGGATCAGCTCCGCGATCTGGGCACCCTGACCTGGGCCGACCACCACCGCGACGTCACCGCCGGAGGAGATCCGCCCGTCGGCCAGGATCGCACCGAGGTCGGCGACCGCCCCTCGGCGCACGTCGATGTGCAGCGGGGTCAGGACGCTCCGCGCTAGTAGCGGCACGCGATCTCCCGCGCACGGGCCAGGTCGGCATGGTTGTCGACCTCGACCCACGGGACGTCACCGATCGGCGCCGCCCGCACCTCGCCGCCCCGGTCGGAGAACTCCTGGTAGCCGTCCTCGTAGTACAGGTTCGGGTCACGCCGCCAGGTCGCCTCCAGGGCGTCGGCGAGCGCGTCCGCGACCTGCGGCTCGATCAGCGTGGCACCGATGTACTCCCCGTACGCTTCGCCCGGGTCCATGATCTTCGTGATCCGGGTGAGCTGGCCGGCGGCGTCGAAGGTGGTCTTCATCTCCTCCTCGGCCAGTGGCTTGAGCGTGTCCACGGCGAGCAGGATGTCCGGCCCGCGCTCGGCGAGCAGGGTCTTCTCCACGCTCACCGGGTGCACGGTGTCGCCGTTGACCAGCAGCACTCCGCGTGCGAAATACTCGCGGGCCAGCCAGAGCGAGTAGGCGTTGTTCCACTCCTCGGCCTTGTCGTTCTGCACCAGGGTGAGCGTGACCCCGTACCGCTTCTCCAGGTCGGCCTGCCGCTCGCGGACCGTGTCCGCCGCGTAGCCGACCACGATCACGATGTCGGTGAGCCCGACCTCGGCGAGGTTGCCCAGCGCGATGTCCAGGATCGTGGTCTCGCCGTCCACCGGCACCAACGCCTTCGGCAGGGTGTCGGTGTACGGGCGCAGCCGGCGTCCTGCTCCGGCCGCGAGCACCATTCCGATCATCGCGACATCCTCCCTCGTCCTGCTCCCCGTCACCGCTGGAGGATAGCGCCGGGTGGCCGTGCCGCTCCGGTCAACCGGGTCAGCCGGGCAACGCCGCCAGGTCGGCCAGCATGGTCAGCCGCTCCTCCGCGCTGAGCGCGGCGTACGGGCCGGCCGCCCGTCGGTCGGTCTCCAGCTCGATGGCGAGTCGCTCGGGGCCGGCGGGCAGGGCGGCGACGCTCGATGCGGTGTGCCCGGCTGCGGCCCAGGCGGCGGCGTGCGCGTCGGCCCGGTGGTAGCGCAGCGTGCCGAGCCGGTTGAGCAGCAGCACACCCGACGGGGTGCCGTCCGGCTCGTACGGGGGTGCCATCGCGACGAAGGCCGAGCCGCCCAGGGGCCCCTCCTCGTCGGCCAGCACCAGGGCGTACGACAGCAGCCGGCCGAGCGCTGCCACCAGCCGCGACACCCGCTCGTCGTGCCCCGCCCACAGCTCCTCGGTGACCTCGGCGTGCACCTGGTACAGCTCGGTGAGGAAGGCCGTACCCCGTTCGGTGGCACAGAGCGAGCCGTCCGGGTCGCGGTAGAGCATCCCGTACGCCACCTGTTTGTCCACGGCCCGTTGGCAGGCGGCCGGATCGTGGTACCGGGTGATCGCCGCGAACCCTGGCCCGTCGACCGTGCCACCGGGTGCGGCCAACCGGGTGCGCAGGTCGACCAGGAAGCCGGTCGCCGCCACTCCGCCGTACCTCTGGGTCAGCTCGGCACCGCCACCGTCGCGGCCGGCCAGCATGCCGGCGCGGAAGGTCCGGTCCACGGCCGGGGCGAGCAGCCCGGCGAACCGGTGCGGCGCCAGCTCGACGGTGTTCACAGACCGATCGACCGCAGGACGGCGAAGCCCTCTTCCGCGATCCGCCGGATCAGCCCGTTGTTGACGTCGCGGTGCTCGTCCAGCACGGTCACCTCGTGCTCGGCCAGCCAGCGGTACTCGGTGTGCTTGCCGGCCTCCAGCATCGGGCGGTCGAGGTCGCCGTCGACGCGGACCAGGAAGTCGTGCTCGATCCGGGCCAGGCCGTCGTCGCCGACGTAGCTGTACTCACCCACCTGGCCGAGGACGTGCGAGAGAAACCAGCCGGTCTCCTCGGTGATCTCCCGGCTGAGCGCTTCGTCGATCTCCTCACCGGGCTCCAGGTGACCGCCGACGATGTCCCAACAGTTGGGAAACAGGCGTCGGTGCGGTGAGCGGCGCTGAAAGAAGATGCGGCCGTCGTGGTCGACGATCAGCGCGCCGGCGCAGCGCAAGGGCTCGGTGGACACCGTTCGACAGTAGCGAGCGCCCGGTGTAACGGCGATGTTCGGCCTTGTCCCGGAAACATCCACAGCCCACCATGTCGGTACCGAATGCCACCGTCCCAAAGGGGTGATGCGTGATGCAGGTACGGGATGCGATGTCCAGCCAGGTCCTCGTCGTCGGTCCGGAGCACACGCTCCGCCAGGCGGCCCGGATGATGTCGGCCCGCGGTGTCGGGTCGGCGGTCGTGATCGACCCGGATTCCGAGGGGGTCGGGATCATGACGGAGCGCGACGTGTTGAAGGCCATCGGCGCTGGCCTGGACTGCGACGTGGAACGCACCGGCGCCCACCTGACCTGGGACGTGGTCTACGCGGGCCCGGAGTGGACGGTGGCCGAGGCTGCAGCCGCGATGGCCCGGGGCGGGTTCCGGCACCTGGTGGTGCTGGACGGCCGAGAGGTGGCCGGGGTGATTTCTGTCCGGGACATCATGCGGGTCTGGGCGGAGGACCAGGCCGCCATCGCCGCGACCTGACCGGGCGGGCCGGAATCTCGGCGCGCGCGCAGGTGTGCCCGGCTGAATAGACGGGTAGGGATCCCCTGCGGGCGCGGAGATGCCGTGAGCCCGCGGGGGAGGGCCCGATGCGTGACGCGGAGCGCCTGGTCGAGCAGCAGTACGCCATGCTCCTGCGTCGGGACGTGGCCCGTCTGCCGGATCTCTACGCCCCGGAGGCGTTCTACGCCATGCCGGGCGCGACGGTCCGTCCGATCGAGCTGCCCGCGCTGCTGCGGACCTGGACCGGCGCCTTCCCGGACCTGCGGCTCGACCCGCTGGGCGCGGTGCGCACGGGCGGTGGTGCGGCCGTGGAACTGCGCCTGACCGGCACCCACACTGGCACACTGCATTCGCCGTACGGCACTGTCGCGCCCACCGGCCGGACGGTGAGCTGGGAGGTGGCCGACGTGGTCCGGGCCCGCAAGGGTCGCATCATCGCCTGGCGCTCCTACTTCGACTGGAGCCAGCTCCTCGATGCGCTCGGCGTGCAGCTGGAGGGACTTTCCCGGTCGGCGCAGCACGACGCGCTCGCCCTTCCGGTCTGATCTGCCGCCGACCGGTGGAGTCGGGTCACCCGACCCGGTGGCTCAGGATGCGGACATCGCCGTGCCGTCCGCGCGTCCCCCGCCGCCGCCCGTACGCTCAACATCCATGACCGCCGAGCAGTTGATCTCCTTTGCCCGTGGGGCTCCCTCGCTGGACATCGTCGATGTCGAGGGGCTCAAGGCCGCCGCCGTCCGCGCCTTCGACGCCGACCCCGCGGGGGTGACGGCGTACGGCACCTCCGTCGGTTACCTTCCGCTGCGAAAGTGGATCGCCGAGAAGCACGGGGTCGAGGCCGACCAGGTGCTGGTCACCAACGGGTCGCTCCAGGCCGACGCGTTCCTCTTCGACCACCTGGTCCGCCCCGGCGACGCGGTGGTGGTGGAACGCCCGACGTACGACCGGACGCTGCTCAACCTCCAGCGGATGGGCAGTGAGCTGCACGGCATCTCCGTCCAGCCGGACGGCCTCGACACCGCCGAGCTGCGCAAGCTGCTGGAGTCCGGGGTCCGGCCGCGGCTCGCGCACGTCATCCCGAACTACCAGAACCCGGCCGGCATGACGCTCTCGGAGGAGAAGCGTCGGGAGCTGCTCGACCTGGCCGCCGAGTACGAGTTCACGATCTTCGAGGACGACCCGTACGCGGACATCCGCTTCCGCGGCGAGGCGCTGCCGTCGATGCTCTCGCTGGACACCCGCAACGTGGTGGTGCACGCGTCGAGCTTCACCAAGACGGTGTGCCCGGGTGTGCGGGTCGGGTACCTGATCGGCCCGGCCGACCTGATCGCCTCCATCGCCAAGAACGCGACCAGCCTCTACATCTCGCCCGGGATGGTGTCCCAGGCGATCGTGCACCAGTTCTGCGTCTCCGGTGACATCGACCGCTCGATCGAGACCGTCCGGGCGGCGCTGGGCGAACGGTCCCGGATACTCGCCGAGTCGTTGCGCCGGCACCTGCCGCAGGCGCGGTTCGTGGAGCCCGACGGCGGCTACTTCCTCTGGGTGGAGTTCCCGGAGGACGTGCTGGTCGACCGGCTCGCCCCGGCAGCGGCCGAGCGCGGGGTCGCCGTGGTCAAGGGCAGCGACTTCGTGCTGGATGGTGGGCGGCACGCCCTTCGGCTGGCCTTCTCGGCGGTCACCGCCGACCGGATCGACGAGGGCGTACGCCGGCTCGCGGAGGCCGTCGAGGCCGTCCGCAGCTGATTCATCTGTCGGGTTCTGACAGAACGACGATGCCGGCCGTCCCGGGACTCCCGCCCGGGCGGCCGGCGGCCCACAATGCTGCAAGCGTCAGACGTAGCGGAGCTCACCGCCTGGCCTCCGGGCTGGTCGCGACCAGGATGACGCGGCAGCACAACCCCCGCCCCCACAGGCGCCGGGTGGGCCGTGTCGTCCCCGCACCCCCCCCGATGCGGCCCGCCCGGCGCCGCCCCCAAGCGACCGCCGTCACACATGTCCTCGACCGCAGTCGGCGTAGCCTGCAAGCCGCAGCTGAGCGCGGGAGGTGACGCGATGACGGATCGGACAAAGCGGGACCGGACGGAACCGTCGACCACCGGTCGGGTCCTGCGACCCCGGGCGTGGCCCTCCCCGGTCCGGGCGATGACCCGGATCCTCAACGCCGACGGCTCGCCGCCCGTGCCGGCCGCCGCCGGCACCGACCGCAGCGCGGTGGTCGACTGCGCGCTGTACGTCGACGGCAAGCGGCAACCCGGCGACTGGACGTACGCGGACGCGCTGGCCGCGGCCCGCCGCGAGGACCACGGTTTCGTCTGGATCGGTCTGCACCAGCCGGAGCTTGCCGAGATGACCGCCATCGCGGAGACGTACGGGCTGCACGAGCTCGCCGTCGAGGATGCGGTGAAGGCCGAGCAGCGCCCCAAACTGGAGCGGTTCGGCGACGTCGTCTTCCTGGTGCTGCGCACCGCGCGGTACTGCGAGCACGCCGAGCTGACCGAGAACTCCGAGGTCGTGGAGACCGGGCAGGTGATGCTCTTCATCGGCCCGAACTTCGTGATCAGCGTCCGGCACGGGGATGCCTGCCGGCTCGCACCGATCCGCGCCGATCTGGAGACCAAGCAGGACCTGCTGCTCCAGGGCCCGTGGGCGGTGGCGTACGGCGTGACCGACCGGGTGGTCGACCTCTACCTGGAGGTCGCCGACCAGTTGGAGGATGACCTGGACGTGCTGGAGGCCGAGGTCTTCGACCGCAACGGCCAGGGGCGGATCCAGCGTATCTACCAGATGAAGCGCGAGCTGGTGGAGTTCAAGCGGGCCGTGGTGCCGCTCCAACGGCCGATGATGACGCTGACCTCGCAGGTCAACCGGGACGTGCCGAAGGAGATTCGCCGCTACTTCCGGGACGTGCAGGACCACCTGAGCCGCACCGTGGAGCAGGTCAACTCCTACGACGACCTGCTGAACTCGATCCTCCAGGCGCGGCTGGCCCAGGTCACCGTCGACCAGAACAACGACATGCGCAAGATCGCCGCCTGGGCCGGCATCGCCGCCGTGTGGACGGCCATCGCCGGGATCTACGGGATGAACTTCGAGAACATGCCCGAGCTGACGATGACGTACGGCTATCCCGTCGTACTGGCCCTGATGCTCGGCGTCTCCCTGGCTCTCTACCGCTGGTTCCGCCGCAACGGCTGGCTCTGACCACCCGTCGTCGGACCACCGGACACGGAAGCGCCGGCGGTGCGGGGTGACCCCCGCCTCGCCGGCGCTTGTCCGTGACCGCTGCGGTCAGCGGCGCCCGTTGGTGCGGGCGGTGTCCTTGCCCAGCGCCTTGGTGAGGTCGTCGGCCGGACGCCCGGAGACGTCCTTGGCGCCCTCAGCGACGGCGGGGACCTTGTCGGTCGCCCGGACGCCGGCCGGCTTGGCCGCGCCGGTGGTGCTGGCGCTGTCGCCGCCGGCCACCGCCGAGCTGCCGGCACCGGTCATCCCCGCCGCGCCAGTCATGGCGGACCCGTCGGTCCCCTTGGTGGCGGTCGGCGTGCGCACCTCGATCGAGTCGACCTCGTCGCGCATCGGCGCGAGGGTGCGGGTCGGGTCGTACTCGGCCCACTCCTGCTGCTCCCGGCGGCGGCGCATGGCGACCGCGCCGGCCAGGCCGGCGATGGCACCCGCTGCCAACAGGCCGGTCATCATCGAGCCGCGACGGCGCGGCTGCTTCTTCCTGCCGGTGATCCGCATGTTCTTCGACCTGGCCTTTCTGGTCAGCGGCCCTGCCTGCGCGGCGCCGTCACGGGCCACCGCGGCCAGCGGTGCCAGCGTGGTGAGTGTCGTCCCCCAGCCGGTCGACGCGCGGTCGCGCACCTTCGTCGCAGCCGGCCCGACGTAGCCCCGGGCCACCTGGACGCGCGGACCGACGGTCGCGCCAGCGCCCTTGGCGGCGTGGTTGGCTGCCTGCACCAGGTGGCTGATGCTCTGGTTCAGCTCGGCCAATGCCTGCTGCCCCTGGGACTTACGCCGCCCGATTCCAAACACGGTCCTACCTCCTGGGAGTTGTTCCTTCGTCATCCTCCACCTTCGGATGCCTCCGCGATGCCAGATCGGGCACATGGGAGGATCCGCATGGAACTGACCAACGAGTGAGGAGTACCCGTGGCCGAGGCTGTCTACGCCACCCTGCACACCAATGCTGGCCCGATCCGGCTGGAGCTCTTCCCGAACCACGCTCCGAAGACGGTCCGCAACTTCATCGACCTGGCCGAGGGCAACCGGGAGTACACCAACCCGAGCACCGGTCAGCCGGGCAGTGGTCCGTACTACGACGGCACCATCTCGCACCGGGTGATCAGGAATTTCATGGTCCAGATGGGCGACCCGACCGGCACCGGTCGGGGTGGGCCGGGCTACAAGTTCGCCGACGAGTTCCACCCGGACCTGCGCTTCGACCGGCCGTACCTGCTGGCGATGGCGAACGCCGGACCGGGCACCAACGGTTCGCAGTTCTTCATCACCGTGTCCGCGACGCCGCACCTCAACAACCGGCACACCATCTTCGGCCAGGTTGCCGACGAGGAGTCGGCGAAGGTCGTCGACTCGATCGCGAACACCCCGGTCGGCCCGAGCGACCGTCCCCTCCAGGACGTCGTCATCGAGCGGGTCGAGATCGAGCGGTCTGCTGCCTGATCGGCCGGCGAGGTACCTTTGCTCGCATGATTGAGCGCTGGGGAGCACCGCACCGGCTGACGCCGGTGGACCGCGCGGTGGCGGCCGGAGGGTCGGCCCGGTGAGCGAGTCGCCGCCGACCACCCCGGTCTGCTACCGGCACCCCGGCCGGGAGACCTACGTCCGGTGCACCCGCTGCGACCGGCCGATCTGCCCGGACTGCATGCGGGAGGCGTCCGTCGGGCACCAGTGCCCGGAGTGCGTCAACGAGGGACGTCGCAGTGTCCGGCCGGCGCGTACCGCCTTCGGTGGCGGTACGGCCGGCCGGCACGGCTATGTCACCAAGGCGCTGATCGCCCTGAACGTGCTGCTCATGCTGCTCTCCATCGCCTCCGACCGGGGCGGCGACGCGGCGGTGGGCGGCTCCGGCTTCGGCGGTCTGATGGGCGGCAGCACGCCACTCACCAACTGGGGGTCGGTGCTCGGGCTGGCGGTGTTCCCCGACGGCACGCTCGGCGGCATCGCCGATGGTCAGTGGTACCGCCTGGTCACCGCGATGTTCCTGCACTACGGCGTGATCCACCTGCTGCTCAACATGTGGGCGCTGTGGGTGCTCGGGCGGTCGCTGGAGGCCAACCTCGGTCGGGTGCGTTTCGCCGCGCTCTACCTGATCGCGGGCCTCGGCGGCAACGTGGCCGCCTACGTGTTCAGTGCCCAGAACTCGGCCACCGCCGGCGCGTCGACCGCCGTCTTCGGTCTCTTCGCCGCGCTGATCATCATCGAGCGCAAGATGGGCCGGGACATCTCGCAGGTGATCCCGATCCTGGTGATCAACCTGGTGTTCACGCTGGCCGTGCCGGGCATCTCCATCCCCGGGCACCTGGGTGGCCTGGTGGTCGGTGGGGCGATGGCGCTGGTGCTCGCGTACGCGCCGCGCGGCCGACGCACCCTGGTGCAGGTCGCCGGCGGTGCGATCATCCTGCTGATCCTGCTCGCGCTGGTCCTCTTCCGCACCGCCCAACTGCTCGGCTGACCGATCGAGAGGGCTATTCGGCCGTGTCCGGGCGGACGGCACGCAGCTCGGCGGCCACCTCTTCCGGGGTGGCCCCCAGGTCGTACCTGCCGAACAGGTGCAGCGAACTGCCCGCGTCGATCTCCAGGGTTTCGCTGCTCAGCCCCAACCGTGGCCGACGGTCCACGGCGATCGCCTCGACGGCCGACCAGGGCAGCAGCCGCCGGCTCGCGAACCCGTGGACAACGGTGAGCCCCATCGGGTCCACCGCCAACCGGACCGGCACGACCAGGTCGCGTACCGCCCAGACGGCCAGCAGTGCGGCGGCCAGGACGGCCAGCGCCAGCCGGACCGGGTCGCCGTCGGCGAAGAGCAGCCCGAGCGCGACCAGCAGGGCCGCGCCGACCAGCTTCACCGCGGGCAGGCTCGCCGGCACCCGCCACTGCCGCACCGGGGAGGTCTCATCCACCCGACCAGCATGCCAGCGGTTGCTGGGTGTCGGGGGTGCGGGCACCTCGACGGCTGGGCGGACGATCGGTCCATGGACGACGTAGGATCGGGACAGCCCAAGTTACCGGGGAGTAAACATGAGTGACGCGGTCATCGTCGGCGCGGTACGCACTCCGGTCGGACGGCGCAAGGGCAGCCTCGCCGGCGTCCACCCGGTCGATCTCTCAGCGCACGTGCTGCGCGCCCTCGCCGAGCGCACAGGGCTCGACCCGGCCCAGGTCGACGACGTCTTCTGGGGCTGCGTGTCCCAGGTCGGCGAGCAATCGTGGAACATCGCCCGCAACGGCGTGCTCGCCGCCGGCTGGCCCGAGACGGTGCCCGGCACCACTCTGGACCGGCAGTGCGGCTCCAGCCAGCAGGCACTGCACTTCGCCGCCGCGACGGTGCTCTCCGGCCAGGCCGACCTGGTGGTCGCCGGCGGGGTCGAGTCGATGACCAGGGTGCCGATGGGCTCCAGCGTGGCCGGCGGCATGCCGTTCAGCGACCAGCTGCGCGGCCGCTACCGGGGCGTGGAGGGCTTCGCCGACGACGCGCCACTGCCGTTCAACCAGGGGGTCGGCGCCGAGCTGATCGCTCAGCGGTGGCGCCTTTCGCGTACGCAGCTCGACGAGTTCGCGCTGGCCAGCCATGAGAAGGCGGCCGCCGCGCAGGACGCCGGCGCCTTCGATCCGGAGCTGACGCCGGTGCCGCTTGCCGACGGTGGCAAGTTCACTGCCGACGAGGGCATCCGCCGGGACACGTCACTCGACAAGCTCGGCGAGCTGACCACCCCGTTCCGCGCCGATGGTGTGGTGACCGCCGGGTCCGCGTCCCAGATGTCCGACGGCGCCGCGGCCCTCGCGGTGACCACCTCCGAGTGGGCCAGCCGGCACGGCCTGCGGCCGCTTGCCCGGATCCACACCGCCGTGGTCGCCGCCGACGACCCGGTCACCATGCTCACCGCGCCCATCCCGGCCACCGCGAAGGCGCTGCGCCGCGCGGGGCTGGGCATCGAGGAGATCGGGGTGTACGAGGTGAACGAGGCGTTCGCCCCGGTGCCACTGGCCTGGCTGGCGGAGACCGAGGCGGACCCGGAGCGGCTCAACCCGCGCGGCGGGGCGATCGCCCTCGGTCACCCGCTCGGTGGCTCCGGTGCCCGGATCATGACCACCATGCTCCAGCACATGCGGGACAACGGGATCCGCTACGGCCTGCAGACCATGTGCGAGGGCGGCGGCATGGCCAACGCCACCATCGTCGAGCTGGTCTGACAACCCGGCCGGGAAAACGCCTCGCCCCGGCCCGGGAGGGCCCCCTATGGTGCCGAGCGTGACGACGATCGCCGGTGAGCGCGCCCCCGACTGGTCCAGTGAGCAGTGGCAGGTGCGGGCCCGCACCTGGGTCGACGCGCAGCTGAGCCGGACCGGCCGTCGGGTGACCGGGCTGGTGGAGCCTCGGGTGCGTCCCTGGTCGCTGGTCTGGCGGGTGCCCACTGACGACGGCCCGGTCTGGTTCAAGGCCAACAACCCGGGCACGGTGCACGAGGCCGTTCTGATCGCGACGCTCGCCCAGCTGACGCCCGAGCGGGTGCTGACACCCATCGCGGTGGACCCGGAGCAGGGCTGGTCGCTGCTGCCCGACGGGGGCCAGTCGTTGCGCGACGTGCTGGGGCGGGACCCTGATCTGGCGCACTGGGAGCGGGCGCTGCCCGGGTACGCCGCGCTCCAGCTGGCCACCGCGCCGCGTGCCGACGAACTGGTCGCCCAAGGCGTGCCGGACCACCGCCCCGAGGTGCTGGCCGGGCTGTTCGCCGTGCTGCTCGACGATCGCGAGTCGCTGCTGATCGATGGCGAGGGCGGGCTCAGCCCGGACATGTACGAGCGGCTGCGGGCGGAGGTGCCGTCGTACGCCGAGCGGTGCCGCCGGCTCGCCGACATCGGTATTCCGGCAGCGGTGCAACACGACGACCTGCACGACGGCAACGTCTTCGCAGGCCGGGACGGGTACCGCTACTTCGACTGGGGTGACGCCTCGGTGGCGCACCCGTTCGGCACGCTGTTGGTGACCCTGCGCTCGATCCGGTACGCCAAGAAGCTGGCAGCCGACGACGCCCAGCTGGCTCGGCTGCGCGACGCCTACCTGGAGGCGTGGACCGACCGGTACGACCACCGGAGCCTCGTCGAGGCCGCCGACCTCGCGATCAGCCTGGGCCCGGTGAGCCGGTCGCTCTCCTGGCGTCGAGCCCTGGACACCGTCGACGAGTCCCGCACCGGGTACGCCGACGCGGTTCCCGGCTGGCTGGAGGAGTTGTTCGCCGCGAATCCCCTCCAGCCCGACTTGTGACCATGATCCGTCCGAGTCGGAAGTCGGACAGGCAGTGCGACCCGCCGCGTGGAACTTCCAAAAAGCCGGCGTGACCCACGTCACCCCGCTGGGGAGGTCGTTGGGCAGGTCATGGACGTCTTCTCCCGAACGTTCCTTCCGGCCGCCGCCGAGGCTGGCCTGGCCGTGCAGACCGTGAGCCGGCACATGCCGGTCTTCCGGCGCTGCGTCGGCTCCGGTGACGCCACCATCCTGGTCACCCGTTGCAGCCGCCCCGACCGCCCGGTCACCGGCGACTACCTGCTGCTGCTCACCCACCGCAGGCTGGTGGTGACCCAGCAGACCCGACTGCTGCACCGACTACGCCTGCACCTCAACACCGAGCTGCGCGAGCTGAGCAACGTCACCTGGAGCCCGGACCCCCGGCTGCACTCGGTTGAGTTGGCGGCCACCGCGATCGACGGGATCCGTGAGCGGTTCCTGATCCGTACCAGTCACCCGAAGAGGGTCTGGCAGCTCGACGCGTTGCTCAACCACGCGTTCCGGACCCGCCTGCGGACGCCCCGCGAACGGATCGTCGCCACCATCGGTGACGCGCCGGCCGTCACGCGGCCCAGTGTGTTCCGCCCCGCCGTGGTGAGCTGACGCTCCACGGGCTTTGCATCGTCTTTACCGAACTCGAACACGCACCGATCGCCCCGAGGCCACCGGGTCGGCAATCATGGGCCGGTGACCGTCGAACCGCCGCACCGCGGGCTCGTCCTCGTGGTCGAGGACGAGCCGGCCATCGCCGACCTGGTCCGGCTGTACCTCACCCGTGACGGGTTCGGCGTCCACCTGGAACGGGATGGGGCGGCCGGCCTGAGCGCCGCCCGCCGGCTGCGTCCGGTGGCGTGCGTCCTGGACATCGCGCTACCGGGCCTGCCCGGCACCGAGATCTGTCGCCGGCTGCGCGAGGCCGGTGACTGGACCCCGGTCATCTTCCTCACCGCCCGGGACGACGAGGTGGACCGGATCGTCGGCTTGGAATTGGGTGCCGACGACTACGTCACCAAGCCGTTCAGCCCCCGGGAGCTGGTCGCCCGGGTGCGCGCGGTGCTGCGCCGTTCCGCCGGCGGGCCGGAAGGCGCGGACCGGCCGCGCGTCGTCGGCCCGGTGATGCTCGACCCGGCCCGCCGAACGGTCACCGCCTCGGGCGCCCCGGTGCAGCTCACCTCCACCGAGTTCGACCTGTTGGCCCACCTGATGGCCCGGCCCGGCCGGGTCTTCACCCGGGAGGAGTTGCTGGCCGGGGTCTGGGGCTACGCGGCGCACGCCGGCACCCGCACGGTCGACGTGCACGTCGCCCAGGTGCGGGCGAAGCTCGGCCCGGCCAGCGTGATCCGGACCTATCGCGGCGTGGGGTACGCAGTCGATGCCTGACCACCCTGCCCAGCGGCCGATGCCGCGCGCCGATTCGCCGACCATGACCTTGCCGGTGATCGGCGCCGGTCCGCCGCCCACACCTCGAGGTAACCGGTTCGGCCGTACGCTGACCGCCCGCGCGGTGCTGGTCACCTGCGCGGTGGCGCTGGTGTCGGTGCTCGTCACCGCCATCGTCGCGGTGCCGCTGGCGATCCGTGGCGCGGAGCGACGCGATCAGGAGGCGCTCGCCGCGCAGGCCCGGCTCGCCGCCGAGGTGCTGCGGACGAGACTGGACCGGGGTCGCAGCGCCGACGAGGAGCGGCTCATCCAGCAACTGCGCAACCAGGGCATCGACGCGTACCTGATCCGGGGCGGGACGGTCGACCGACCGGGTCTGCCGCCCCGGGTGGTGCAACGGATCGAGCAGGGGCGCAACGTATCGGTCCGCCGCCCCGTCAACGGCGAACGTGCCCTGGTCGAGGGCCGGGCGCTGCCCAACGGCAACGGGGTGGTGCTCTCCCGTCCCACGGCGAACGGGCTGTGGGCCCGGGTGCTGCTCAGCCTCTGGTTGCCGCTCCTGGCCGGGTTGACCGCCGGTGTGGTGGCCGGACTGCTGCTGGCCCGTCGGCTGGCCCGGCCGATCCGCGTCGCGGCCAACGCCGCCGCCCGGCTACGCGCCGGCGACCGTGCGGTCCGGGTGCCGGTCGAGCCGCCCGACGAGGTCGCCGACCTGGCCGAGGCATTGAACGGGTTGGCCGCCGCACTGGCCACCAGCGAGGGACGACAGCGGGAGTTTCTGCTCTCCGTGTCGCACGAGCTGCGCACCCCGCTGACCGCGATCCGGGGCTACGCCGAGGCGCTCGCCGACGGGGTGCTCGGCGCGGACGACACGGTCGAGACCGGCCGGACCGTGCTGGCCGAGGCCCAACACCTGGACCGGCTGATCGGCGACCTGCTGGCGCTGGCCCGGCTGGAGGCCGCCGACTTCCCCCTTGAACCGGTGCCGGTGGACCTGACCCGGCTGGCCATGGACGCAGAGCCGACCTGGTCCGGCCGGTGTGCGGCGGTGGGCGTGCCGTTCCGGGTCGAGATGCCCGGTCAGCCGGTGCCCGCGTACACCGATCCGGGGCGGATCCGGCAGGTGCTGGACGGGTTGTTGGAGAACGCACTGCGCGTCGTACCCCCGGGATCGCCGGTGGTGCTCGCGGTCCGGCCGACCGGCGCGGGTCCGGCCTCCGGCGGGGTGTTGGAGGTCCGGGACGGCGGACCCGGCTTCACCGACGACGACCTGGCGGTGGCGTTCGAACGCGGTGCGCTGCACCAGCGCTACCGGGGAGTGCGCAAGGTGGGCAGCGGACTGGGGTTGGCGCTGGCCGCCGGGCTGGTCCGCCGGCTGGGCGGGGAGATCGTCGCGGGGCACGCACCGGAGGGCGGCGCCGCCTTCACGGTCCGGCTGCCCGGGGATCCTTACCTGGCCCGAACATCGGCCTGACGCTCCGCTCGTCGTCGGAAGGAATGCTGAGGGCTCCACGGACGAGAGGGAAAGCCATGTCACGTTGGGGAATCGCCACCGGCACCACGGCACTGCTCGCGGCGGTCGCGCTCGGTGTCAGCGGCTGCGGTGCGGCCGAGGTGGCCAGCCAGCCTGCCCGGGAGGCCGCTGTCGAGGTCGCCGCCGCGATGGGCGTGGAGGGCCAGGCACTGGCCGCGATGGGCTTCGACGCGAACGACCTGGACGTGCAGACCCTCGCTGCGCCGGCGACCCCGGCGCCGGGTGCCTCCCCCAGCGCTCAGGAGAAGGCTCAGGAGAAGGCCCGGGAGAAGCGCGGCGAGGAGTGGCGCAAGCGCCGCCAGGCCCGCGTGCTGCTGCGGAAGAACACCCTGCACGGTGAGGCGGTGGTGCAGACCAAGGACGGTACGAAGACCGTCGCCGTGCAACGCGGCGAGGTGACCGCGATCGACGGCGACTCGATGACCGTCAAGTCCACCGACGGCTTCACCATGACCTGGACCTTCGGCGACGACCTGCGGGTCGTCGAGCGGCGCGCCACCGTGCAGGCCAGCGAGGTCAAGGTCGGCGCGAAGCTCGGCGTCGCCGGGGCGAAGGACGGCGACAAGGGCGTGGCCCGGCTCATCCTCATTCCCCGCGCCAAGTGAGCGAAGGGGCCCTGGTCGACGCCAGGGCCCCTTCGTTCGTCAGTAGACGCGGGAGCCGATGAAGTCGTCGTGACCGTAGCCGACCGGGTTGGCGGCGGTGCGGGCCTCGAACGAGAACTGCTGCCGGGTGCTGGTGGAGCAGGTGGCCAGCCGCAGCCGGGGAGTGCCCGACGACGGATTGTCGAACGCCACGCAGAGGTTGCTGGCGCTGGCCGGCTTGATCTGGTTACCGACGAAGACGAACTGTTGGGCGGCGGTGCCGTTGCAGTCGTAGACGTTGACCGTGGTGCCGGAGGTCATCGAGTTGTTGGAGACGTCCAGGCAGCGGTCGTGGGACAGCTCCGAGTGCAGTGACCGCCGGGCCGAGTCGTACCAGAAGCCCTGGTTGCGCCCGCCGTGGCAGCCGTACGACTGTTGGGCGGTGCCGTTGCGGGAGTCGTAGCCCTTACCGTCGACGCAGGTGCTGGTCGCCAGGTTGCGCAACTGCTTGAACTGCATCAGGCCGGAGTAGAGCACGCCGCTGCCGGTGCTCGCCGGGTCGACGCAGGTGGCCTGGGTCTGCCCGGAGTTCCAGAACTGGGTGATGCACTGGGCGAACATGCCGTGCCCGCGCGCGTTGGGGTGGAACGACTGCCGGGCGGCGTTCTCGTTCCAGATCCCAATCTCGATGTTGAGGCCGCGGACCGAGGTGTTGTCGGTGCACACCTCGTGGCCGTGGAAGAGTCGGCTGGCGTCCAGGTAGCGGGTGCCCGTCTGGGTGGCCGCCGCGCGCAGCGCCGACTCGAACATCGGCACCGCCTTGTTCCGGGCGAACGCGGCGTCAGCCAGGTAGAGCAGGCAGCCGCCGGAGTACCAGCCGGGGAAGTTCGGGTTGTCCTCCACGTCCGGGCTGCCCGGGCTCGGGTACGACATGAGCACCAGCTCGTAGTCGGACCCCAGGTAACCGGCGTTGGTCATGGTCCGCCGGATGTCGGTGAGGGCGTCGGCCACCGCCCGGCGGCTGCCGTCGGTGCGGATCGTCCACTGGTCGGTGTAGGTGGCGTAGCAGGAGCCCTGGAGGAAGACCCGGCTGATTGCGCAGTCGGTGGCGACCGGGCCGAACTGGATCGTGCCGTCGCCGTTCGCGCCGACCACCACCCAGATCAGCTTCACGTGCGTGTTGCGCGCCTTGATCCCCAGGTAGTCGCCCTGGTTCAGCTCGTTGTGCTGGGTGGGGCCACCGGCGATGAGGTTCCACGGGGTGGCGCCGGAGCAGGCGATGTTGTAACGCGCGTCCGACGGGATGCCGGTGCGGAACACCGCCTGGTCGTACGAGCGGTCGCACCAGTTGCCATCCTGGTGGGTGCCGGGCACGTAGTTGCCGACCCCCTCCCCGGAGATCTGACTGTCGCCCATGGTGATCAACGCGGTGCGGCGTTGCTCGATCGGGCGGATCGCGGAGCTGCCGTAGAGGGCGGTCGCCTCGGCGGCCCGGATGGCCTCGAGGTTGGCGGGGAGTGGTTGGACGGTCGGCCGGTCGGCGGCGGCCGCGGGAGCGGCCGTTCCGGCGAGCATCGGCAGGACGAGAGCGGCGACGGCGACGGCGACGGTGATGGCTCGTCGTCGGGTCGCGCGTTCGGGCCTGGCGGGGATAGCAGGCATCGACGCACTCCTTTCGGGTCAATCGCGGGACGTCGATTGAGTTACCAGAAGGTAACGTGCGGATCAATGGATGTGAATGCGTCTCGGATTCTTGCGCGCGAGATGCAGAACCGCCCGGATCGGACTATCCGGGCGGCCGGGTGCACGGCGGCCTGGTTGATCGACTCCAGCTCGGCGATATCGGGGTATCCGGGCCAGCACGACACCCCGATATCGCCGACACCGTGTCGATCACTGCTACCGGCCGGGCGGTAGGGCGTAGCCGACGTAGCCGCGGAACTCCAGCCGCCAGCCGGCCGGAACAAGCTTCGCGCAGGCCGGCTGGCTGCCGGTGCAGACGATCGCGTCGACCGAGGACGGATCGGCCGGCGGCCGATCCGGCAGCACCGACTGCAACGCCACCAGCTCCGGCGAGCGTCCATCCGGCTGCCGCAGCAGCAGCCACCACGGGTACTCCCAGTTGTCGTTCTGCTGCACCAACCCGATCCGTCGGGCACCGCTGTCGCGAACCGCCGACGCGGCCCAGCGGAACTCGTCGGCCCACTGGGGGCGACGCAGGAACCGGGTGTCCCAGTCCGAGGTGGTGAAGACCGAGCCGTCGCCGACCAGCCGTCGTGGGAAGCCGTAGGACAGCGCGAGTACCCCGGCCAGCGCCGAGGTGGCCAGCACGGTGACGGCCGCCAGCGTGGCCACCGACCGTCGCCCCGCCCGTCCGGCCGTGCGCGGCGCCCCGGCCGTGCCCGCTGTCCCGGCTGTGCCCGGCGTCCCGGCCGTGCCCGGCGTCCCGGCTGTGCTCGCGGCCGTGCCGGCGTGGCGGCGGAGGAGCGCGTCCAGCCAGAGCCCGGCCAGTGGCACCGCGAGCACCAGGGCGTAGAGGATCAGCCGGTTGCCCCACGGCTGCCACTTGATCATCGAGGTGTGCAGCAGGACGGTGGTCAGCACCACCACCGCGTACGCACGCAGCGGACCGGTCTGCCCGGGGTCGATCCGGCGCGGACGGGCGAGCGCGACCAGCGCGCCGATCACCGCCAGTGCCCCGGCCAGGGGAAACGCCACCCGGTCCTCGTCCGGATACCAGGCCGGCTCCGGGAAGATCTCCCGACCGAAGGTGATCGCGCGGTCCTGCGGGTCGACCCCGAGCACGCCCGCGCCGTCGATGATCGCACCGGCACCGGCTCGGCGCAGGGGCGCCAGCGGCGTGTCGAACGCGGTGTGCCCGATTCGCAGCATGTTGACCAGGATCGACGGCGGATCGTGCCGTTCCATCGGGATCGACTCGCGTAGCCGGGGTGGTCCCAGCGGATGCCCGAACTCGGCGGTCACCCGGGCGAGGAACGGGCCGACCACCACGGCCGCGACCAGCAGGATCAGCACCGAACCGCTGACCGTGCGCGCCATGCGGCCGACCGGCCGACCCCGGTCAGCGCCCGCCGGGGTCGCGCTCTCGGTCCGGGCCAGCCTGAGCTGGGCCAACCCCCAGAGCACCAGCAGCGGGCCGACCGCGATCAGACCGCTGGTCTTGGTCACCGCGGTCAGCCCGGTGGCGGCCCCCAACCCGAGCAGCGTGCCCCAGCCGGTCCGCCGACGCAGCCCGTCCAGCACCAGGGTCGCCGCGCAGACCACCCACGCCGCACAGACCAGGTCGGTCTGCGTGCTGGTCGCCTGGAGCACCACCATCGGCGTGGTCGCCAGCACGAACGCGGTGAGCAACTGAGCCCGTCGGCCGCCGCCGAGCTGCGCGGTGATCCGTGCGGCCACCAGGAGGCAGACCACTCCGGCAGCCCACTGCACCAGGTTGTGCAGTTGGTCCCCGCCGGTGAGCAGGCGCAGGTGCAGTAGCAGATACTCGGCTCCGGGCGGGATGGTCACCTGCCGGTGGATGGCGGTGGGCCAGAAGTCCAGGTCGCCCTGGGCCACCCAGTGCTCCACCTTGGGTAGGTGGTACGTCTGCGAGTCGAAGTTGTTCGGCTCGGCCAACAGCGCGACCAGCAGCTCCACCAGGACCAGCCCGCCGACCGTTCCGGCGAGCAGCCGTTCGCCCCGACCCGCCGTACGCCAGGCGTGAACCGCCACGGCGAGCAGACCGGAGGGTGCCCGACCGGCCCGGGTCGGCGTGGGATCGGGTCCGGCCGCACCGCGGTCGGCGGCCAGGGCGGATGTCTCGGGGCCGCCACCGGACAGCACGGCGCCGACCGGCACCGGTAGCGACGCGGCGGTGGACGGCTGCGCGAGACGAGTCGCCCGGCGCCACCGCAGACCGGCTGCTGTCGCGGCGGCGGCCAGGAAGAGCAGCCACGCGGCGGTAAACGCCGGCCGGGTCAGCGCGTGCAACGCGCCGAGCACCTCGACGACGAGCACCGCGTACGCCCCGGTGAGCAGTGCGGCGCGCACCGCGGCGAGTCGCAGCGGTGCCACCGCACCCACCTCGCGTGGCCTCGTGGCGACGGTGAGCAGGAGCACCGCGGCGGCAGGAACCGCCGCGAGCAGGGAGCCGGCAGCCGACATGGCCGGAAGTAAACACCATCCGGCTGAGCCCGCCACGCCGACTGCCCGACGGTAGGGGCAGGCGGTGGGCCAACCAGCCAGGCTAGGCTATGGCCGACATGCTGTCGCCACCGTGGAGATTCCCGTGAAGCTCTCGATCCTCATGCCGGTCTACAACGAGGAAGAACGCATCGCGGATGCCCTCAAGCAGGCGTTGGCGGTTGACTATCCCTGCGAGATCGAGCTGATCGTCGTCGACGACGGCAGCCGGGACGGCACCGGCGAGGTCCTCGGTCGCGCCGACGACGCGCGCTTGCGGGTCGTCACCCACCAGCGCAACGCCGGCAAGGGTGCGGCCATCAAGACGGCGGTCGACAGCGCGGAGGGCGACTACATGGTCATCCTCGACGCCGACCTGGAGTACGACCCGCAGGACATCCCCAAGCTGCTCGCCCCGGTGCTCGACGGGCGGGCCACGGTGGTCTACGGCAATCGCACCTTCGGCAGCCACAGCGCCTACAGCTTCTGGTACGTGATGGGCAACAAGGGCGTCACGATGGCGGCCAACGTGCTGTTCAACTCGTACATCGGCGACCTGGAGACCTGCTTCAAGCTGATGCCGGTGGCGCTCTACCGGTCGCTTGAGGTGCGTTCGCGGGGCTTCGGCATGGAGGCTGAGGTGACCGGCAAGCTGCTGCGCCAGCGGATCCGGCCGTACGAGGTGCCGATCAGCTACCGGGCGCGTGGCCGTGAAGAGGGCAAGAAGATCACCTGGAAGGACGGCGTCGAGGCGATCTGGATCCTCGGCCGTGAGCGCGCACGCCGCCGTCCCGCCACCTCAGCCGCGCGCTGATCCCAGGAACGCGCTGATCGACCGCCGCAGACCGCCGGCGTCCAGGCCGTGCCACCGGGTGTGATCAGCCGGATCGCCGTACCGTCGCAGGTCGGTCTGACCCACCCCCAGAGCCAGCAGCCGATGCGGCACGTCTGCCAGGGCGTGGCTGACGATCGCGCTCGACGTTCCCGCCAGGTACGGCTCGACCAGCACCACGTCGGTCCCGGCGAGCGCCCGTAGCCCCGGCGTGTCGAACGGCCGGGGCGTGTGGGTGTACGCGACCGTCACGTCCATCCCCTCGGTCGCCGCCAGCGTGGAATCGAGCATCGGCCCGACAGCCACCACGAGCGGCGCATTCGTTCCGCCCTGCCGCAGCACCCGTAGTCGGTCGGCGTCCGGGTACGCGTGCGTGTTGCGCTGCTCGCTGAGCCGCAGGTAGACCGGATCGTCGGTGGTCGCGGCGGTACGGAGCAGCGGTGCGACCTCGTCCGGGTGACCGGGCACCCGCACCGTCCAGCCGTCGCCGAGAGAGTCGAAGAGCGCCACATCCCCGGGCGACTGGTGGGTCCGGCCCGCCCTTGATCCGTCGTACGACGCGCCGATGCTGACCAGGACCGCGCCCACGCCCTGATGGTCCAGATCCAACTTGATCTGCTCGTACGCCCGGTCCACCAGAAACGTCGCGTACGAGTGCACGATCGGGCGGAGCCCGGTCAGGGCGAGCCCGCCGGCCACACCGATCATCAGTTGCTCCCGGATGCCGACGTTGAGCACCCGGTCCGGGTGCCGGTGACCGGCCGGCGCGAACTGGCTGGCCGAGATGTCGGCCAGTACGAGTGCGGTGCGCGGATCCTCGTCGAGCAGCGCGGCGGTGGTGTCGATGAAGGCGGTACGCATGATGGTCATCCCTTGCTCTCGATGCGGGCGACCACCAGGTGTGGCCGTCGTGGCCGGTGCCCGGTCAGCGCCGTGTACAGGGCGTTGTGGTCCCGGCCGTCGACGGTGTCGGCGGTCCAGCCGTTGACGGTGAACCGGCTGGCGATGCCACCTGCCCAGCCGTGCGTGGCCGACGAGTTGTCGACCACGACCGCGGTGAGGTTTCCCAGGCCGGTCGCTCCCGCGTACACGATCGCCTCGTGGTTGGATCCCTCGTCCAGTTCGGCGTCGCCGAGCAGCACGTACACCCGGGGTTTGAGCAGCCCCTGGGCCCGCAGCCCGAGGGCGGTGCCGACGGCCAGCCCGAGCCCGTGGCCGAGCGAGCCGGAGCCGATCTCGACCCCGGGCACCAGCAGTCGGTCCGGATGATGGCCGAGCCGGCTTTCCGGCCCGGCCAGGTCGTCGAGCCAGGCGTCCGGGATGAAGCCGTGCGCGGCGAGCACCGCGTAGTAGGCGGCCGGTCCGTGGCCCTTGGAGAGCAGGAACCGGTCCCGCTCCGGGTCGTCCGCGGTGTCGGGGGTGACGCGCAGCACCCGGTCGTAGAGCACCTGGAGCACGTCGATGGTCGAGTGTGCGCTGGGCGCGTGCTTCTCGTCGCCGGTCAGTCGTCGGATCAGCCCGGGGAGCCGGGAGCCGGTGTCGGTGGTCAGTGTGGTGGCCATGCCACTACTGTGTGAGTTGAAGTGCACTTCAACTCAAGGACCTTGTGATGCAGGATCTACTGACGATCGGCGACCTGTCCGTCCGCTCCGGCGTGGCGCCGTCGGCGCTGCGCTACTACGAGCGACTCGGGCTGATCCGCGCCGACCGTACCGGCGGGAACCAGCGCCGGTACGCCCGCGCCGAGCTGCGGCGGGTCGCCTTCATCCGGATCTCCCAGCAGGTCGGCGTCTCGCTTGACGAGATCCGCGACGCACTGAACTCGCTCCCCGACGCGCGCACGCCCAGCCCGCAGGACTGGGCGCGGCTCTCCGCGAGCTGGCGGGGCCGGTTGGACGAGAAGGTTCGGCTGCTCACCAAGCTCCGCGACGACCTGGACGGTTGCATCGGCTGTGGCTGCCTGTCCCTGCAGCGCTGCACGCTCAACAACCCAGGGGACGCGCTGGCCGGCGAGGGGCCGGGTGCCCGCCTGATGCTGCCCCGACCGGCGGATGACCCGACCCCGGCGGGCTCGCCCGCCTGACGGTCGCCGCCCCGCCCGGCCGCCGCCCCGCCCGCGTCACCCGAGCGTGAGCAGCACCTTGCCGAAGTGCTCGTTCGACTCGACGAGCCGGTGCGCCTCGGCCGCCTCGGCTATCGGCAGCCGCCGGTCCACGACCGGTCGGATCGTGCCGGCCTCGACCAACGGCCACACCTCGTCCCGTACGCCCTGGACGATCTCCGCCTTCTCCGCGAGCGGGCGGGAGCGCAGCGACGTCGCTGCCACGCTCGCCCGTTTGGTCAGCAACGCGCCGAGATCCAACTCGGCTTTGCGCCCACCCTGCATCCCGATCACCACCAGCCGACCGCCAGCGGCCAGCGCAGAGACGTTCCGGCCCAGGTAGGACGCGCCCATGATGTCGAGGATGACGTCGGCGCCGCGACCGTTGGTGGCTCGCCGGACCTCCTCGACGAAGTCCTGCTCCCGGTAGTCGATCGGGTGTGACGCGCCCAGCTCACGTAGCCGGGAGTGCTTGGCAGCCCGAGCCGTGGTCAGCACGGTGGCGCCGAGGGCTGCCCCGAGCTGGATCGCGAACGTGCCGATCCCGCTGCCCCCGCCGTGCACCAGCAGCGTGTCCCCCGCGCTGAGCCGCCCCACCTGGACCAGGTTCGACCAGACGGTGCAGGCCACCTCGGGCAGCGCCGCGGCGTCTACCAGGTCGCAGCCCGGCACCGGCAACAGTTGCCCGGCGGGGACCGCGACCCGCTCGGCGTACCCGCCGCCGGCCAGCAGCGCGCAGACCTGCTGCCCGACCGCCCACCCGGCGACCTCCGGGCCGACCTCGGTGATCACCCCAGAACACTCCAACCCGGGGTACGCGGGCGCACCCGGCGGCGGCGGGTAGTGCCCCTGCCGTTGCAGCAGGTCAGCGCGGTTGACCCCGCTGGCGCGCACATCCACGATCACCTCGCCGGGGCCGGGCTCGGGGTCGGGGACCTCGGCCCAGACCAGCGCGTCGGGTCCACCGGGCTGCGGAATGGTGATGGCTCGCATGGCTCAGTCTTACCCGATGCCCCACCGCGCCGCAGGGAGGGACGCCGGGCCGCCCGAAGCGAGCCATGGCAGACTATGCGTGGCCGTGCACCCGCGGGTGACGGCCGGGGAGGGTTCGCCTAGTGGCCGATGGCGCTGGTCTTGAAAACCGGTAAGGCAGCGATGTCTTCGTGGGTTCGAATCCCACACCCTCCGCCCCCTTGGTCGGCGAACGCCTTCCGACCAGCAGTCAGGCACTCCCGGACAGGACACCGGACCCGCGTCTGGTCCACGCCTCGTAGCTGAGAAGTGCGATGAGGAACGCGGTGAGCAGGCCGAGGGCGGCCATGCCGGGCAGGTGCCGGCCGACGGGAATCAACAGCAGCGCCGCAACGGGGGCGACAAGCTGCCCCGGTCGGAGGCTCCGGACGCTGAGACTCAGGAACGTCGCCCTGCCCGCGAGGTACAGGGCTGTCCCGCCGAACAGCGCGCTGGCCGAGATCCAGTTCGAGGTGTCGTGGGACTCCTCATGCGCCAGGCCGGCAAGCACCTGCTCGACTCCCAACGCCACGTAGATGGTCCCGGCGATCAGCGGGAAGTGGGCAAGGCTGTAGGCGTTGGCTCCCACGTGGGCTCGCCGTAGCCCGGACTCCATCATCAGCGCCTGCCCGGCGGCCGTCGCACTGGCGGAGTACAGCCAGTAGAGGCACACCGTGATGCCCAGAGTGAGGAGCGCGGCCAGCAGGATCGGTCCACGGATCGTCTCAACCCCGACCCCGGCGCCGACCGAGATCAGGGACTCGCCGAGCGCAATGATCACCACGAGGCTGTGCCGCTCCGCGAAGTGACCAGGGCTGCGTACCGGCCATCCGCTGAGGCTGGAGGCGACCGCCCCGCCGCCCATGTCGACGGTGAGCGCTGCCGTCCAGAGCAGGATCTGCGCGGTGCCGCCGAAGACGGCCCCGAGGACGAGGGGGATCCAGGACAACGCGGTCGAGAGGGCGTAGAGGCGAACGGTCCTGTGTAGCTGCCGATCATCCAACGCCGCCCAGTAGTTAAGCGCCAGGTGGATCACTCTCACCACGACGTAGGACAGCGCCAGGGTCAGGCGCGGTGCCAACGTTCCCGAACCGGTTTCCCAGGCGTCGGGGATAACCAGAGCGGTGAGGAAGACGGCTGCCATGGCGACGGTGGTGCCGGCACGGATCATCCCGATATCAATGCGGGCCTGGTTCCCCAGCCAGGAGTAGACCAGCCAGGAGATCCACAGCAGCAGGAGTATGAGGAATCCCTGCGTGAGGGTCACCGGCGAGGGTCGCTCGCTCATGAACGTGGTGACCCGGATGAAACCGAAGACGAACACCAGATCGAAGAAGATCTCGAACAGAGTGGGTCGGTGTGTCTCCGCGGTGACCACCGGCCGCGACCGGAGGATCCGCCACATCAGGTCATCTTGACCGTTCGCGCCGGGGCGATCCGGTGCCCTCCAACCTGGTCACTCCGGCGGGTCGGCAACCCGCTTGTGGGTGCGGATCGTCTCCTCGGCCAGCCGTTCGACGGCGCGTCGGCGTTCGTCGGCGATGGCCCGCTCGTCCTGACGGCGGAACGCGGTGAGGACCGCAGCCACGAAGTCCCGCCAGATTCCGGCCACGGTGTCCCCCTGAGGAACGTTGCCCGAACTCAACCGTAGCTCCGGAGAAGCCGTCGCTGGACAGCGCGTACTTCGGGTCGTCGGAGGGGCCGTGGCGGGGTAAGAAGGGGCTGGTATCTCCGCACACCGGAAGGACGCGTCCCGATGACCCTGGAACGACCGATCGCCCCGGACCCGTACGAGCTGCTGCCGACGCTGCCCTCGTTCACGCTGACGAGTGACGATGTGCAGAACGGCGAGCCGATGGACGCGCGGCACGCGCACGGCAGCACCGGGGGCGACAACGTCTCCCCGCAGCTGACCTGGTCGGATTTCCCCGCCGAGACGAAGAGCTTCGCGGTGACCTGCTTTGACCCGGATGCGCCGACCGGCAGCGGTTTCTGGCACTGGGTGCTCGTGAACGTGCCGGCCGACGTGACGCAGCTGCCCAGCGGCGCGGGTGGCGCGGCGGGCACCGACCTCGGTGGGGCGTTCTCGGTCCGCAACGACTACGGCGAGCAGGGGTACGGCGGGGCGGCTCCGCCGGCCGGTGACCGCCCGCACCGGTACGTCTTCGCGGTGCACGCCGTGGACGTCGACCGCCTCGACCTGACCCCGGACGCCAGCCCGGCCTACGTCGGCTTCAACCTCACGTTCCACACCCTGGCCCGAGCGGTGATCCGCCCGACGTACCAGATCAAGGAGTGATCCCTGCCCCGCGATCTTGCACTTACTGCCCCGGCATACCTGACATAAGGCGCACAGGGGCGACCGAAAGTGCAAGATCGCGGGGGTGGGGTGGGGTGGGGGTTAGGGCTTGACGCGGGCTACGGCGAAGACGGACTGACCGAACGGGGGGCGGACGAGTTGCTCCGCCGCCTTTGTGGCGGGGAGGACGACGGTGTCGTAGACCTTGACCATCGGGCCCTCCTTCGGCATCAGCCGGAAGACCTTGGTGGCCATGAAGTAGCCGATCAGCCCCAGGGCGTTGGCGTAGTGGATCTTCTCGACGGTCAGGCCGGCCTCGGTCATCGCCGCTTCGAGCGTCTTCTTCGTGTAGCGGCGGACGTGGCCGGTGGCGATGTCGGCCGGACCCATCGCGAACTGGAACGCCGGCACGATGATGATCACGGCGCCGCCGGGTCGGACCAGGTCACGCATGCTGCGCAGCGCGCCCACGTGGTCCTCGATGTGCTCCAGGACGTTGTACGAGACCGCCGCGCTGTAGTGGCCCCGGTCGTTGTGTGGCAGCAGCATCTGCCGGACGTCGACGTTCGGCCGGTCGGCGAGGCGCTCCTTGAGCTGCACGAGCCGGTCCGGATCAGCCTCGGTGGCGGTGAACCGGGGCAGCCGCTGTGACCATTCCAGCGCGTAGTCACCGAGGCCGCTGCCGATCTCGATCGGGTCGTCGCCGAGGTGCGGCACCGCCAGTTCGATGAACCAGCGACGGTGGTTCACAGCGGTCGCCAGGCCTTCCAGCACCTCGGACTGCACGCGCTGATCCCCAGTGATTTCTGCCATGCGTCGATTCCTCACGATATGAACTCGACCCGTGCCTGGACCGACAGAGTGAATCATCCGCTGAGCGGCAGAAGAATCGGGGCATCGGGGTGGCCGAATTGTGGTCGGGGGGTGGGTTCGTGATCGGCGGTCGGCGAACCCGGCACATAGTACGGCAGTACCCCGAAACATGTCACGGCAGCGCCTTACCCTGACTACCCTATGAATTGTCATGACTACTCCTGAATCGGACGCGCCCAGCGGCACCGACGGCCCGGCCACCGCGTCGTCGGTGGAGGGGGCGCCTGGTGACGCTCGGCCTTCCCGCAGAGGGAAGTGGGCCGATCTGGCCGCCGTGCTGAGCTTCGTGGTGCTCGGCTTCTGGGTCACCGGTCGGCTCTGGTTGGAACCGGGCAGCGGCGTGCGGGACAACCAGTCCGATCAGTCGCAGTTCGAATGGATGATGGCACACGGTGCGCGGGTCGTTACGCATTTCGTGTATCCGTTCCATTCCGAGCAGATGAACGTTCCGGATGGCGTGAATCTGATGGCTAATACGTCCGTATTATCCATTTCATTGCCACTGACGCCGATCACCCTGCTCTTCGGTCCGCGGGCGGCATTCCTGGTCTTTCTCACCGCCGGCATGATTGCCACCGCCACGGCCTGGTACTTCCTGCTCTCCCGGGTCCTGATCGGCGCTCGCGGGCCGGCGTGGCTGGGCGCCGGCTTCTGCGCGTACGCGCCGGCCATGGTGTCGCACGCCAATGGGCACCCGAACATCGTGTCGCAGTTCGTCGTCCCGTTGATCATCTGGCGCACGCTGCGACTCGGTGAACCGGGCCGCTGGCTGCGCAACGGGCTTCTTCTCGCGCTCGTGATCGTCTGGCAGGCCTTCCTCAACCTGGAGATCCTGCTGATGACCGCGATCGGGCTCGGTGTGGTCGTCGGCGTGCTCGCCCTCGGCCGGGCGGAGCTGCGGTCGCGGGCCCGGCCCTTCATCGCCGGCCTTGCCGTAGCCGCCGGGGTCGCCGGGCTGCTGCTGGCGTACCCCCTGTACGTGCAGTTCTTCGGCCCGGACGCCTACTCCGGGCTGTCCCGCCTGATCCGCGGTTACTCCAGTGACCTGGCCTCGTTCGTCGCGTACTCCCGGGAGTCACTCGCCGGTAGCCCGCGCACCGCCGCGGGCCTGGCCAAGAACCCGACCGAGGAGAACAGCTTCTTCGGTTGGCCGCTGGTGGTGCTGGTGATCGCCCTGGTCTGGTGGTTACGCCGCTCGGTCGTGGTGCTCGCGCTGGCCGGGCTCGGGCTGCTCTTCGCGGTGCTCTCGCTGGGTCGGGAGGTCCGCTTCGACAACCGGGGTACGGGTGTGCCGGGGCCCTGGGCGGCGCTGGAGAACCTGCCCATCCTGCACTCGGTGGTGCCGACGCGGTGGGCGTTGGCGATCACTCCGATCATCGGGCTGCTGCTCGCCTACGGTGCCGAACGCGCCCGCGAGCTGGCCAGCTCGCACCCGGCCGCCAGGGGGCAGATCCGCTTCGTCACCGCCACCATGCTCACGATGGCCCTGTTGCCGATCGTTCCCACGCCGCTGCCCGTGGACCACCTCGAACCGGTCCCCACCTTCGTGACCAGTGGGGCGTGGCGTCCCTACGTGGCTGGTGGGCGCAGTGTGGTGACCCTGCCGCTGCCGGACAACACCTACGCGGAGCCGCTGCGGTGGTCCGCGGCGACCCGGCTGGACATGCCGCTGGCCCGCGGCTACTTCCTCGGCCCGGACACCCGCCCGAACGCCGAAGCGCCGCGGGTGGCGTTGTTCGGTGCCCCGCCCCGCCCCACCAGCAGCTTCTTCACCACCATCCGGCGTACCGGGGCGGTGCCGCCGATCACCCCGCAGAGCCGGGTCCGCGCGGTCGACGACCTGCGCTTCTGGCGGGCCGGTGTGGTCATCCTCGGGCCGCACGAGAACGAGGCCGCGCTGCGCCGGGGGATGACCGAGCTGACCGGGATCCAGCCGGTCTTCACCGGCGGTGTGTGGGTGTGGGACGTCCGGTCGTTGACCGACTGAGCGACGAGACTCAGGCCGGGCGGACGCAGCAGCCCTGGCAGACCTTCGGCCGGGGCAGGGTGAACGCGAGGCAGCAGGTGCGCCGCTGCACGGTCGGCTCACCGGTCGGCCCCGGCACCAGCTCAATCAGGTCCGTGAGGTCGAGCGCGCCGAGCAGGGTGTCGATGCTGTGCACCGTCGAACCGGGCAGACCGTCGGCGGCCCGCAGGATGCCGTGCGCGATGCCGGAGGCGACCGAGCCGAGCAGCGTCCGGGTGCCCACCCGGACCTCCGACTGGATCGCCGTGATGAGCGGTGCCAGGTGAGCGTCGAGCAGGGAGGCGCGCAGTGCGGCGAGCAGCTCCGCCTCGTCGGCGACGACCCGCACCTCCGGCAGGCCGGCGAGCGCGAGCGGGTCGCTCGGCAGCACCGCCACGGTGGTGCCACGGCGCAGGCCCATGGTGAGCAGCTGCCGGTGGTCCTCGAAGTGGATCAGCACGTCAGCCGGGTCGAGCAGCGGCACCCGCCGGGCGGAGGCCCAGCCCAGCACGACCGGCAGCGCGGTCCAGTAGCTGTACGACTTCCAGGCCAGCGCGGCGCAGGCATGGGGAGTGCCGCCCCAGCGGACGGCGGCGCCGCGCAGCAACTCGGGCAGCCGACTGCCGTCGATCAGGGTGGTGGCGGGCGCCCAGCCGAACTCGTCGTCGACCAGTAGGCCCCGGGCCAGCCCGGGAAGGTCGTCGGTGCCGAACATGGCACGCAGTGTCGCGGTGACGGGGGCGAGCGGTGTGGCGGTGGCGTCCCGCCTCGGCATCACCGCTGTCACCTGAGTCATCCCCCGTCCGCAGGACCGAGGAGTGTGCCCCGGCGGACGACCGGTGCCGTCCTGAGCTAAGGCTAGCCTAACCAGGCTCCTTGGTCTAAGGGAAGCCTCACCTTGGTCGGATCGGGAGGTCCCGGTCACTCGGCTCCCAGCGGAGCAGCGGTCCCGCCCTGCGGACTACCCGACGGCAGCACTGGGAAACGCCGCCGCAGGATCGACGGCTGTCGGTGGATTGTCAAGCGAAGTGTCGGCAAGGTGCCAGATGCGTGTGCGCTCGCGCACAGAACGTGAAACTTATAGCCCCGGCCACGAGGAAGCCGATGACGACCTCACCCCTCGAACGGGCTGCCGATTCCTTCGCGGCCGAGCTCGCCCGGCAACGGACCGGGCGAGGGCTGTCCAAGAAGCAACTGGCCATCCTGATGGGGTTCGACCCGTCCTACGTGAGCCACGTCGAGGGGCGCCGACACCGCCCAACCGAGGACTTCGCCCGCCGCGCCGAGGCCGTCCTGGAGGCCAGCGGCGCGATCTGGCAGCGCTTCCGGGAGTACGACGACCTACGGCACGCCCGCGCGGGTCAGCCGCACCGCGAGCCGTACCTGCCCGGACAGTGGCTGCCACCCGGCACCGGCCTCGTCGTGGAACGGGAACTCGCCACCCTCACCCACACCGACGCCGGCTACCGGTGCGTCATCCACCGCCAGCTGTACAACGCCGGCACCGAGCCGGTCACCCGCTACCTGGCTCGGGTCGCCGTCGACCGCTACCCGAACGACCCCGGCCGCTCCAACCGACACCACCGGGAGCACCCCCTCACGTTCGCCGAGCTGCAACTACAGGCCCGCCGAGACGACGACGGCGGTGACCCGGAGCCGATGCACTGGCGGGCCAAACACGATCGGGACGCGTTCAAGGAGATCTGGCTGCTCTTCGAGAACGGGGAACGGCGCTTCCCGCTCTACCCCGGAGACCGGGCCACCATCGAGTACGCGTACAGCGTCGGGCACGAGAAGTGGGGCCCCTGGTTCCAACGGGCCGTCCGGCTGCCCACCCGGCAGCTCGCCGTACGCCTGGACCTGCCGGTGGCGCTCGACCCGCAGGTCTGGGGCGTGGAAACCTCGCTCTCCGCGGAGGAGGGCCCGCTGCGGACGGCACCACAGCGACACGACGAGGGTGACCGGGCGATCTACGACTGGCAGACCGACGACCCACCGCTGAACGCCCGCTACCGGATGCAGTGGCGGTTCCGTGCCCGCCTGGAGACCGACCCGGACGGCGGCCCCGGCGGTGCCCGGGTCCGGCCCAGCGAACGGATGCGTGGCCTCGGCATCGTGCAACGCGGGGACGACCTGCTCCGCCAGCGCGTTCGCCTGTTCGACCTGCCCGGCGACGAGCAGGTTGCCCGGGACGTGGTCGACCGGCTCACCACGGCCCTGGCCCGGCTCGACGAGCTGCACCCCTTCAGCAAGGGGGTGGGCGTAGCCGCCCCGCAGTTGGGCATCGGTCGGGCGGCGGCAGTGGTGCGGCCCCCCGACCGGTCAGCCGAGCCGGTCGTGCTGCTCAACCCCCGGGTGGTCGACGCCGACCCGGACACCGACGAGCAGTACGAGGGCTGCCTCTCCTTCTTCGATCACCGGGGTCTGGTGCCCCGGCCGCTGCGACTGGACGTGGAGCACGCCCAGTGGGACGGCAGCCGGATCATCACCTCGTTCGAGTTCGGCATGGCCCGGCTGGTCGCACACGAGATCGACCACCTGGAGGGCCAGCTCTACGTCGACCGGATGGCCCCGGGCGTGCCACTGGTGCCGGTCGAGGAATACCGCGAGACCGGGCGCCCCTGGCGCTACTGACCAGGAAGGGACCGGGGCGCGTGCCCCAGGGGGCAGGGGCACGCGCCCCGGTGTGGGGGGAGGAACGTCTAGAGGTCACCGAAGGTGTCGTAGCGGATGTGCGGCGGCGGCACCTCGTCCGCGGCGAGCACCCGCAGCGTGGACCGGACCATCCGAGCCGAGCCGGAGACGTAGCAGTCGTGCGTGGTCCACGGGCCATACCGGGCCACCACGTCCGGGATGTCGCCCAGCTCACCGTCGAAGTCCGGGTCCTCGCTGCACGCTGCGGTGACCGACAACCACGGGTGTACGGCGACCAGCTCCTGCAACCCGTCCAGGCCGTACAGGTCCGCTGCCTGCCGGGCGCCGTAGAAGACGTGCACCCAGCGGGTCCGGTTGTAGGTGGCCAACTCCTCCACCAGCGCCTTGATCGGCGCCAGGCCGACCCCGCCGGCCACACAGAGGATGTCCCGTTCCGAGGAACGGTCCAGGGTCATCGACCCCATCGGCGCCGCCAGGCGGAGCAGGTCACCCGGCCGGACCCGACGCACCAGCGCGCCGGACACCCAGCCGGCCCCCGGCGACCGCACGTGGAACTCCAGCACGTTGTCGTCGTTCGGGGCGTTCGCCACCGAGTAGTTCCGCCACACCCGGGGGTGGTGGCGCGGCACCTCCAGGCTGACGTACTGCCCAGCCTGCCAGCGCAACGGATGCTGCAACGCCCGGCAGGTCAGCACGGCGGTGTCCGGGCCGTGCCGCTCGTGGGTCAGCACTTCGGCGTGCCAGAACGGCGGGTCGTCGTCGGCTTTCGCCCCGGCCACCATCAGGGCGGCGATCGCGGCGTACGCCTCGCGCCACGCCTGGTCGTACTCCAGGTTCCAGCCGTCGCCGGCGGTGCTGCGCAGCGCGTCCAGCAGAGCGACGCCCATCGTCGCGTAGTGCCGCTCGTCGACGTGGTACTTGCGGTGGTCGCGGCCCAGCGCCCGGAGGAACTCGTCGAAAGACTCCGGGTCGTCGACGGTGTGGATCGCCGTGATGATCGCTTCCAGCAGGCGGTCACCCTGGCCGGTCATCTGCACCGGGAAGAGTTGCCGCAGGGTGGGGTCGAGCAGGAACAGTCGGGCGTAGAAGTGCCCGCTCAGCCGGACCCGGTCCTCCTCGACCAGGGTCCAGCTCTCCTTCAGCAACCGCGCGAGGTTGTCCACGGGACGCTCCTTCTCCAGACAGCAGCGGATCGGGCGCCCATAGAATCTCCACGGAGAGTGTCTACTGGTCGCACAGAATGTGCGATCGGCTCATGCTGGCCGGTCGGCCGTGTCACCAGTGCCGCCCGTCGGGCAGAGTGGTGCGGTGACCGTTGAGCTGACCCGCCCGGTGTCCCGCCGAGTGCTGGGCACCGAGACGCTGCTGGTCCTCGGCCTCTCCCTCGGCCAGTCCGCGATCTACGCGATGGTCTCGATCATCGCGAAGCTGACCGCCGACGGTCCGCTCTCCAAACAGACCGCCTCGCTGAACACCTCAGCGTCGGCCCGACCCTGGCTGGACCTCACGTACCAGCTGCTCGGCATCGTCTTCGCGCTGCTGCCGGTGCTGCTCGCCGTACACCTGCTCAGCCGTGACCCCGGCGACCCGATGCGGACCCTCGGCCTGGACGCCCGGCGGCCCGGCCAGGACCTGGCCCGCGGCGCCGGCCTGGCCGCGCTGATCGGCCTGCCCGGGCTGGTCCTGTTCTGGGTGGCAGCCCAGTTGGGCATCAACGCCACGCTCGTGCCGGCTGCGCTGCCGCAGGTCTGGTGGGCGGTCCCGGTGCTGATCCTCGCCGCCGTGCAGAACGCCGTGCTGGAGGAGGTGATCGTGGTCGGCTACCTGGTCACCCGACTGCGGCAGCTGCACTGGCGGCTCGCCGCGATCATCGGGGCCAGCGCGCTGCTCCGCGGCTCGTACCACCTCTACCAGGGCTTCGGCGCGTTCCTCGGCAACGCGGTCATGGGCGTCGTGTTCAGCCTCTTCTACCTGCGTACCCGGCGGGTGATGCCGCTGGTCATCGCGCACACCCTCCTCGACGTGGTCGCCTTCGTCGGCTACGCGCTGCTGCCCCGCGAGTGGTTCGACTGGCTCTGACCGGTCAACGCGGGTGGGATCGGTAGACGGCTGCCGTTCGGGCCGCGAGCCGGTCGGCGGCCGCCGAGTCACCCAGCGCCGCCGCGAGCACCGCCGCGCCCGGCAGCAGCCGGGCCGCCAGCCGCAACGCAACCCAGCCGCCGGCCTGCGCCGTGAGCGGTGCGGCCAGTCGCCAGGCCGCCTCCGCCGCCTGCGGCCAGGCCCCCTCGACCGGGTCACCCGCCGTCTTCGCGGCAGCCAACGCCGCCTGGGCGCTCGCCATGTCCGGGTGCACCCGGGTGAGCACCAGCAGCTCGGCGGCCCGGTCGGGATGCGCCGGATCCTTGCCGTACGCCGCAGCGAGGTGTAGCACCAGGTTCGAATGGGTCCAGAGCACCGAGGCCAGCTCGGCCACCGGCGCGAAGAAACCGGCCAGCGCCGCGGTCGCCCCGCCCGCGCCGGCCGAGCGGACGAACCGCCGGGTCGCCAACCGGGCCAGGCCGTCCGCCGGGGCGTCCGGATACCGGGCGCGCAGCCGCGCGGCCCAGGTGGCCGCGTCGGGCCCGAGCGCCCGCACCGCCGCCAGGGCCAAAAGCTCCGGTGCGAAGCCCGGGTGGTCGAGCACGCGCGCGGCGACCGCCCGCAGCTCCCATTCCGGGGTACGCGTCGGAGCCGGCGCGGTCTGCTGCTCGGCAGGGAATTCCAGTGGCGTGTGCTGCTCGGCCAAAGGGTCCGGTGTGGCCTTCTTCGGGGTGGTGCTCTTGCGAGGGGCCGCCGCTCGTTTGGTGGGGCTCGCGGCGCGCTTGCTCGGCGTCGGTGCCGGCGTGGTCTGGGTCACCTCGGCCGACGGTTCGGCTGTCTTCCTGGTGGCGGCCCGGCGAACGGGCGCGGCCTTGGCAATGGGGGTCGCCTTGGCAATGGGCGCGGCCTTGCGAACGGGGGTGGTCCGGGCCTTTGGTGCCTGGGTCGCTGGCTCGACGCCTGCCGCAGGGCCTGGCGGGTCGACGTTCGCTGCGCCGTTGGGTGGGCCTGGCGGGTCGACGTTCGCTGCGCCGGTCGGTGGGCCTGGCGGGTCGACGTTCGCTGCGCCGTTGGGTGGGCCTGGCGGGTCGACGCTCGCTGCGCCGGTCGCGGCGGTCGGCGCGCGGCTCGGCTGTCGCGGCAGAGGGCGGTCCGGCTCCGGTGGCTGGAAGAGCACTGCCGGGGCGGCCTTGGCCGGGCGAGGACGCTGGCTGGCCGGAGTGGCTGCCGGCGGTGCCTCGGTCTCGATCGTCTCCGCCGGCGGCTCGGCGGCCGTCGGCGGGGTGAAGGTGGCCCGCGGGGGGCGCCGACGCGCTCTATCAGCAGGCTCTCGACGGGTCGACTCGCTGGGCGGCTGCTCCTGCATATCGATGGAGCGTAGTCCCGATCACGCCGACGCACAGCGTCAAAACACGGGGGCGGGCGGCCACGGTGGGCGTACCCCGGAAGTCGTTTTGCTCCCGGTGGGTGGCGACCTGTATCCTCGGGCGCGGTGGTCTGCGGGCCACCAGGGAGACTTCGCCTAGTCTGGTCTATGGCGCCGCACTGCTAATGCGGTTGGGGTCTTAAAGCCCCTCCCGGGTTCGAATCCCGGAGTCTCCGCGCGAAAGCCGGGTGTGTAGACTGGCTGAGCACAAGCGCCCGTAGCTCAATGGATAGAGCATCTGACTACGGATCAGAAGGTTAGGGGTTCGAGTCCCTTCGGGCGCACCACTTGAGCAGGGAATATAGCCAGTCGGCTATATTCCCTGCTTTCGTATGGGTTACGTGTGGGACACGGTTGTGACACACGTTTGCCCAGGTCGGAGGCCCTTTTTCGGCGGTCGCACCCCTCGAGAGGCTTCCCCGACGTCCGAGCAGCTACGGAGCAGCCTCGTCTCACTAGTTGGGATTCCCCAGGCATGAAAATGGGACGCCAAAGCGCGGGTTCGCTCGTTTCCGCAGGTAGCGGCCTCGCCTTGTACGGCGCTGGAGGAGGCCCTGCGGCTAAAAGCATCTGATTATGCGTCACATGCTTTCGCATGAAAGAGGCCTCCCCGAGACGACGTGGCTAGCACCTGCGGTCGCAACCACAACGGTGGTCGTGCTGGTTGGCACGCCGTCCGGCCTGTCGATCGGGCAGCCGACCGCGACGGCCAAGCCGTGGCGGTGGCGGTGGTTATTGGGTGCGGCCGCTGAGTGATCGGGAGGTCGGCAATTGCCGTGGGTCATTCGCCTGGAAGTCAGCTGGCTTACCGATTCGACTACGGCGGGCCACGGTCGCGCTTGTCCTCCGCTGGTGGAACACCGCGCCGGCGATCACCCGACCGGCCTGGATCAATTGGTTCCCGGATGGTGTCGCGCCGGCCGCAGCCCTCGCTCCGAGCCGGCGAAGCCCCACGGTCAGTCGGCGGTTCCCGACGGACCGTCCGGGTGGATGGATGGGCAGCTACGCGGGCAGGGTGCGGCCCAGGAAATCCCGGATGAGGTCGGCGACTTCGTCCAGGCTGCTCTCCAGCAGGAAGTGTCCGCCGTCGAGGAGGTGGACCTCGGTGTGCGGCAGATCTTCACCGAAGGCGGTCGCCCCGGCCGGTGCGAGGGCGTTCCAGATGACCCCGGTCAGCGGTCGACGGGCCAGCACCGAGGCGAGCGTCACGACGAAGCCGGCCAGCGAGGCCCAGATGCCGATCACGAAGAAGTCCCGCGCGGACCCGGTCCACGCGACGATCCCGGCGGCCACCGCCACCCCGAGCAGGCTCCCGATCGCGGAGACGAGGCGCTCTCCGCGCAGTAGCCGGAAGACGAACAACGCCAGCCCGGTCGCGCCGGCGACGCCGACCGCTACCGGCAGCGGTAGCAAAGCGTTTGCCGTCACGAACACGATCACCGGAACCGTGGAATAGGCGAACCCGGCGACGCCGCCCATCTGGTTCAGGATGGTGGGCCCGGCGGCCTGGCTGGGGTCGCCTGGGCGGGCGGACCCACGGTCGCGCTCCGGTGCGGGGATCGGGTCTTCCTCGTGGATAAGCATCGAGGCAATTGGCAGGTGTGCCGTTGCGGCACACGCAAGCCCAACGGCGCGGACGTGGCCGACCTCACCGGCCGCGAGCCGGAATCGCCGCCAGTTCGGCGTCGAGGGCGCGGAACGTCTGTTCCGCGCCCTCGACCGATTCCTGTGCCACGGTGCCGCACGGTCTTCAGCGTGGTGCCGGCGATCTCGGCCGGCTCACGCGTGCTCCAGCCGGCCCTCGTTCCGCATGCTGCCATCGCACACTGTGCCCCGGGGGCACAGTCGACGTCAGCCGCGTCGGCAGCTCTTGTCGCCGGCCGGCATGGTGCCGTCG
>NZ_JBEXEV010000010.1:0-188427 GCF_040606435.1 Micromonospora sp. NPDC005413
GGTGCCGCCCGGCCCGCCCGGATTGAGCATGAGCACGCCGCGTCGCTTCTCCGGCTTCGTGCTCGCGATCCGCGACACCATGAGCTCGATCTGGGCGCCGCCCGGGTCGCCGTAGTCCAACGGAACGGGAACCTTCGCGCACTGCAACGGCAGCTGCACCGTCGGCGGCACCACCACGTCCTCCGGGCACGCCACCCACGCCAGCCCCGCCATGGGCTTCCCCGCCGCCGATTCCCCGGCCGCCGCCGGAATCACCGCGACCACGGCACCGACCAGTCCCAGCGTCCCCACCAGGGCCATACCACGTCTTCTCAACATTCTCGTCTCCTGTCCGACCCGCCCTCAGCGGGCTCGGACTCATGCGAACCTGTGCCCTCGGGGCACAGTCAAATGGGCACCGGGTCCTCTGCGGGTGGTCCCGTACGCCGATCGTCCTGAGCCGTCGAAAAGCGCCGCAAGCTCCCAGCCGTACGCCACTGTGCCGGGAGCACGGACCGGCCGGGTCACCGCGCCTGCCGGTCGGCAGACATCCCGTACGAGGTGGCGGATCTTCTCGGAGTCACCGACCAGATCACACCCCGGCGGGGTTGAGTGTGCCGTTACGGCCGGGTGTTTCGTCGAAGACGCAAACATGTAGAACGAATCGGAGGCTCCGATGACCTTGTTCGACTCCGGTCCGCCCGTGGACCGCTCCGCTCCACCTGCCTCCCCGGGCATGCCCGGGCGTCTCGGCGCCGCTGTCGGGGCGATGGCAGTGCTCGCGTTGGCGGCGGCCTGCACCAGCACCCCGACCTCGGCGGGATCCGAGCCGCAGCCGTCCGCTGCCGGGCTGGAGGCCTACTACGGGCAGAAGCTGTCGTTCGGCTCGTGTGCGGGCTACGACACCACACCCGGACAGAAGAAGCTCTATGTCGAGCCCTTCGAGTGCGCCCGGCTGAAGGTGCCGCTGAACTACCAGAACCCCAAGGGCCGGACCATGCAGATCGCGGTGCTCCGGCTCGCCGCTCAGGGGGACCCCGGGCAGCGCATCGGATCCCTCGTGCTCAACCCGGGCGGCCCGGGCGGTTCGGGCCTGACCCAGGCGACGAGCTTCGTCGCCGCCCAGGCGAAGAGTCCGCTGCTGCAACGGTTCGACGTGGTGGGGTTCGATCCGCGCGGTGTCGGCTCGTCGACGCCCGCGATCAGCTGTTTCACCGACGCCGAACGCGATCGAGGCGAGGACCAGACCACTCTGCTGGCCTCCTCGGGGCAGTGGACCGAGGAGGACACCCGACGCTTGGCGGAGCGCTGCGCGAACGGCTCGGGCGGGAAGGAGATCCTGTCCGCGGTCGGCACCCGCAACGCCGCGCGGGACCTGGACGTCCTGCGCTCGGCTCTGGGTGACGAGAAGTTGACCTTCGCGGGGCAGAGCTACGGCACCCGACTCGGCGCGGTCTACGCCGAAATGTTCGGCAAGAACGTCCGGGCGCTGGCGCTGGACGGGGTGACGGACCCCACCCTGAAGAACCCGCAGCGGCGGCTCACCCAGCAGGCCGGCTTCCAGCAGAACTTCGACAAGCTGGCCGCCTCCTGCGCCGCCAGCAAGGACTGCCCACTGGGCACCGACCCGGCCCAGGCCACGGCGGTCTTCCAGAAGCTGGTCCAGCCACTGATCGACAAGCCCGTCCCCGCAGGCAAGGGGCGCACGCTGAACTTCACGCAGGCCGTCGGCGGCATCACCGCCGGCCTCTACCAACCCGAGGTCTGGCCCGTGCTCATCAAGGGCCTCACCCAGCTCAAGCAGGGCGACGGAACGCAGATCCTGAAGGTGGGCGACCTGTTCGGCGGTCGGGAGGCCTCCGGCGTGTGGACCAACTTCCTTGAGGCCAACCTCGCCATCAACTGCAACGACGAGGTACGCCGCACCCCCGAGGAGGAAGCCCGGCTGCGCGCCGACATTGCCAAGAGCAGCCCGTACGTCGCCACCGGCAGGAACGTCGAGGGAGTCACCCGGGACGCCTGCGAATCCTGGCCCGGCGAGCCCAGCCTCGGCATCCCCTACGCCCAGGACGTCAAGGGCCTGCCCGCCACCCTGATCATCTCCGTCACCGGCGACCCGGCCACCCCCTACGCCGCCGGCAAGGTCCTGGCCGACGAGATCGGAGGGGCTGTGCTCACCGTCGAGGGTGCGCGGCACACCGTCGCGCAGGATGCGGTCAACCCCTGCGTCAACGCCGCTTTTGCCGCCTACCTCATCGATCTGAAGGTCCCCGCAGAAGACCAACGCTGCCGACTCTGACCGGACGGCCGGCCATCGACCTGGCATCGCCGGGCGTGGACGGCCTCGGCGCGGTCACCTTATCCGGTGCGCCCGCTCGTAGCCGGTCACCAACGCGCCGCGTCGAACTCACCCGGGTACGCCGGGCTGCGTGAACACGACTGGCGGTAACCGGAGGCACGGGCGGTCCCCGCGGACGCGACGCCTCACTAGCGACCTTTGGATTGAGAGCATGACTTCCACCTGGACCACTACTCCGATCACCGCTGACCTGCTGCGCGGTGCGCTCGACGTGGAGCGCACCGCGCGCGGGGTGCTGCCGCACCGGCTGCCCGCCTGGGCCCGCGCCCAGAACACCGACGGCCAGCTCGCCATGGCGGAGGCCCAGCCCGCCGGCGTACGGCTGGCCATCCGCACCCGCGCCACCGCGGTCGAGCTGGACACGCTGCCGGCCCGATGGACCTACACCGGCCTGCCGTCCCGCCCCGAGGGCGTCTACGACCTGCTCGTCGACGGTCACCTGACCGACCAGGCCAGCGTCACCGGTGGTGACACGGTGACCATCGACATGACCAGCGGGAAAACTCAGCGCCGGTCCGGCCCACCCGGCACCGTCCGCTTCACCGGCCTGCCCGACCGGGTGAAGGACCTGGAGATCTGGCTGCCGCACAACGAGACCACCGAACTCGTCGCCCTGCGCACCGACGCCCCCGTCGCACCCGTGCCCACCGGGGGTCGCCGGGTATGGCTGCACCACGGCAGTTCCATCAGTCAGGGCTCCAACGCCACCAGCCCCACCGCCACCTGGCCGGTCGTCGCCGCGTCCCTTGGCGGAGTCGACCTGGTCAACCTCGGCTTCGGCGGCAGCGCGCTGCTCGACCCGTTCACCGCCCGCACCATGCGGGACACTCCGGCCGAGCTGATCAGCGTGAAGATCGGCATCAACCTGGTCAACACCGACGTGATGCGGCTGCGCGCCTTCGGCCCGGCCGTGCACGGCTTCCTCGACACCATCCGCGACGGCCATCCCCACACGCCGCTGCTGGTCGTCTCCCCGATCTACTGCCCGATCCACGAGGACACGCCCGGCCCAGGCTCGTTCGACCTCGCCGGCCTCGCCACCGGGCAGATGCGGTTCCGGGCCACCGGCGACCCAGCCGAACGGGCGAGCGGGAAACTCACTCTCCGCCTCATCCGCGAGGAGCTGGCGCGGATCACCGCCCAGCGGGCGGGCGGCGACCCGAACCTGCACCACCTCGACGGCCTCGACCTCTACGGCGCGGCCGACTTCGCCGAGCTGCCGCTGCCCGACCAACTGCACCCGGACACCGTCACCCACCGGCGCATCGCCGAACGCTTCGCGAAGCGGGTGTTCAGCGCCGACGGCCCCTTCGCGGGACCTAGCTCCTGACCGGCCCGGGGTAACCGGTGGGGACGGTCAGCACCGGTCGGCCGCCCCCGGTCGTTCCGGGGAGTTCCGCCGTTGCCGGCGGCTCGGGGAACGTGGCCTCGGACGACGTCCCGGCATCGCCGGCCTGATTTCGGCCGAGACCAAACGCCAGGGCGCTGTCGATGCCAGATCCGCATGAACACCGCCAGTTCCGTATTCGATCGCATGCAGGATCCCTGTCAGGGTGGCGTTCTGCCCGACCGGCGCCGCCCGCGCCGGACCTGACGACACCAACAAGGAGCGACCATGGTGCTTGCAACACACCGTCTGGTAGCCGCGGTGGCAGTGGTGTCACTGGCCGCCTGCGGCCCCGCTGATGCCGCGGAGCAGCCGACGCGGGACAGTGCGGCAACGATGACCCCGTCCACCGCCGTTGACCGGGGCCACGAGTTCCGGCAACTGGAGGAGCGGTTCGACGCGCGGCTCGGGGTCTATGCGATCGACACCGGCACTGGCCGGACCGTGCAGTACCAAGCCGACGAGCGGTTCGCGTACGCCTCGACGTTCAAGGCGTTGGCCGCTGCCGAGGTCCTCGACGAGACCACCGACGCCGAGTTGGACCGGGTGGTGCGGTACTCGGCGGACGATTTGGTGACCTACTCGCCGATCACGGAGCAACACGTCGCCGAGGGCATGACGCTGCGCGCGATCGCCGACGCGGCCGTGCGCTACAGCGACAACACCGCCGGCAACCTGCTGTTGCGTCGGCTCGGCGGACCACAGAAGTTCGAGAAGGAACTGCGCGGGATCGGCGACAAGGTCACCGATCCGGCGCGTTACGAGACCGCGCTCAACGAGGGCAGGCCGGGTGACCGGCGGGACACCAGCACCCCGCGGGCCCTGGCCGGGTCCCTGCGGGCGTACGCCGTCGGTGACGCCCTCGAACCCTCGGACCGCGACATCCTCAACGGTTGGCTGCGGGGGAACACCACCGGTGGTGCGCTGATCCGCGCCGGTGTTCCCGACGGTTGGGTCGTCGGGGACAAGACCGGGTCCGGCGGGTACGGCACCCGTAACGACATCGCGGTGATCTGGCCGCCGGACCGTGCGCCGATCGTCCTCGCGGTGCTGTCCAGCCGCGCCGAGAAGGACGCTGACTATGACGACGCCCTCATCGCCGAGGCGACAAAGGTGGTGATGGCCAGCTGGTGACCGGTTGACCGGCACCCACTCGTCGCCGAGCGCCCGCACGGACGTGTCGGACACCGCGGGGCGGCTGCGTTGGAGGACCCGAACGGGGCGTGGGACGCCGTCGGTGGGCCGCTGCCGCCCTGCACCCTATGGATCGAGGTTCCCTGGATGTGGAAACGTGACCACAAGGTCTTCACCAACGCCGCATCGCTGCTGATCTGCAGCCTGCTGGTCGGCGTGGTGGTCGCGGCGGCGGCCTTCCCCGCGGTGGCGATGTCCGGCCTGGCGGCGAAGGCTGGCGTCGAGACGTTCGGCGCGCTACCCAAGGAGCTGACGTTGGTCCGAGCGCCACAGATCAGCTACCTGCTCGCCTCCGACGGCAAGACGCCGCTGGCGACGATGTACGACGAGAACCGCCGGGACGTGAAGCTCGCCCACGTCGCCCCGGTCATGCGCCAAGCGATCATCGCCGGGGAGGACCACGACTTCTACCGGCACAACGGGGTCGACCTCAAAGGCATCGTCCGAGCCTTCGTCAGCAACCAGTCCCGCGGCGTCAACGGTCAGCAGGGCGCCTCGACGCTGACCATGCAGTACGTCCGGCTCGCCATCGCGTACTCCGCCACCCATCCGGCCGACGTGGTCGCCGCGACCGAGGACACCAGCGCCCGCAAGCTACGCGAGATGCGCTACGCCCTGCAGGTCGACAAGGAGTTGTCCAAGGACGAGATCCTGGAGCGCTACCTGAACATCGCCGCCTTCGGCAACGGCGCGTACGGCATCTTCGCCGCCAGCCAGGTCTACTTCGGCAAGCCGCCCAGCAAGCTCAAGCTGGAGGAGGCCGCGCTGCTGGCCGGCATGGTCAAGGCGCCCAGCCAGAACGACCCGACCACCCGCAGCGGCCGCACTCCGGCCTTCGACCGGCGCAACTACGTGCTGCAGAACATGGTCACCACCGGCGCGATCGACCAGCAGCAGGCCGATGCCGCCAAGGCCACCAAGATGGTCGTAAAGGACAAGCGCACCCCGAACGGCTGCGTCGCCACCAACCAGCGGCAGTGGGGCTTCTTCTGCGACTACTTCTACCGCTGGTGGATGGATCAGGAGACCTTTGGCGCCAGCACCTACGACCGGGAGCGGCGACTCAAGAGCGGTGGTTACACGATCACCACCAGCCTCGACGTGCAGGCGCAGCGCGGTGCGGACCAGGCGGTACGCAGGGCCAAGAGCGAGACCGCCGAGGAAGCGGCCATGGTCGCCACGGTGGAACCGGGCACGGGCCGTGTCCGTGCCCTCGCCGTGAACCGCACCTTCCGGCCCGACGACCCGAGGAACCCGACCAACAGGCCGCACAGCGACCCGAAGCAGCGGGCGAAGGGCGTCCCGGGCAACTACCCCAACACGATGAACCCGCTGCTCACCGGCGGTGACGGCATCACCGGTTACCAGGCCGGCTCGACCTTCAAGATCTTCACCGTCGTCGCCGCCCTGGAGAAGGGCGTCCCGCTCAGCCACACCATCGACGCCCCACAACGATTCCGGTCGGAGTACGTCATCGACCGCGCCAGCCCCACCGCGTGTCCGGGAACCGATCTCTACTGCCCCACGAACTCCGACAAGAAGGCCGGTGGCGTGCTGAACATGTGGAGCGCGTTCGCCCGGTCGACCAACACCTACTTCGTGCCGCTACAGCAGCAGATCGGCGCGGAGAACGTGGTCGACGTGGCCAAGCGGCTCGGCATCCAGTTCCGGGTCGACCAGGAGGACCGGTGGGCCGACGACCGGGAGGCCGCCCATGACTGGGGCGCGTTCACCCTGGGCGTCTCCAACACGACCCCGCTGGAAATGGCCAACGCGTACGCGACGCTGGCCGCGGACGGCACCTGGTGCGCACCGACACCGGTGCAGGAGATCCGCGACCCGGACGGCAACAAGCTGGACATCGCCAACCCACGCTGCGAGAAACGAATCAGCACCGACGTTGCCCGCGCCGCCGTCGACGTCGCCCGCTGCCCCGTCGGCGACGACTCCGCTACCAGCCGGTGCGGCGGCAGCCGTACGGCCCCGCAGGTGAAGACCGCCGTAGGTGCTCCGGTCGCCGGCAAGACCGGCACCACCGACGCGGAGAACTACGCCTCCATGGTCGCGATGACCAGGCAGTACGCCGTAGCCGGCATCCTGACCGACCCGGATTGGCCACAGACCACCGTGACGATGCGGCACCAGCAGCGCGACGGCATCAATCCGCCGGTCTACGAGAGCCTGGCGGCGGCGATGCAGGGCAAGCCACGCATCGATTTCGCACCGGCGCCGACGGAACTGACCCGCTGAGCCACGCGCGACGAGCGCCGGCTAACCCCACCAGGGCAGGGTGCCCGTCCGCAGATAGTCGTGCAGGCTCCGGGCGACCTGGGCCATCGTCGCCTCACTACCCGGCTGCGCGACGGCGGGCACCCGGGAAGCGGTGAGCGCGGCGACCGCGTACGACTGACCGTCGGCGTGGTCCACCACCCCTACCTCGTGGCGCAGGTGCAGCAGGGTGCCGGTCTTGGACGACCAGCGGGACGCGTCGGAGGTGAAGTCCGGCGCGAGCCGCTGGCGGTGCAGGTTGTCGCCCATCAAGGCGCGTACCCGCGCAGCGGTGGTCTCCTGGATCGCCGACGGCCGCCAGAGAGCCTGCAGCAGGTCGACGTAGGCCCGGGCCGACCCGGTGTTGGCGCGGGCGACGTCGAGCTGGGCGACGGGGTGGCCCTGGCCGGGCGTTCCGCCGCCGATGGCGAGGGAGTGCGCCAGGTGTACGTCGTCGGGGCCGAGACGTTCCGCCGGCGTATCGGCAAGCTCGCCGGCCCGGTGCCGTACGGTGATGCCGTCGATGCGCAGTCGCTGCAGCTCGGCGGCGACCGCGGCCGGCGGTACGAGGTCGAACAACGCGTCGGAGGCGACCCCGTCGCTGACGGCGGTGCTCAGGTAGAGCAGGTCGTCCACGGCGACCCGCGCCGGATGGCGGAAGCGGCTCAGCCCGGTCGGGCCCGGTGTGGTGATCCGACCGGGGAGGACGTCGACAGGCATCGCCGGGTCGAGTTCCCCGCGTGCGATCCGTTCGAGCACGGCGACAGCCAGCGGTACCTTCACCAGCGACGCCGTCGGGTACGGGGCGTTCGCGTCGAAGCCGAGCTCCTCGCCGGTGTCGAGGTTGCGGACCAGGAACGCGCCCTGCAACCCCGCCTCGTCGAGCTGGGCCTGGGCGTTGCGGATGACGGCGGTGGCGCTCACGCCGGATCTCCCGTCGCGCGGTCACCGAGTGTGCGGCCCCCGGCCGGCTCCGGGGGGCCGTCTGGCGTGCCCAGGCATCGTGCGATGTCCCCGTCGAGGACCGTGCTGAGCTGATCGAGGTCCTCGCGCACGCCGGCGGCGACGTCGTAACCCCGTAGAAGCTGCGGGCCGGCGAGGGGGGCCCAGTGCAGGTCGAAGTCCTCGGCTTGTTGACGGGAGCAGAGCAGCAGGTCGGGGGAGCCGAGGGCCGCTGCCGCGGCGTCGACCAGGGAAGGCGCGACCGCCACCTGGGCCGGCACCAGGCCGGCCGCCTGACCCGCGCGGCTCAGCGGGTCACGGAGGTGCGCGACGTCGTCCTCGGGTTGGATCAGGATGCGCCGGCGTGCCTGCGTGCGGGCCCGGCCGCTGCGCAGCGTCTCCAGGAACACCGTCGGCGCTGGGAAGGGGGTCCGGGCGGCCAGCCCGAGCGGCACCCGCCAGGACGCCGCAGCCTCCGGAACCGCCACGATCCCGGCACCGACCTCAAGGGTCCGACAGAGCCGTTCACGCTCGGCCGGGCCGGCCGGCCGTACCTCCAGGTGGATCCGCTGCCGCCGCGCCGCGACCACCAGATCCGCGAGGCGGCGCGGCGGGCAGACCTCGGGTACGGCGACCCGCAGCGGACGCAACCGTGCCCGCTCGGCGTCGTCGGCCATGGCGTCGGCCAGGTCGACCAGACGCCGGGCCGACGGCAACATGTCCTGCCCGAACGACGTCAGCCGCACCGCGCGCGACGACCTGTCGAACAGCCGCGCCCCGAAGTGCTCCTCCAGTCCGGCGACGCGGCGACTGGCAACCGACTGGGGGATGCCCGCAGCCGCGGCCCCGGAGGTGAAGCTGCCGTGGCCGCTGACCGCGACGAAGGCCCGGCAGGCAGCGACCACATCCACCCACCGAACCTATACCCGGATCGCATGGACGAACTGGCGCGGCACCTGCCCAGTATCAGGCCCGAACCGGCCTGAGACGAGCGCGATGACCCATGCGACGCGGGGCGGTGACGTGGCGAATTCGGGGCGTGCCCGCCTGGACCGAACGCCGGGCCGCCGGCCTCTGGGACGAGGATCACCTGGCCGCGGCTTGAGTATGCCGCTACGGCCGGGTGTCTCATCCAAGGCGCAGCTTGACGGACGAATCGATGCCGAGGAGTTCCCGCGGCTTGTCGGACGCCGTCACGCGCGACAGCACCGGGGCCGAGCACTCCGAGCACTGAAGCGGCCCAACCGATCGACATATGGATGCAAAGGACAGCATGCCCCACTCTCAAGCACATCCGGTCGTGCGCCCGCTGGGGGCGTTCGAGCACGTCATCGACCTCTACATCAGCCGCAACCCGGTACAGTTCTCACTCGTCATCGAACTCGTTACGCCCGTCTCGGCGCAGCAGCTGGACCGCGCGCTCGCGCACCTGCAGCAGACGCATCCGCTGCTCGCCGTCGGCATCGACCGCAACGGCGATCGCCCGACCTTCCAGGAGTCGACCGAGCCCATCCCGGTCCGACAGGTCCGCGGGGGCGACTGGCGTGAGGCCGCAGCGCAGGAGCAGACGCGTCCCGTCGATGCCGAGGGGAGTCCGCTGGCGCGCGCGACGCTCATGAGCGACGCATCCGGTGATCGGGGAACCGTCGTCCTCCTGACGTTCTCCCACCAGATCACCGATGGTCGCGGCGCGCTCCGCGCGGCACACGACCTCCTCACTATCCTCGACGGGCAAACGCTCTCGCCCCGGCCGGCGCCCATCGACCAGGAGAGCCTGCTCGTGGGCCTGCCCCAGGCGGAACGGGCGGCCGATCAGGCCCCGAGCCCGACGCCGGCCGTCGCCACGATACGTCCGTTCGACGCCACCGCACCCAACGTCGAGAGCGCCGAGCTCGACCCTGCGACGACCGAACAGCTTCGCTCCACCGCCCGCGCCAACGGGTCAACCGTTCAAGGTGCACTATGCGCCGCCGCCGCCCAGGCACTCTCCGCGCTCACCGGGGGCGAGAGCATCCGCATCAATGTTCCCATCGACCTCCGATCGGCGCTGGGTCTCGAGGACGACGTCGTGAACCGCTTCACGGCGACGACCGTGGTGCTGCATGCATCTGCGCACAGCACGCTCTGGTCGCTTGCGCAGGACGCGACGGCCCAACTGCGAGCGGCACGGGACGCCGCCCGCGACGCGGCGCTGATGCTGGCCTCGCTCAACCCCGCCGGCGCCGCGGAGGCAGAGGCGGCGATGCTCGCGGCCACCACCGCCGACCTGGAGATCACCAACCTGGGAACGTCCGAGCCCGGCACATCGTCCGCCGTCGCGATCTGGGGACCGACGATGACGACGCAGGTCCGCGACGAACGGATCCTCGGCGTCGTCACGCACGCCGGGTCACTCCGGATGGTATTGACGACCCACGGCGATACGAGGGGTCTTCCCGCTGACATTGCCAGCCGCCTCACGCGAGTGCGAGATTGAGGATCTGAGGAGCAGGCCTCTGCCGTAGGCGTGTTGGGCACGCCGGCCGGGCCGCTACCTACGGCCGACCAAGAGCCTGGCGTGCGGCGTGGGATACCAGTCCAGTCAGCTCTCAGTCGACGGTGGCGAGTCGTCCTCGCCCCGGTCCCTCGGTGACGGGTCGTTACGCCGATGAGTGGGGCGCATCAGAGCTAAGACCGCTCGGCCCCGATGCTGCCGGTCGTGACGGCGTTGGCGGCCATATGGAGCGTGTCGGTCTCGAACTCGAGTCGCAGGGCGTTGGTCGGGAGTGCGCGCTCGGTGAACAGGCCGTTGACGATGGTGGCCAGGAACCGGGCGCGTCGCTCGGATGTCGTCCGCCGGGACTGCGCCTTCGTCGGCGAGGGCGGCCAGCCATCGCTCGATGCGGTGCAGGCCCAGCCGCTCGAGCGAACGGTATGCCGCAACCCCGTCATCCGTCGGGTCGGACGCGATGTACGTCTCGTGGATCGCGCGCCAGACGATCGCCCTGCTGGTGGTCACCGTGCTGACCACGCCGCTGCAGTCCGCTGGCGAGGAGCTGTGGTGGCGAAGCGCTGTGCTGCCCGCTGCCGCGTCGTGGATACGTGCGGTCCGGCGGGCTCTGGCAGTCGGGCTCGTCGTCTCCAGCCTCGGCTTCGCTGCGCTCCACGGGTCGAGCGACCCCTGGTTCTTCGGTTACTTCACCTTCATCGGCCTCTGCACCGGACTCATGGCAATCAGGCGCCCGCAGCCAAGAAGCGAGTGCTGCCCCCTTCATGTGGCAGACGCCCTTCACAACCGGAGCTATACCGCGACGGCGCCTCGTGGTGGTACTCGGCCGCTGCGCAACCTCACGCTTGGGTCCACCGCCTGCGTCGAACTCAGCCGTTCGGCTCAACTTCTGCCGCCCAGTGCCGCGGACTGGGGCTCCGTCCTGCTGACGAGACGCTGACAAATGATCAAGGGCGGGTTTCCCGTCATCCGGAAACCCGCCCTTGATCTGCTGTTTCTTGGTGGAGCTGAGGGGATTTGAACCCCTGACCCCCTCGATGCGAACGAGGTGCGCTACCAGTCTGCGCCACAGCCCCCCGCCGGCGAGCCGGCTTCGGTCCCACCCGGCTTACACCGGGCGGGCCGGCAGCAAGGCTAACAGGTCGCTGGCCCCGATCGCGAATCCGCCCCCGGCACGGCGCTCCAGCCCACCCGAAGATCCACTCGACGTCCCGAAAATACGGCACCCAGGAAGCCGCGACACCCCGCCTTCCGCGAAGACACCATCCCGACCGCCCCCGAGCAGTCCACCGAGGCTCACCCGGGCGTCGCGGCGGCTGAAACCGAGTCGATCACCCGCCGGCCGCCCGCGCCAAGGTGATGATCGACTCCGTATCGCCGACCTGGCGGTATCCACCCCCGGGGACACCCCAAATCGGCGACATGGAGTGGATCAAGCCGACGAGTACGCCAGAACACGCCGAGCACGCCGCAACACCCCGCCTTTCGCGATGCGGAGTCGATCACGCCGGCCATCGCGCCGGGGATCAACTCCGTATCGCCGATACGGCGGCATCCACCCCCGGGGACACCCCCAAATCGGCGACATGGAGTGGATCAAGCCCAACGAGCGCCGCCAGAGGGCGCCAAGTGCCGGGGCACGCGGGGCACGCCGCGCACGCCGAGCACGCCGCGCACGCCGAGCACGCGGGGCACGCCGCGCACGCCGAGCACGCTGGAGCACGGCTCGGGCGGGCGGCCGGCGCCCCGGTCGGGCTTGGCGCGGTCAGGCGCCTCGGCCGGCCTCGTAGGGGCGCCCGCGTAGCCCGCCCGACCGTCGGTACGAGACCGAGCCACCGTTGACGGCTGCCGGCAGGTCCCCCGGTCGGTCGAGGCCCATCGCGGCTCGGCGTACCCCCTCGCGTTGGGCGGCGAGGCGACGCTGCGCCTCTCGGCGGGCCGCCGCGCGGCGGGCCTGTTCGCGGCGAACCTCGGCCTGCCGGGCGGCCAGCCAGGCCGCCTCACGGGCCCGGGCGCGGCGTCGGCGGCGGCCGGCCAGGGCCTGACCCCGTAGGTGGATGACGTACACGGCCAGCAGCATGAAGGTGACCGAGAAGCTGATCCAGAAGCCGGGGCTGACGAACAGCACACCGATCAACTCGACGACGTTGAGCAGGAGCAGTGCGGCGAGCACCCGGCGACGCCGGTACACGGCGGGGGTGTGCTGCCCGCGGGGCGGCGGGCGGCGGCGGGATCGCTTCGGTGCGGGCGGCACGGCGCGCAGCCGACCGGAGCGGCGGGCAGCCGGGGGCGCGGAGACCGGCGCGGTCAACGCTCCGGTGGTCGCATCCTCGCTGAGGGTGACGACCAGTGAGCGCGGAGGGTGGACGGGCCGCCGGCCCGGCACAGTACGGCGCCGTCGGCGGCGCTGGAGCACCCGCGCCGTCGACTGCGCCCGCTCCGCCACCAGCCGCTCGGTGGCGTCGTACCGGCGAACCAGCGCCGGGGCCAGGGCGAGCAGGCCGGCGGCGGCGAGGACGGCGAGGAGCACCGAGGTCGGCACCCTCACCCCTCCCGTCACCGAATTCGAAGCAACCGCCACCCGACCGCAGGATCTTCCACCGATCGCGCCTGGGTGCGTGGATCGTCCGGACGGGGAGCGCTTGCCGCAGCTTGCAGTTACTTGAGGTTACGGCGCACCGACCGAGATGCCACCGCGCCGCGCCGATCCCGTGCGTGGGACGCCTCACCGGGCGTTGGCGCGTACCCGGTGCCAGCGGGCCAGCAAGCCACCCTCGGCAGCGATCTCCTCGCTCGTCATGGCGTATCCGATGTGGTCACGCCAAGCGCCGTCGATGTGCATGTAGCGCACGTGGTACGACTCCTCGCGGAAGCCCAGCTTCTCCACCACCCGCCGGGACGGCCGGTTCTCCGGACGGATGTTGATTTCCACCCGGTGCAGCCCGCCCGGACCGAACGCGTGGTCCACGGCGAGCGCGAGCGCCGTCGGGATCGCACCCTGGCCGGCGACCCGGGCGTCCACCCAGTAGCCGACGTAGCCAGAGCAGAGCGCCCGCCGCACGATGCTGCCCACATTGATGTGCCCGACCAGCCGGTCCCGGTTGGCCTCGCGCAGGCAGACCGCGAACGGCATGCCCTCACCCTCACGGGCCGAGCGCCGCTGGTCACGGTGCACCCAGCGGAACGCGGCCGGTGAGTTCAGTTCGTCCCAACCGCCGGGCAGCGACGACTCCCAGGGTGCCAGCCAGGCCCGGTTGGCCCGCCGGACCTCCGACCACGCCACGGCGTCGGAGCGCCGGTAGGGCCGCAGCAACACCGGGCCGTCGGCCAACTCCACCGGCCAGCCCGGTGCCCGCGCGGGTCCAAAGAGACTCACCCGCACAGTCTCCCGCGCGGGACCGTGTTGCGCGCAAGAGGACCCACCGCGCCGACCGCACCCGCCAAGCTGTCCGCACCCGCCAAGCTGACCGCACCCGCCGGAACGACCGCACCCATCGGATCGACCCGGCGACCGCCCGACGCAGCCCGTCGGCGAACAGACCGGGACACCGTCATCGGCGGCGGTCCAGCAGCAGGACGTCCACGGTGGAGCCGGCGGCGGCGGTGGTGACCCGTTCGCCGAGCACCAGCAGCCCGTTGGCCTCGGCCAACCCGGAGAGGGTGAACGGCCCGCCGCTGAGTGGCTGGACCGTGTACCCGCCGCCGCGCCGCTCGGCGACGTGCGCCGGCCGGAACTCGCGCAGCCCCGTCGGGGACGACACGGTCTCCAGCAGGTGCGCCCGCACGCTGGGTCGGAACACCGGCTCCGCGCCGGCGAGCAGTTGGATGGCGGGGCGGGCCAGCACCTCGAAACCGATCAGCGCGGCGCCCGGGTCGCCGGGCAGGCAGACCACCGGCACCTCCTCGGCGCCGACCGTGCCGAACCCGAGCGCGGTGCCGGGATAGAGCGCCACGTCGGTGAACGTGACCGGCCCGGCGCGGCTGCCCTCACGGCGGGACAGGATCCGGCGCACCATGTCTCCGGGGCCGGTGCCGGTGCCCCCGGTGGTGATGATCAGGTCGGCGCGCAGGGTCTGGTCCTCCAGCAGCCCGCGCAGGCCTTCCGGGTCGTCGTCGCAGATACCCACGCGGTACGCCAGTGCGCCCACCTCGGCCGCGGCGGCGGTCAGCGCGTGCGAGTTCGCGTCCACCACCTGCCCGGGCTGGCTGCCCCGACCCACGTCGACCAGTTCGTCGCCGGTGGCCACGATGACCACCCGCGGGCTGGGCCGGACCACCACGTGCCCGATGCCGGTGGCGGCGAAGACCGCGACCAGGGCCGGGGAGACGTACGTGCCGGCACGGGCGAGCAGAGTGCCGGCTGGCAGCTCCTCACCGGCGCGGCGCACCCCGTACCCCCGTTTGGGGGTGCGGAAGATCTCCACCGCGGCCATGCCCTGGTCGGTCCACTCCACCGGGACCACCACGTCCGCGGCGATCGGCAGCGGCGCCCCGGCGGCCACCGAGAAGCACGAACCGGGGGTGAGCCGGACCGGTCGCCAGCTCGCGGCACCGAGATCGCCGACCACGTTGAGCCGGATGGTCCGCCCGCCGGGCGTGCCGGAGGGGGCCGGGACATAGCTCGGGCCCCGACCCCCTCCCGAAATGTCCTCCCAGCGGGCGGCGTAGCCGTCCACGGCCGCCTGGTCGAAGGCCGGGAAGGCGTGCGGCGCGACGACGTCCTCGGCGAGGACGTTGCCGTGCGCCTGGGTGAGGTCGAGGTCGAGTGGCGGCAGCGCTCGTAACCTGCGCAGCACGCTGCCCAGGTAGTCGGCGAGCGGCGTCAACTCGTTCGCGGCCGCCTCGGCGTCGGCCGTCGCGGTCATGTACCAGATCCGCCTGCCGCGTCGGCCTTGACGAAGTCGGCCAGCCAGGAGCGGAACTCGGTGCCGAGGTCCTCGCGCTCGGCGGCGATCTGCACCACCGTCTGGAGGTAGCCCAGCGGCATGCCGGTGTCGTAGCGGGTGCCCCGGTAGACGATCGCGTGCACCGGAGTGCCCTCGGTGCGCAGCAACTCCATCGCGTCGGTCAGTTGGATCTCGCCACCGCTGCCCGGCTTGGTCCGCCGGATCGCGTCGAAGATCGTGCCCGGCAGCACGTAGCGGCCGAGCACCGCGAGGTTGCTCGGGGCGTCCTCCGGCTGCGGCTTCTCCACCATCCCGGTCACCTTGACGACCTCACCGATGTCGCTCAGCTCCGACTCGGCGGGCTCGACGGAGGCGATGCCGTACCGCTTGGTCTCGGCCGGGTCGACCTCGAAGAAGGCGAGCACCACGCCGCCGGTGCGGGCCTGCAGCTCCAGCATCGCCGGCAGCAGCGGCTCCGATGGCTTGACGAACTCGTCACCGAGCAGCACCGCGAAGGGCTGATCGCCGACGTGCGACTCGGCGTACCCGACGGCGTGGCCGAGCCCGAGCTGCTCCGGCTGCCGCACGGTGTAGATCTCGGCCAGCTCGCTGGGCCGACGCACGGCGGCCAGCCGCTCGGCGTCGCCCTTCTCCTCCAGCCTGGTCTCCAGGTCGGGGCGACGGTCAAAGTGGTCCACCATCGACGTCTTACCCCGACCGGTGATCAGCAACACGTCACCGATGCCGGCCTGGGTGGCCTCCTCGACGATGTACTGCAGAACCGGCCGGTCCACCACTGGCAGCAGCTCCTTGGGCACCGCCTTGGTGGCCGGCAGGAACCGGGTGGCCAGTCCGGCGGCCGGGATGACGGCCTTGACCGCCAGGGGACGGCCAGTTGCGGCGACCGTCGATGAGGGCTTCGCTGAGTGCTCCGACATGCCGCGAGACTATCGGCCACGGCTCTGCCGCGGCGGGTGTGGCCCAGAAGACGCGCCGCCACCCGACCCCGGCCGCGCGGCGTCCGGGCCGGCCCGTGCCCCACCCGTCGCGGTGTCCGCCGGGTCGTCGGCCGACTCCGGCCGGGCGTGCGCCGGGCCGGCCGGCGATGATTCCGGTACGCCCACAGCCGGCTCCGACCGGGCGGGCCCGCCCGGCTCCCGGATGGCCTGCACGGGCTGGCCGGCGCGCGGCAGCCCGTCGGGTGGGCTCACGGCACCCGCGAGCACTGGTATCTCCCGCGTCGGCACGTCCTGGCGCACCTCGGCGACCCGGTACGTGTCGCGGCCGGCTGCCTTGGCGGCGTAGAGCGCGTCGTCGGCGGCCTCCAGCACCTCCCGCCCGGTGCTGCCGTTGTCCGGGTAGACGGCGATGCCCACCGACACGGTCACCACGACCGGGCCGGCGTACGCCTCGACGGCGATCGGCGTCTCGCGGACCACCACGCCGAGTCGCTCGGCCACGATCGCCGCGCCCCGCGCGTCGGTCTCCGGCAGCAGCAGCACGAACTCCTCACCGCCCTGCCGGAAGGCCAGGTCGACCTCACGTATCTCGCCGCGCACCCGCCGGGCGAACTCGGCCAGCACGGTGTCCCCCGCAGCGTGCCCGTACGTGTCGTTGACGTCCTTGAACCGGTCGAGATCCAGCGCGAGGATGCTGAGCATCCGCCCGAATCGGCTGGCCCGTTCCACCTCGCGCCGGATCGACTCGCGCAGGTACCGGTAGTTCCACAGCCCGGTGAGCGGATCGGTGAGGGAGAGCCGCTGCGCCTCCTCGTGCACCCGGACGTTGTCCACCGCCACGGCCGCATGGCCGGCGAAGGTGCGCAGGGTGACGAGGTCGTCGTCATCGAACTCGTCCGCGCCGAGCCGGTCGTAGAGGGCCAGCACGCCGAGCGCCGCCGCTGCGCCGGCCTCGTCGGTCGGTCCGGAGGACCCGATGAGGGTGGCCGCGGTACCGCCGCCCGGGGCGGCGAACGGGACTGCGACGTACGTGCGACAGCGCGGCTCACCCGCGGGGGCCTCGGTCGGCTCCACTCTCCCCCGCTGCGGCTCCCCGGTGGCGGCGACGGCGCCGACCACGCCGACGCCCACCGGCACCCGCAGCGTCTGCGGCCCGTCCGCGTCCCCCTCCGGCCAGCGCCCGTCCAACCCCTCGGTGCACTGTGCGACGAGCACCCCGCCGGTCTCCACCAGCAGCACGGCGCCGGCCCGCGCGCCGGTGGCTCCGATGGCGCTGTGCAGGATCACCCGCAGGATGCGTTGCAGGTCGTGCGTGCTGGCCAGGGTGTCACCGAGCACCGCGAGGTGCCCGCGGAGCTGGTCCCGGTTGCTGGTCAGCGCCGCGACGTAGGACCCGGTCTCCCGGGTCATCCGGTTGAACGCGGCGGCCAGCCGGCCCAGTTCGTCGCGGCTGCGTACCGGCACTCGGGCGGTCAGGTCGCCGTGGGCCACCCGGTCGACCGCGCCGGCCAACTCCATCAGCGGCCGGGTGGTCATCCGGGCCAACCGCCAGGCGGTCAGCACGGCGAGCAGCCCGGCCAGTACGACCACCCCGACCAGCGTGGCGTGCAGCCCGGGTGGCCGCTCGCTGGGCACGGAGAGCACCAGTGGCAGCGGCTGACCGTCGGACGGCCCGATCCGTCGCACGTACCGACCGTCGGTGGTTTCGGTGACCCGCTCGCCGTGGACGGAGCTGGCGGCGGCCAGCACCGCGTCGCGTACCTCGCGGGATTCGGTGGTGTGGGTGACCCGCGCGGCGCTCGCCTCGCTGTCGAGCAGGGTGACCGCCACCCCGGTCACCGCCGCCAGCCGGGCCACGAAGGCCGGGTCGACCAGCTGCGCGGCGGTCACCGTGCCCAGCAGGGTGCCGGCGCGGTCGCGCAGGTCGACGTGGGCGGCCAGCGCGCGGACCGGGCCGGTCGCGCCCGTGGTCGCGCCGGAGCAGTCCCGCCATGGGGTTGACGGCGCGCCGGGCGAGACGTAGGTGACCTGGCCAGTCACATCGGTGATCAGCACCGCGGCGGCCAGGCCCCGGCCGACCAGTTGGGCGGCGGCGACGGCCGGATCGGCGGTGAGGGCCGCCGCGTCGGCGGTGGCGCGCAGCTGCTGGCAGAGCGCGTCGACCGAGGTACGAACGGTCGACGCGGCCACGGCCAGGCGCTCGGTGGAGCGGCTGTGGTCGACGGCGGCGACGGTGTAGGCGACGAAGAGCGCGCCGAGCAGGACCGGCCCGAGCACCACCACGAGGAAGGCTGCTGTCAACCGCCCGCGTAGCGTCACTCGGTCCCCCCGGAAGTTCCGCCTCCGTTGCTTGCGATGCTGACACAGAGCAACCGTGGGAGAGGCGTTGCGTCAGGAGTGTTGCGTGCCGGAATTTTCTGATGAAGCGGAAGTGACCCGAATGGCGAAGCGGGACGCCCGCGTCGAGCTGCTCGCCCGCCGCCGGGCGCTGACCGGTCCGGCCCGGGCCGCCGCCGCCGGGCGCGTGCAGGCCGAGCTGGTCGCGTTGGTACGCCGGCTGCGCCCGCACCGAATGACGGCGTACGTGCCGGTCGGCTCCGAACCGGGCGGCGCCGAACTGCCGGAGGTGCTGCGGGCGGCCTTGCCAGCCGACGCCGAGCTGCTGCTCCCGGTGCTCCTCGCCGACCTGGATCTGGACTGGGCGCCCTATACCGGGCCGGATGCCTTGATCGCCGCGGGTCGGGGTATCCGAGAGCCCGTCGGTGCCCGTCTCGGGGTGGCCGCCGTGGCGGACGCGGAGCTGGTCGTCGTACCGGCTCTCGCGGTCGACCGCCACGGTCGGCGGCTCGGACGCGGCGGCGGCTCGTACGACCGCGCGCTCGCCCGGGTGCCCGAGGCGACGCTGACGGTGGTGCCTCTGCATGACGGCGAGCTGGTCGAGGCGCTGCTGGCGGAGCCGCACGACCGCCCTGTCCGCGCGGTCGTCACCCCTGCCGACGGGGTGCGTAGGCTTGACGACGGCCCGGGCGCGGCGCACGGTGTCTCGCCCCACACGTCCGCTGGACGAACCCGGGGCGAATGACGCACCATTGGCACTCGAATAGGTCGAGTGCCAACTGGCCGAGCCACATCCGGAGGAGAACGTGCCCACGTACCAGTACGCCTGCACCACGTGCGGTCACCAGCTCGAGGCGGTGCAGTCCTTCTCTGACGAGCCGCTGACCGAGTGCCCGGCGTGTGAGGGGCGGCTGCGCAAGGTCTTCAACTCCGTCGGCATCGTCTTCAAGGGCTCGGGCTTCTACCGCACCGACTCGCGGGCGTCCAGCTCTGAGGCGGCGGCCGGCGGCCCGGCCAAGCCAGCAAAGTCCGAGTCGTCCTCTGGTGGGGACTCCGGGTCGTCCTCGAGCTCGTCGAGTGGTTCGTCCTCGTCGTCGGGTTCGTCGTCGTCCGGCTCTTCGTCGTCCGGCTCCTCGTCGTCCGGCTCCTCGTCGTCCGGCTCCTCGTCGTCCGGCGGCAAGGCTCCGGCCGCCAACTCCGCGTCCTGACCCGTCGGCCCGCCCCCGCCGGGGCGGGCCTTGATCCACTCGGGTTCACGGATGTCGGCCGGCCCCGGCTGGCCTGACAGCCCGCCTTCCCCGACCTTGAGTCGATCAAGGTCGGCGCCATAGCAGGTCGAGCCGACCGGTGGGCGTTGTCCACAGGCCGGCCGGTTGTCCACAGGCGCCGGCCGACAGCCGGCCGACCAGGCTGGAGCGGCCTAACCTGCCGCCACGGGTGTCGCTGCGACACCCGCGGACGGGAGGCGGCAGAGACCATGGGCGATCCAGACTCCGCGCGGGCGTTGCGTCCGCTGCGCCGGCTCACCCTGCCCGGCGGGCGCACCCTGCTCCGGGCCGGTCTGGTCGCCGCGCTGCTCGGCCTGGCCGCCGCCGTTCTCCACACCCCTACCGGCTGCCCGCCGTCCCGGGCACCGGCGGGAGCCACCGACGCAGGCGGGTCGACCGACCCCGACCGGGCACGCCCCACGGACGGCAGCGGAAAGGCCGGGCCGCTGCCCACCGACGCGCCAGGTGCCTCCGACGCGCTGCCCGCCGACGCGCCGGGCGCCTCCGACGGCAGCGGCGCGAACGGAAGAACCAGCCCGCTGCCACTGCCCGCTGGCGCTGTCGGGGTGCCGGTCCGGCTGGCCGAGCCGGCCGCGCTGGCAGTGGTCCGCCCCGGAGCCCGGGTCGACCTGCTCGCGGCGACGCCGGGCGGGGCGGCCACCGAGGCAACGTTGCTCGCACCCGCGGCCCTGGTGCTGGACGTGCTGGGCGCCGGCGCGACCGACGGGTCCTCGGCGCTCTATCTGGCACTCCGCCCCGACCAGGCGCAACGCGCCGTCGGGCTCCCCGAGAACACCCGGTTCGCCATCGTCGTCCGCGGCTGAGCGCGAGCCGTCACCACCGGGCCCTCTGGCGGTACGGCCGCCGGGGTCACTCCCAGTGCGGAGGGCGTTGGGCGAGCAGCCAGTCGTCGTTGCCGTCCGTCCGCTCACCCCAACCACGGTCGGTGTCGTCGGAGGTCTGCTCGGGCAGCACCACGAAGTCTTCGCTCAGGTCGACGGTGCGGTCTTCGTCGCCGCGCGCGCCCTGCGTGCCGGGGTCCTCGGTGCTCACGAGCGGCAAGACTAGCGCAGCCGACGGCAGCGGACCGGTCGCCGACGGTGGCACGCCGGCCAGAAACGACCGGGCCGCCAGCGTCGTTGGTAGCGTCGGACGGCGTGACGACCCCCAGCGGTGGCAGCACCCCGGACGACTACTGGCGACGGCCCGGCCCCGGTGACGACGCGGTGGCGGACCAACCCCCCGCCGCGCCCGCGACGACACCGGCGAGCGGATATTCCGGGCCCCCGCCGAGCGTGCCGCCGCCGACTGGTTGGCGTCCACCCGTACACCTGCAGCCGGCGCCTCCGCGACGGCTGCCGCCGCAGGACATGGCCGACCTGGACGCGGCCGAGCAGCGCTCGCAGCGGGTCACCTACGGCTTCGGCGCGGCGGCCGGTGTGGTGCTGGTGTTCCTGGTCTGCCTGCTCTGCTCGCGGCTCATCTTCTGATGTCCGCCAGGAGCGCCGGTCAGAGGGTGGTGCCCCAGACGGCCTCGGCGCCGGTGTGGCCGGTCAGGTAGACGTAGACCAGGGCGGCGATGGACAACGCCACGACCGCCACCGCCAGCACCGGGGTGACCAGCGCCGGCAGCCGCGGCACGCGAGGGTGCCCACTGGTCGCCACCAGCAGCAGGATGGCCACGATCCCGAGCGGCACCAGGATGCGGAACAGGATGTCGCCGTAGCGGGAGTGCTCGAAGATCTGGTCGAGGATCTGACCCTGGAAGCCCCGGGCGACCAGCGCGTCGGTGAACGCCTCACCCGACTCGACGGCCACGAAGGCGGTCACCGGCGCGGCCACGGCGAGGATACCCAGGGCCCAGTCCAGCCGGTGTCGCCACCGCGGCAGCCCCACGTACGCGATCGCCAGCACCGCCAGCAGCGGCACGAACACGACAACCATATGGACCACCAGGACGTGTACCGGTAGACCCAGGATCTCCTCGAACATCGAACCCTCCAGGTGGATCATGGTCAGGAGATGGTCAGCGTACGTTCCGCCGGTCGTCCCCAGGCTCTCGACCGGAGACACGCGCGCCGCCTCGATAGGGTTCACCGTCGCGGGCCGCGCCCGCGATCTTCCTGGCTGTGTCGGTGGCCACCCGGGCCGGGCGACGGTTGTCGATGCTGATCGCGCGTGCTGTCATTGGCGCATGTCCGGTACCGAGGAGCTGCTGCGATCGAAGGGCCTGCGTGTCACGCGGCCCCGTCTCGCGGTGCTCGACGTGCTGGCCGGCGGCGGCCATCTGGAGGTCGACGAGATCACCCGGCGGGTCCGTGAACGCCTCGACTCGGTCTCCACCCAGGCGGTGTACGACGTGCTGGGTGCGCTGTCCCGAGCCGGGCTGTCCCGCCGGATCGAGCCGGCCGGCGGTCCCGCCCGCTACGAGGCGCGCGTGGGCGACAACCACCACCATGTGGTGTGCCGGGGCTGCGGCGAGATCGCCGACATCGACTGCGCGGTGGGCAGCGCCCCGTGCCTGGAGCCGAACGTCGCGCACGGGTTCGAGGTGGACGAGGCGGAAGTGACCTTCTGGGGCCTCTGCCCGAGCTGCCGGGCCCGCCGCTCCGCCGACGTCTGACCGGCCGCGTAGGCGGACCGTTTCCGACGGGGTCGGCCCGAGCGTGGCACTCTTGGGCGGTGAACTCCGATGACCTCGGCCTCTTCGGTCCGGGTTCGGTCACGTGGAAGGTGCACGAGGAGCCGATCCTGATCGTCGCCGGCCTGCGCTCGCTCTACCTCCAGGCGTTGCACCCGCAGGCGATGGCCGGGGTCGCGCAGAACAGCAACTACCGCACCGACGCCTGGGGCCGCCTGGCCCGCACCAGCACCTACGTGACGACCACCGTCTACGGGACCACCGCCGAGGCGGAGGCTGCCGGGGCCCGGCTGCGCCGGCTGCACGCCCGGCTACGGGCCACCGACCCGGCCACCGGCGCGGAGTTCCGGATCGACGAGCCGGACCTGCTGCGCTGGGTGCACGTCACCGAGGTCGAGTCGTTCCTCAGCACGGCCCGGCGTGCCGGGTTGCCGCTCACCGATGACGAGGTGGACGGCTACTACACCGAGCAGCGCCACTCTGCCGCTCTGGTCGGCCTGGACCCGGCCACCGTCCCGGGCACCGCTGCGGAGGTCGCGGAGTACTACCGCGACGTACGGCCGCAGCTGCGCATGACCCGGGAGGCCGCCGAGACGGCGCTCTTCCTCACCGCCCCGCCGCTGCCCTGGAAGCTCAGCCTGCCGGCCCGGTTGGGGCTCACCCTCGGCCCACCGCGTTGGGCGTACCTGGGGATCGCCGGCACCGCGCTGGCGCTGCTGCCGGCCTGGGCACGCCGCCTGTACGGCGGGCTCGGGTTGCCCACCACCGCCCTGTCGGCGGACCTTTCCGTGCGCGCCCTGCGGCTCGCGTTGGCCGCGGTCCCCCGTCGCTACATCGAAGGGCCGTTCATCCAGGCCGCCAAGGAGCGGGCCGCAACGGCGCTGGCCGGCTGACCCGACCCACACCGCCGGGGAATCAACCGGTGGTGGGCCGGTCCACGGCCGCCCACGGCTCCTTGCCCGGTGTCTGGGCGCCGGTCGGGCAGTGCCGCCGGAAGTCGCACCAGCCGCAGCGGGGGCCGGGTGCCACCGGGAAAGCCTCATCCGCGTCGGCGCCGTCCACGACCGCCCGCTCGGCGGCCATGATGTCGCGGGCCGTCTCCTCCGCGCGGGTCAACTGCCGGGCCAGCGACTCGACGGTGTGGTCGTGGGCGGCGATCGTGCCGGTCGGCAGGTGGTGCAGCTCAACCCGACGGCACGGCCGGCGGAACACCCGCTCCGCCGCGTACGCGTAGAGCGCCAACGCCTGCGAACCCCGGGCGTCGTCCGTGTCCAGCCCGGTGCGGCCGGTCTTGTAGTCGACGATGACCAGCTCCGGACCCTCCGGCCCGGGCCGTGAATCGATACGGTCGGTCCGGCCGTTGAACGCCAGCACGGCGGTCTTGACGGCGACCACCCGCTCCACGCCGAGCGGGTCGGAATCCGGCTCCAGCGTCTCGATGTACGACTCCAGCCAACCCAGCGCCCGCCGGTAGGCGGCCCACTCCTGCTCGTCGTCGCGGTAGCCCTCGCGAACCCAGGTGCCCTTGAGCAGGGTGGCCAGCGCCTCGGGGCGACGCCGGTCGGCGGGCAGCGCATACCAGTTTTTCAGTGCCGTGTGCACGCTGGCGCCGAGCGAGTTGTGCGCCCACGGCGGGCCCTTGGGCGGGGCCGGCCGGTCGACGTAGGAGTAGCGGTAGCGACGTGGGCAGTCCGCGTACGCGCCGAGCTTGCTGGGTGTGCAGACGAACAGCCGCTCCGGCATGCCCTCGAAGCCGAGCTGCTCGGCGCCGCCGTTGCGCTGCTGGGGGGCCCGGCCGCCAGCGGCGGGCCGTCCTGCTGAGGAGGATCGTCGCACGCCTGCGATCCTGCCATCCACCCCCGACACCGTGGGCGTGCCGGTCAGGTCATGTTCACGTACTGCGTGACGAAGGCGGCCACCGCGTCGGCGATGAGCTGCACAGCGATCGCGGCCAGCAGCAGGCCGGCGATCCGGGTCAGCACCTCGATCCCGCCCGGCCGGAGGATCTTCACGATGCCGCCGGAGAAGCGGAGGACGATCCAGACCGCGAGCATCACGGCGAGGATCGCCAGGGCGATGGCGGTGAAGTCGCCCAGCCCGTCGGCCTGCTGGACGAAGAGCATGGTCGCCACGATGGCGCCCGGACCAGCCAGCAGCGGGGTGCCCAGCGGCACCAGCGCGATGTTCGAGGTGACCTGCTGACTGGGGTCGTCTGCCTTGCCGGTGAGCAGCTCCAGGGCGACGAGCACGAGCAGTAGCCCACCGGCCGCCTGCAACGCCGGCAGGTCCACGTGCAGGTAGTCCAGCAGGGTCTGCCCCGCTACCGCGAAGATCACGATCACGCCCAGCGCCAGCGCGACGGCCTGCCAGGCCGCCCGGTTGCGGTCACGGGCGGGCAACGGGCCGGTCAGCGCCAGAAAGATCGGCATCATGCCCGGCGGGTCAGTGATCACCAGCAGGGTCACGAAAACCTCGCCGAACAGCTTCAGATCCACGTGATCAACCTAGCCGCGCCGCGATTCGCCGAAACTGGGATCAGCCGGAAGCGACCTCGGTCACCCCTTCGGCGACGATCCGCTCGTACGCCTCGACGCTGGTGCTGAACTCTCCGAGCTGGACGGTCTTGTGGGTGCCGTGGAAGTCCGAGGAGCCGGTGACCAGCAGGCCCAGCTCGGCGGCGAGCGCCCGAACGTGCGCCTGCTCGGCCGGGCTGTGGTCCTCGTGGTCGGCCTCCAGCCCGGCCAGCCCGGCGGCGGCCAGCTCGACGATCAGCTCGTCGGGCACCACCCGACCTCGTCGGGTGGCCCGGGGGTGGGCGAAGACCGGCACGCCGCCGGCCTCCCGGACCAGCCGGATCGCCCGGAACACGTCGATGTCCTCCTTGGGCAGCCGGTACCGCTCGCCCAGCCAGTCCGGGCCGAACGCCTCCCGGGTGTTGCCGACCAGGCCGGCCCGGATCAGCGCCTGTGCGATGTGCGGGCGGCCCACCGTGCCGCCGCCCGCGCCGGCCAGGATGTCCGGCCAGCGCACGTCGATGCCGTCGGCGCGCAGCAGCGCGACGATCCGTTCGCCGCGCTCCTCCCGGGCGGCCCGCACCCGGGCCAGCTCGGCCACCAGCTCCGGGTGGTCCGGGTCGAACAGGTACGCCAGCAGGTGCAGCGGCACCGCCGGCTGCACGCCGGACCAGCGACAGGACAACTCCGCGCCCCGCATCAGGCGTAGTCCCGGCGGAAGCGCGTCCACGGCCGGCGCCCAGCCGGCGGTGGTGTCGTGGTCGGTGATGGCCAGCACGTCCAGCCCGGCCCCGGAGGCCGCGCGGACCAGCTCACCCGGGCTCAGCGTGCCGTCGCTGGCCGTCGAGTGGGTGTGCAGGTCGATCCGCGGGGCGGAGCCGGTACGCGAGGTCACCATCCGACGCTACCGAGGGACCACGGAGCCCGGCTCGCGGAGGTCACCCCGACCGCGAGGGATCAGAACGGGGTCACCAGGACTGGCCGTTCCCCGGCTGGCACGCCGGGCACCGGAGCGGGGCTGGCAGCCTTTCCTGCCTGCACCTGGCCGACGTCGACCCGGACCAGCTCGCCGGTGTCATCGAGGTAGGAGGCGTGGGACTCGTCGCTCCAGACGATCGCGCCGGTCATCGGCGGCCCGGCCGAAACGGCGGCCGTGTCCGGCCCGAGCCTCTGCAGGTCGACCAGCAGGGAGCGGCTGGCCTTGCCGACCCACCCGTTCACCAGCAGCCACCGCCCGTCAGCGGAGACCCCGCCGACTCCGTCCTGGCTCAGGTCCGGACCGCAGCCCGTGCGTACCGGATCCAGGTGACGCGTCGGGTCGAGCACGGCCAGGCAGGTCCCGCCCGGATCGGTCGTGGAGATCTGGCCGACCAGCCGGCCGTCGGGGAGCCCTCCGTAGACGTTGAGGGTCTTCTGGTCGACGGCCTCCGGCAGCTGTCCGGCTCCGGGGCGCCACAGGGTATGGCCGGCGTCGGCCGGGTCGAGTCGGACCAGGACGCTGTCACCGACGAACCGGACGGGTGCCGCGTCTGCGGGCGCCGGGGTGCGCACCGCCCCGATGAGCTGGGTGCCGACCACCCCCGCCATCAGCAGGTCGCTGCCGTCGCGCCAGGCGACCTGGCGGCTGTCGTCTGCCAGGACGATCGGGCCCGCACCGGCCAGCAGCACCTGCACCAGGCCGTCGTTCTGCACCACCCAGAGGGTGCGACCGGCGGTGGTCGGCGTGCTGACCACCAGCCAACCGCCGCCGCCGGGCAGGACCTGGGCGCGTTCGGCCGGCCCGACGTCGGGCAGCACCAGTCGCCGTCCGTCGGCGCTGACCAGTGTCTCGCTCCCGATCAGGGCCGCGGACGTTCCGGGCGAGGGGGTGGAGCCGGGAACGCTGGCCGTCGGGCCCGGGCGGCTGGACGGGTCCGGGTCACCGATCACCACGATGGGTGTCCCGTCCTGGCCGGGCCCGGCACCGAGCTGGGCCATGCCGACGCTGAGCAGCACGGTGGTGACCGTCGCGAGGGCGAGGCCGGCGGCGGTGCGCCGACGCCGGATCCGGTTTGCGCGGCGGATGGCCTGGCCGGCCGGGTCGGCGCCCAGTGGGCGGGCAAGGGCGACCTGGCGCGAGAGAGTCTCCCGCACCGCACCTTCCAGCTCGTCAGGTCGCACCTGGTATGAACGCCGCGGGCCGCCCGTCCGGTTGTCAGGCCGACCAGGGAATCCGCTCACTACTGCTCCCCGGAGCCCGTGCCGACGGGCACGGCCGCCGGGGCGGTGGGCAGCACGACCTGCGGGCCGATCGGACGCGGCGCGGCGGGGCGGGGAGTGGCCGGGCGGGGCACGGGTCGGCCACTGGCCTGCCGGGGTCGGGACGTCGCGGCGGCACCGGAGGCCGGGACCTGTCCGGTCGGGGCACCCGAGGCCCCAGCCCGGGCGGCACCGGCTGCTGCCGACCGACCGGCAATGCCGGCTGCTGCCGACCGACCGGCGATGCCGGCTGCGGCGGCCAGGTCCGGTGCGTCGGCGCCCATCCGCCGGCGCAGCGTGGCCAGCGCTCGGGACGCCTGGCTCTTCACCGTGCCCGGTGAAATGTCCAGCATCGCGGCGGTCTGCGCCTCCGACATGTCCTCGTAGTAGCGCAGCACCAACACCGCTCGCTGCCGGTTGGGCAGCTCCTTGAGATGCCGCCAGAGCAGGTCACGGTCAAGTTGCTGCTCGATCTCGTCGACACCGGCCCGCTCGGGCAGCACCTCCGTGGGGCGCTCACCGTGCCAGCGCCGCCGCCACCAACTCGTCGAGGTGTTGACCATCACCCGTCGGGCGTACGGCTCGACCGCCTCGATCCCACCGAGCCGCTTCCACGCGAGATAGGTCTTGGTCAGCGCCGTCTGGAGCAGATCCTCCGCCGTGGCCCAGTCCCCGGTGAGCAGATAAGCGGTGCGAAGCAGCGCGGCGGAGCGGGCCGCGACGAACTCGCGGAACTGCTCCTCCAACGAGTCCTTGCTCGCCACCGCCCACCTCCACGCCCCCGGCTGTCCTGGCAGAGTGCCACGTCAGAGGCGCCCTGGTCCATGACGAAAGGTGCGCACTTGCTCCGATGTTCGGTCGAAAACCTTCACGCCCCGTCGTCGGCCTTGGCCTCGTCGGCCTCCTTGCCGAGCCGAGCCTCGACTGCCTGCGGCTCGTACATTTCCTCGACCACGCGCAGGTAGAGCTCGTTCGGGTTGGGCAGGTTCTTGATCTCGCGGAGCGCCTGCTCCTGGCCGGCGGACTCCAGCACGAACGTGCCGTAGTTGAGCGCTCGGCCGGTCGGCGTCTGCTCGTACTTCATGTCGGTGACCCGAACCAGCGGCATCATGGCGACCCGGCGGGTGATGATGCCGTTGACCACCATGACCCGTTTGTTGGTCAGGATGAAACGGTCATACCACCAGTCTGCGACCTTCCAGGCCACCCAGCCCATCACGGCGAACCAGAGCAGCACGGCGATGGTGGTCAGCGCGCCCACGTTCTGCCCGGCGAGAAAGCCGGAGAGGTAGCCGAGCACGAAGGTCGCCGCGATGCCGATCAGCAGCGGGGTGGTGAGGTGGATCCAGTGCCGCTTCCACTCGCCCCGGTAGCGCTCGGTGGGGAAGAGGTAGCGGGCAACCAGCGAGCTGGGCTCGTCTTCCAGTGGCAGCACCCGCCGAGGGGACGAGCCGGTCGCGTCGGCGCGCAACCCGGCCAGCTCGTCCTCGGAGATCTGCGGCGGCTGGTAGCCGGCCTCGGGATCACGGATCCACGCCCGACCGGAACGACCCTGGCCGGCATAGCCGGGCCCGTCGCCATAGCCGACGTCGTCCGAAAGGGACGGACCGTCGGACAGGCTGGGACCCGCCCCGTAGCCCGGGCCATCGTCAGGCCCGATCCGCGGAATCGGCTCGGTGTCACGCTCACGGCGTTCCCGGTCGGGGTCGTCCGGGTCAAAGGGTGGACCGGAGGGGCTGCCCATCGGCTGCTAGGCGACGAGGCTGGTGAAGAAGTCGCCAAACCCCTGGGCGATGTCCATGATCCCGCCGCCGAGCGACTTGAACACGTCCGCCGCAGAGTTTGGCCGGTAGGCGACGAAGAAGATCAAGAACGCGATACCGGCCCAGGTGAGGACCTTCTTGACCATGGCGGGCCATCCTCTCGCGCGGCGCCGGGTCCCATTACCGCAGCGGCACCCAGAGTATCAGTGTGGTGTCGTACAGTGAATATCTGCGTCCGTTCTCCGTCAATCCGGATGGGTTGTCAAGCCCTCCCGGGTAGATACGGGGACGGTGCGCCGTACACGAGCTCGGGCGGAGTCCACTCGGTCAGGTCGTGTAGCACGACGTCTTCCGCGAGCAGGTGACCCGCACTCGCCGGCCAGGCTATCGCATGGAGCCACATTCCCCGAGCTTCGCCCGCGTACGCGCTTCGATCCGTCGGAGAATTCACCAACCACAGTGGAGTGGGGTGCCCCCCGACCCTGATCCTGGCCTGCCCGACGTGGTCGGGGTGGCCCGGCCCCGGGTCGGTCAGCGCGCCGACCAGCTCCGGTCCCGGGTCCGGGCCAGCCAGTCCGGCGAGCCGGGTGCCCAGGCCGACGCCCGGTTCCTCGGCCACGAACACCAGGTCCGCCGGGCCACCACCCAGTGGCGCCGGGCCCGCGCAGGCCACGGCGGTCGCCCGCACTCCCGTCCGGTCGTCCCCCGCGTACGCCACGCCGGTGAGGGTCCAGCCGGACGGCAGCGGCCACGGGCACCACAACGGCATCCCCGGCGGATCCGCGGTCGCGGTGATCCGCTCCACCACGCTCGCCATGATCTCCGCTCCGATGTGCTCGGGCACGTGCAGCGGCGGCACCGGGCCGCAGCGCAGACACCTCGAGTCGCTGTGCATCAGATCCGGCGCCCGTACCGGGCCCCCGCATCTCGGACAACTCACCGCGACACTCACATCCCCACCGTCGCCCCGGACCGCCGGCACGTCAAGCCGGAACGTCCGATTCGGCACCCCGGTGGGTCAGTCCGGCGGCGCGTCGGCGTGGGCACGGATCCAGGCGTGCATCGCGATGCCGCTGGCCACGCCCGCGTTGATCGACCTCGTCGAGCCGTACTGGGCGATGGAGTAGAGCTGGTGGCACGCGGCGCGGGCCGGCGCGGAGAGTCCGGGCCCCTCCTGGCCGAACAGCAGCACGCAGTCCCGCGGCAGGGCGCCGGTCTCCAGCGGACGCGACCCGGGCAGGTTGTCGATGCCGAACACCGGCAGCCGCCGCTCGGCCGCCCAGGCGACGAACTCCTCGATCGTCTCGTGGTGCCGCACGTGCTGGTAGCGATCGGTCACCATCGCGCCGCGCCGGTTCCACCGTCGCCGCCCGACGATGTGCACCTCGGCGGCGTTGAACGCGTTGGCGTTGCGGACCACCGTGCCGATGTTGAAGTCGTGCTGCCAGTTCTCGATCGCGACGTGGAAGCCGTGCCGATGCCGGTCCAGGTCGGCGACGATCGCCTCGTGCCTCCAGTAGCGGTAGCGATCGACGACGTTGCGCCGGTCCCCCTCTGCCAGCAACTGCGGGTCGTAACGCGGGTCATCCGGCGGGTCCCCCGGCCAGGGGCCCACGCCCACCTCAAGCTGGTCGTCGGTCACGGTCATCAGAGGGTACGGACCGCGCCGGCGCTCGCCGCGGCGGCCCGCCGATCAGCCCAGCCCGAGCGCGGCACCGAGTCGGTCCAGGAAGCGCCGGTCCGCCGGGCTGGCCAGATGGTCCACCCGGCGTTCGCCGGGGCTGGGCACCGCACGGCAGACCCGGGCCGCGACCGACTGCACCCACTGGCGGTACGCGGCCGAGTCGGCGGGGTCGGCGCGCCGCCCCAGGACCCGGCTCGCCGCCCGGCAGGCGGCCAGCAGGTCCACCAGATCGGTGAGTCGCTCGGCGGGTTGCGGGGTGCCGTCGTGACGGGCGTAGATCGCGGCGACCACCGCGCGGACCAGATCGCTGTCGAAGGCTCGCCCCGCCGCCACGGCATCGAGGCCGGCCAGGCCCGCCATGACTCCCCGTTCCGCGCGGCCGGGGCCGGGAGCGGCAGCGGCCACGAGGACCCGACCGGGCAGGCTGGTGAGCAGGTCCCACTCGGCAGCGGAGTAGACAGCAGTGGTCAAGGGTGCGGCTCGGCGGCCGGCAGAGGGCGGCTCTCCGGCGACGGAGTGGCTCATCGGAACCTCCGGCGCCAGCATATGCCCCGAAAAGGGAACAGGGCCCCTTCCCCAGCAGAACCCGCTGCGGGGAAGGAGCCCAGAGCCCGACGGCGGTCGACCCGCCGCGATGTTCAGCGCGGCTCGGGGAAGCTGGGCCGCTCCGGATCCACTCCGTCGGGGACGGCGCTGGCCGCGTACTCCCGCTTGGGGACCATGACCTTGCGCCGAAAGACGCAGACCATGGTGCCGTCCTGGTTGTAGCCGCGGGTCTCCACCGACACCACGCCCCGGTCGGGCTTGGAGCCGGACTCGCGCTTGTCCAGCACGGTGGTCTCGCCGTAGATGGTGTCGCCGTGGAAGGTCGGCGCGACGTGCCGCAGCGACTCGACCTCCAGGTTGGCGATCGCCTTTCCACTCACATCGGGCACCGACATGCCCAGCAGCAGGGAGTAGATGTAGTTGCCGACCACGACGTTGCGCTTGAACTGGCTGGACGTCTCGGCGTAGTGCGCGTCCATGTGCAGCGGGTGGTGGTTCATGGTGAGCAGGCAGAAGAGGTGGTCGTCGTACTCGGTGACGGTCTTGCCCGGCCAGTGCCGGTAGACCGCGCCGACCTCGAACTCCTCGTAGTAGCGGCCGAACTGCATCCTGGTCCCCTTCGACGGGCGGCGATGGAGTTCGGCACAGCATGCCTTACCGGTGGTTAAGGCGACCGGCGGGGCGCGACGGCGGCGGAAATGTCACACCGGTCACTCAAACGGGGGGAGACGCAATGAGCGGCGGGGCCCTCCCCGGCACCCGCCGCCCACGCTCTGATGTCAGGAAGTCTGCCCTACGGCACCGTAGGTTCAACAGAGATCGGCGTCACATTTATCTTTTTGTAACACTACTCTGGGTGACGAGATAGAGGTTGATCAGCGATCTCCGCAGGCCGGATACCTCCTCGTCAAGGGGCAAGTTACCGATTCGTAGCGCTCAATCCGGTGGATCTCCTTGGAAACGCTCCCATCACCGCAGGTCACGCAAGTGCGTCATGCACTTGCGATCCGCACATCGGGGAAAACAGACGTGGGTCGATGACCCCTCGCGCCCCCCGGCAGCCCCGAGCACGTTTCGTGCCCCATGGCCCGGGAATTCGATACGGTCAGCCCTGGTTCTACGGGACGTAGATAAACCGCGGTGATCGGAGAGTGCAATGGCAACCGTTGAGCTGACCTCGGCGAACTTCGACGAGGTGACCGGCGACGACGGCATCGTCCTGGTCGATTTCTGGGCCGACTGGTGTGGTCCGTGCAAGCGGTTCGCCCCGGTCTACGAGCGCTCCTCGGAGAAGCACCAGAACATCGTCTTCGGCAAGGTCGACACTGAGGCTCAGCAGGAGCTGGGCGCGAAGTTCGACATCCGGTCGATCCCGACGATCATGGCGATCCGTGACGGCGTCATCGTCTTCTCCCAGCCGGGCGCCCTTCCCGAATCCGCCTTGGAGAACCTGATCGAGCAGGTCGAGGCGCTGGACATGGACGACGTCCGCAAGCAGCTGGCCGAGCACAACCACTGAGCCGTCTCCACGACGGCACGCGAGGCCGGGCCCGGTACGGGCCCGGCCTTCGTCGTACCCCCGGAAGCGCACGCATGATCACCTGCCCGGGTAACCGGAACAGACCGTCGGTGGGACCCGAGGCAGCCGGTACATCCCGTATCGTCACGACCCGATGGAGAATCTGACCACCCGCGGGCGCGTGACCCGGTTGGGCGCGACCGCACTCGGTCTCGTCCTGCTGCTGGTCGGCACCTTCTGGGGCAGCGACGACGACTTCCCGTTCGGCCCGTTCCGGATGTACTCCACCTCCAACCCGCCGAACGCACCCGCCCCCGACACCCGCGTCGAGGGCGTGAACAGCTCCGGGGCGGTGATCGACCTCGACCAGGCCGCCACCGGCATCCGCCGTGCCGAGATCGAGGGTCAGCAGGCCCGGTACGCCGCCGACCCGACGCTGCTCACCGAGGTCGCCGACGCGTACGCCGAACGCCACCCGGACGCCGCCGAGCTGGTCGAGGTCCGGATCGTCATCCGCTGGCACGGCATCCGCGCCGGTCGACCGACCGGCAAACACACCGATGAGACCGTGGTCCGCTGGCAGGCCCCCCGATGAGCCGCTGGCTGACCGAGGCTGTGCCCCGGGGGCGGGTGGCCGCGTTCCGCACCCTGATCTACCTCTTCGTCACCGCCGACCTGGTGATCTTCACTCCCTGGGTACGCACCCGGGTCAGCGTGCCCGGCGAGCTGTACCAGCCGCTGTTGATCGGACGTGTGCTCCAACTGCCGACGCCGACCTCGGCGCTGGTGGCGGTGATCTTCTGGTCGCTGCTGGTGCTCGCTCTCCTCGCCGCGACCGGACGCGCGCCCCGACTGCTCGGCTGGGCGGTCTGCGCGCTGTACCTGGAGTGGATGTTCATCGCGATGAGCTACGGGAAGGTCGACCACGACCGGTTCGGGTTGCTCATCGCGCTGGCCGTGCTGCCCACCGCCGGTCGGGCCCGGCACGGCGACACCACCCGCACCGAGGCCGGTGGCTGGGCGCTTCGAGTCACCCAGATCGCAGTGATCTGCACGTACTTCCTCGCCGCCTGGGCCAAGCTGCGCTTCGGCGGCCTGGACTGGGTGACCGGCTCGGTCCTGGCCCGCGCGATCATCCGACGTGGCACCGATCTGGCGGACCTCATCGCCCAGGTGCCGTACCTGCTGATCGTCGCCCAGTTCGGCATCGTGGCCTTCGAGCTGCTGAGCCCGGTGGTCTTCCTGCTACCGCCCCGCTGGCGACTCGCCATGGTCGGTTTCTTCTACTCGTTCCACGCGATCACCATCGCGACCATCACGATCTCGTTCGCGCCGCACCTGGCCGCGATGACCAGCTTCCTACCGCTGGAGCGGGTCCGCCCGCTGGTCTGGGCCCGCCGGTTAGCCGGCCGCGACACCCCCGGGCCAGCGACGGACGCGTCGGAACCGGACCCGGCGGGCGCCGGCACGGAGCCGGTGCCGCTTGGTCAGGCTCCGGTGGGAGCCAGTGCGGAACGGGCGCCGCTCGGCGATCAGGCCCCGGTGCTCGGCCGGCCGGCCGGCCCGTAGAGCCGCTCCCGGGCCTCCTGCGGTAGCGAGCAGGCCGCCGTGCCACCGGGAAGCCGGTGCCGGTTGCGGGCCACCCAGCGGTACGCCGGCCAGGCCGCAGCACGTGCCGGCGGAAACCGCAGGCCGGCTCCGGCGACCCGCCAGAGCGGGCCGCTCGCGGCGAGCAGCTTCGCGATGGCGTCCGGCCCGGCGGCGCGTGAGCCGTCCGCGCCGACCCACTGCACGGCCTCCTCGCACTCGTCAGCCGTGAGGCCGAGCGCGTCCAGGTCGGCAAACTGCCAGGGCACCACCCGTGCGCCGGTGGGGATACGGCGTTCGATGAACTCCGCGCAGCGCGTGCAGAACGCGCAGTCGCCGTCGTAGACGAAGGTCGACGTCTCCATGGTGTCCATCCTCCACTCCCCGACCACCGAAACGACCATCGGTGTACGGCGGGTCACTTGCGCTTGACTCGTACACGTGTTCGAATAGTGCCCATGCGCTGGGACAACCTCACCGCTCCCCCGGTTGAGGGAGACCCCGAGCGGGCAGCGCCAGCGACGCCACCCCTGCCGCTGGCGCTGCCCGGCGCCATCGCCCGCACCTTCGACACCCCCGAGTTCGCGGGGATGACCTTCTACGAGGTCCGGGCCAAATCCATCATCAACCGGGTGCCCGGGCAGTCCCGCGTCCCCTTCGAGTGGACGGTCAACCCGTACCGAGGCTGCTCTCATGCATGCCTCTACTGCTTCGCGAGAAATACCCACACCTATCTCGACCTCGATGCCGGTGCGGACTTCGACCGGAAGGTGATCGTCAAGGTCAACGCCGGTGAGCTGGTCCGGCGGGAGTTGGCCGCGCCGAAATGGCGGGGCGCGCACGTCGCGATGGGCACCAACGTGGACTGCTACCAGCGGGCCGAGGGGCGTTATCGGCTGATGCCGCAGATCATCGCGGCTCTGCGAGACTTCGCGAACCCGTTCTCGATCCTCACCAAGGGCACGCTGATTCTGCGGGACCTGCCGCTGCTGCGCCAGGCCGCCGAGGTGACCAGGGTCGGCATCTCCTACTCCGTGGGCTTCGTCGACGAGCAGCTCTGGCGTGCCGTCGAGCCGGGCACACCGCACCCGCGTCGCCGACTGGACGCGGTCCGGGCGCTCGCCGACGCCGGCTTCTCCGTCGGGGTGCTGATGGCCCCGATCCTGCCGGGGCTGAGCGACAGCGACGAGTCGATCGACGCCACCGTTTCGGCGATCGCCGACGCCGGAGCGACCAGCGTGACCCCGCTGGCCCTGCACCTGCGTCCCGGCGCTCGGGAGTGGTACGCGGGCTGGCTGGCCCGGGAGCACCCGCACCTCGTGCCCCGCTACCGCGAGCTCTACCGAGCGGGCTCCTACGCCCCGCAGGCGTACCAGCGGGAGTTGACCGCGCGGGTGCGGATCGCCGCCCGTCGGCACGGGTTACACCGTGGTGAGCTGGGCGACAACCGCCCCGTGCCCGAGCCTCCTCCATCGCCTGCCGCCGAGCAGCTGACCCTGCTCTAGCCTCGGGGCGGCGCTACAGTCGGCGGGTGCGTACCGCTCAGCAGATCCTCGCCGACTCCGCCGTGATCGCCGTCGTAGGCGCTTCCCGCGACCCGTTGAAGGCCGCGCACGGCGTGCCGTTGCAGATGCAGCAGCACGGCTGGCGGATCATCCCGGTCAACCCGACCGTCGACGAACTCTTCGGGGAGCGGGCGTACAAGACGCTCGCCGACATTCCGCACCCCGTCGACCTGGTGGACGTGTTCCGGCCGGCCGCCGACGCCGTGCAGGTGGTCCGCGACGCCGCGGCGATCGGCGCCCCGGCGGTCTGGCTGCAACTCGGCATCGTCTCGGCCGAAGCACGGCGGATCGCCGAAGAGGCCGGCATGGACTACGTCGAGGACCGCTGCCTCATCGTCGAACGTAACGCCGCCGGCCTGACCCGCCTCCCCTAACCACCCACCCACCCCACCCCACCCCGCCCCGCCCCTGCTCCGTCGATCATGGAGTTGTGGTGCCGGATTCGCGGTTTTTTACCGCATCTGTCCCCCACCACAACTCCATGATCGACGGAGCAGGGGCGGGGGCGGGGCGGGCGGTATGGCTGCGTGGCGGTCGCACGCTGCGTTGTGTCCTTTTCGCGGCTGTTGCGTGCCTTCGCTGGACGACGGGCTCTGCCTCGCCGGTTCCTGGCACTGACGGTCGCGGCGCTGGTAGCGGGGGTGATGGCCGGCGGGTTGCTCCGGGTGCCCCAGGTGGACTCCTCCGCAGTGAGCTTGGCGGTTTGGGTGACCATCGGCGTCCGGCTGCTGGCCGGACGGTGGTGGCCGCCGCGAGACGGCCGACTGCACTGGCGGGAGCGGGTCACCGGCCTGGACACGGTCGAACCCGGCCTGGTGGCACGCCGGTTGCTCGCCGGCTGGGTCGATCTGGCGGCGGAGTGGGTCATGCTGACCGTGATCGGGGCGGCCCTGCTGGCCAGCTTGACTGAGCAGGGCCTCTGGGTCGACATCGTCCGGCCGGTGCTCGCCGTCGGAGTCGCGGCATGGCTCGGTCGGACGGCCTACGCGCAGGCGCGGTTCACGGGTCAGCTGGCGTTGACTCCCCGCGCGATCCGGCACGGCCGCCAGGTCCTGGACTGGACGAACATCGACCGGGTCAGCCGCACCGGCGCGACGTTCGGCTGAACGGCGTACGGCTGCGGCCCGCGGTCTGGCGGTCGCTGCAGCCCGCCCCGGTCGTCTTCGGCAGGGACACGGCGGTGCCGGAGGACCGGCTGATCGCGGCATTCGAGGAGTACCGGTTCCAACCGCAGGACCTGGCCAGGGAGCCGGCTGACGTGCGGATCAGAGCTTGTACTCCTTGAGCAGGCCGCGGGAGATGATGGTCTTCTGGATCTCCGAGGTGCCCTCGCCGATGAGCAGGAACGGGGCCTCCCGCATCAGCCGCTCGATCTCGTACTCCTTGGAGTAGCCGTAGCCGCCGTGGATGCGGAACGCCTCCTGGACGACCTCGGCGCAGTATTCGGAGGCGAGCAACTTGGCCATGCCGGCCTCGACGTCGTTGCGCTGACCGGCGTCCTTGAGCCGGGCGGCGTTGACCATGAGGGCGTGCGCGGCCTCGATCTTCGTGCCCATCTCGGCGAGCTTGAAGGCGATCGCCTGGTGCTTGGCGAGCGGCTGGCCGAAGGTCTTGCGCTGCTGGGCGTAGCTCACCGCCAACTCGAAGGCGCGGATCGAGATGCCGCACGCGCGGGCGGCCACGTTGACGCGGCCCACCTCGATGCCGTCCATCATCTGGTAGAAACCGCGACCCACCTTGTCGGCGCCACCGAGGATGGCCGAGTCGGGCACGGTCACCCCGTCGAGCACCATCTCGGTGGTCTCGACGCCCTTGTAGCCCATTTTGTCGATCTTGCCCGGGATGGTGAGGCCAGGGGCGGTCTCGCCGAAGCCCGGCTCCTTCTCCAACAGGAAGGTGCTCATGTTGCCGTACACCGACTCGGCACCGGTGTCGGTCTTGACCAGGGTGGCCACCACCGAGGAGTACGCCCCGTTGGTCAGCCACATCTTCTGCCCGTTGAGCACGTAGCTGTCGCCGTCGCGGACAGCCCGAGACTTGATCGCGGCGACGTCGGAGCCGGTCTCCGGCTCGGACATGGAGAACGCACCGCGCACCTCGCCGGTCGCCATCTTCGGCAGCAGGCGGGCCTTCTGCTCCGCGGAGCCGTGCTGGGAGATCAGGTACGCCACGATGAAGTGGGTGTTGACGATCCCGGAGATCGACATCCAGCCCCGGGAGAGCTGCTCGACCACCAGCGCGTAGGTGAGCAGCGACTCGCCGAGCCCGCCGTGCTCCTCGTCGATGGTGAGGCCGAACAGCCCCATCTCGCGCATGCCGTCGAGGATGTCGGTGGGGTACTCGTCGGCGTGCTCCAGCCGCTGGGCGTGCGGGATGATCTCCTTGTCGGCGAACTCCCGGACCGTCTCCAGGATCGACAGCTGCACATCGGTCAGGCCGGGCGTCTGGGCGAGTCTGGCCATCTCAGCCTCCGGGGATCAGCGCACTACTCATGGGTAACTGAACGCTGGGTCAGTATCGGCCTCCGGAGCCGGCAAGGCCAAGGTGACCAGTCCACACAACCGCTGTGAAAAGGTTCACCGCTGCGGGTAGCGTCCGGCAAGAGGGACTTTTCCGGCACCGGCAGGAGGAGGACAGCTGTGAGCTACCCGCCGCCGTCGGGACCGCCCGGGGACGAGCCGCCGCCGTCACCCTACGAACCACCCCGGGACCAGTCGCCGTACGGGCCACCGGCGGACGAACCATCGCCGTACGGGCAGCAGGGGCCGCACCAGTCGGCGCACTGGAGCCAGCAGCCGGCGTACCCCCCGCAGGGCCCCTACGGCCAGTACGGCCCACCACCGTCCGGCCCAGGTCGGCCCACCAACGTGCTGGCGATCCTGTCGCTGGTGTTCGCCTTCGTGTTTCCGCCGGCCGGTGCCGTCCTCGGCCACGTGGCCAAGCGGCAGATCCGTACCAGCGGCGAGGAGGGCGACCAGCTCGCCACCTGGGGGCTGATCCTCGGTTACGTCTTCACCGGGCTCACCGTGCTGGCCTGCTGTGGCTGGCTGGCCCTGGTCACCCTCGGCAACACCGGCAACAGCGGGGGCTACTGACCCGACGGGCCGATCTGGACCAGCGCCGTCAGCGGAACCGAGCCTCGCGGACGCTGTTGCCGCCGTCGACCACCAGCATCTGACCGGTGATGTACGAGGCGGCCGGAGAGCACAGGAAACTGATCGCCGCGGCGACCTCGTCCGGAGTGCCCGGTCGACCCACGGGAGTGCCCAGCCCCTGCTTGATCTCGGCCATCGTGGACGCCGCGGTGTAGATGGTGCCGGGCGCCACCGCGTTGACGGTCACCCCGTCGGCGATCATCTCCATGGCCAGCGCCCGGGTCAGCCCGACCACCCCGGCCTTCGCCGCGGCGTACGCGGCCTCGGTGGGCAGGGCGTTGACCGGGCCGGCCGTGGCCGCCAGGTTGACGATCCGACCCCAGCCCCGCTCTGCCATCCCACCGATGAACGCCCGACTGCACAGAAAGGCGGTGGACAGGTTGCGGTCGATCTCGCCGCGCCACTCGTCGTAGGTCAGCTGCGCCACCGGCCGCAGCACCCCCTGGCTGGCCCGACTGGCCAGGCCGGCGTTGTTGACCAGCACCTCGACGTCGCCCAACTGCTCGGCGACCGCGTCAGCCAGGGCACCGACCTCGGACTCGTCGGTCAGGTCCGCGACGAAGCCGGTCACCCCCAGCTCGCCGGCCCGCTCGTGGATGCGCCGGGTGGTGGAGACGATGGCCACCCGCGCGCCCAGGTCGGCGAGTCGCCGGGCGGTGGCGTACCCGATGCCGTCCGGGCTGCCCGCCCCGGTCACCAGGGCGACCCGCCCATCGAGCCGCATGGTCACCGGGTCGGCGAGCGCGACCGGCTCGTCAGGACCAGGGCTGCCGGCCGGCGTGGCCGCACGGGCACGCCGGGCCACGCCCGGGCGGCTGACGTCCCGTCTGGGTCGGCTGCCGGAGCGGTCCGCGGCGCGCGCGTCGAATGCCATGCCAGGATCCTGCCCGTTACGACCGGCCCGAGCAATGCGGCACCCGGTAGCAGGGGCGTCAGGTTTGGGCTGCGGTGGCTACCCTGACGGCGCACCCGACCTGACGGAGAGTTCGCATGACCAATAATCCCCCGCCCTCCGGCGGCTGGCACGACCCGGCGTCGTCGGGACAGCAATTCGACGACCCCACCCTCCCGGTGAGCAGCCAACCGGTACCCGCCCAGCCGACCGCCGCGTACCCGTACGCACCGAACGACCCGTACGCGGGCGGCGCGCCGCAGATACCGGTCCAGCCCGGCCCGTACGCGGCCACACCCGGTTACCCACCACCGGCCGGCTACCCGGGTTACGGCTACCCGCCCGCACCGAAGCAGAACGGCCTGGCCATCGCCGCGATGGTCGTCTCGATCATCGGCGCCCTCGGCCTCTGCGGCTACGGCCTCGGCGGCTACATCGGCGCGATCGGCGCGATCCTCGGCCACGTTTCCCGCAAGCAGATCAGGGAGCGCGGCGAGGGCGGCGAGGGCTTCGCCACCGCCGGCATCATCGTCGGCTGGGTCGCCACCGCACTGGCCGTGCTGGCCACCATCGCCATCGTGATCTTCATTGTCTGGGTGGCGAACCAGGACTCGTCCAGCTACGAGACCGGCACCTACTGAGTTCGGCGAGCCGCCCCCGGGGGCGACCCGGGGGCGGCTCGGCCGGTCACTCCGGTGCGGTGAACGACGAGGTACGGCTCATCCCGGCGGCCCGGCCCTTGGCCGCGACCACCAGTGCCATCTTGCGGGACGCCTCATCGATCATCTCGTCACCGAGCATCACCGCGCCGAGCTTGCCGCCCGCCTCCGAGGTGTAGTGCTCGTACGCGTCGAGGATCAGCTCGGCGTGGTCGTAGTCGGCCTGCGCCGGCTGGTAGACCTCGTTGGCGGCATCGATCTGGCCCGGGTGCAGCACCCACTTGCCGTCGAAGCCCAGCGCGGCCGAGCGCTTGGCGACCTCGCGGAAGCCGTCCACGTCCCGGATCTGCAGGAACGGGCCGTCGATGGCCTGCTTGTCGTGCATCCGGGCGGCCATCAGGATCCGCATGAGGATGTAGTGGTACGGGTCGCCCGGGTAGTCCGGGATCAGCGCGCCGACCACCAGCGACTTCATGTTGATCGACGCCATGAAGTCGGCCGGGCCGAAGATGATGGTCTCCACGCGCGGCGAGGCGCCCGCGATGGCGTCCACGTTGACCAGGCCGGCGGCGTTCTCGATCTGCGCCTCGATGCCGATCCGGCCGACCTCCAGGCCGAGCGTCTTCTCGATCTGCGTGAGCAACAGGTCCAGCCAGTGCACCTGCTCGGCGTTCTGCACCTTCGGCAGCATGATGCAGTCCAGGTTCGCGCCGGCGCCCTCGACGACCTCGATGACATCCCGGTAGGTCCACGGGGTGGTCAGGTCGTTGACCCGCACCACGCGGGCCTTGCCGGCCCAGTCGCCCTCGTTGAGCGCGGCCACGATGTTCTTGCGCGCGTCGGGCTTGGCCAGCGGGGCGACCGCGTCCTCCAGGTCGAGGAAGACCTGGTCGGCCGGGAGTCCCTGCGCCTTGCCGAGCATCTTGACGCTGGAACCCGGCACGGCGAGGCAGGACCTGCGGGGGCGACCGACTGCGGCCATGGATGCGCTCCTTCCAGCGTCCGGCGGGCATGCCGACGCCACTGATGTCAGATCCGAGAACTTAACGATCCCAAAGGGCGTTGTGACGCCACGGTAACCTCGCGCCATGACCGGGGTGAATGGACCTGTGGAAGATCTCACTGGGCGTCGGCTGGTGGTCGTGACCGGGGCCAGCTCCGGCATCGGGTTGGCTGCCGCCGTGCACCTGGCCTGCCGTGGTGACCAGGTGGTGCTGGTCGGGCGGGACCCTGCCCGCCTACAGGCGGCGGCGGAACGGGTACGCGAGAACTCGGGTGAGCGTCCGGAGTTGTTCCGGGCCGACTTCGCGGTGCTCGACGACGTACGCGGGCTCGCCGAGCGGCTGCGCGACGCGTACGACCGGATCGACGTGCTCGCCAACAACGCAGGCGCCATCGCGCTGCAACCACTCACCACCGTCGACGGTTTCGAGATGTCGATCCAGGCCAACCACCTGGCCCCGTTCCTGCTGACCAACCTGCTCGCCGACCGGGTGGGCCGGATCGTGGTGACCGCCTCCGGTGCGCACCGCTTCGGCGCGCTCGATCCGGACCACCTCAACGCTCCGCTGCGCGGCTACCAGCCGATGGGCGCGTACGGCACCAGCAAGCAGGCGAACATCCTGTTCACCGCCGAGGCGGCCCGCCGCTGGCCGGGCATCCCCGCGTACAGCTTCCATCCCGGGGTGGTGCGCACCCGCTTCGCCAATGACAGCAGGCTGGTCGCCTTCGGTATGCGGATCCTGCCGTTCCGCAGCCCCGAGAAGGGCGCCGAAACCCTGGTGTGGCTGGCCAACCAAGACCGCTCCCGGCTGGTCGACGGGGGATACTACGCCGACCGCCGGCCGCGTCAGCCCCTCCGGAAGGCCGCCGATCCGCAGCTCGCCGCCCGGCTCTGGGCGGCGAGTGCGAACGCCGTCGGCATCACCGAATGAGGGAGCCATCATGCTGACACTTGTCGCGATCGTCGAGTTCGCCGTCGGGGCCGAGGCCGCCGGGCAGCGTTACGAGGACGCCGTGCTGGCCCTGCTCGGCCGGCACGGCGGTCAGTTGGAACGACGGCTGCGCGGCACCGACGGGCAGACCGAGGTGCACGTGATCCGGTTCGACGCGCGGGCCGGCTACGAGTCGTTCCTCGTCGACCCGGACCGGGCGGCACTGCGCGCCGCGCTCGGGGAATCCGCACCGACCACCCGGGTCATCGAGGTCCACGAGGGCTAGGCCGGCGGCCGTGCGGTCCCGACGCGCCGGACGTCGTCCCCCGCCGTCGTGCGATCAGTCGTTCAACGGGGTCGGGTCGGTCGGCAGCGCGGTGGGTGCGGCCCGGCGGCCACCCAGCACCACCACCGCCACTCCAACCAGCAGCAGCGCCATCCCGAGCAGCGCGTACGGGCGGGGAAGCTGACCCAGCCAGGCCCAACCGAGCAGGGCCGCGCCGGGTGCCTCCAGCAGGATCAGCACGCTCACCGTGGTCGCCGGAATCTTCTTCAGGGCGTAGTTGAACATCGAGTGCCCGAGCAGTTGGGCTCCGGCCACCAGGGCCAGGATGGCCAGCCAGGTACGCCCCTCGAACCCGGTCAGCCGGACACCGCCGACCAGGCAGATGACCAGCAGGATCAGCGCGCAGATCCCGTAGCAGATGGTGGTGTACGTGGTGGTGCTGATGCTGGCCCGGGCCCGCTCACCGAAGGCGGTGTAGATGGCGGCGAACATGCCACCGGTCAGCGCCAGCACGTCGCCGAGGACGGCCCTGCCGGAGACACCCACGTCCGCCCCGGTCGCGATCACCGCGCCGCCGACCGCCACCGCGATGCCGATCCACACGACCAGGGGCAGCCGACGCCCCTGGGCGCGGGCGATCAGCCCCTGCCAGACCGGCTGGGTGGCGACCAGGGCGGTGGCCGCCGCGACCGAGGTGAGCTGGGCGCTCGGCATCCAGGTGGCGAAGTGCGCGGCCAGCGCGACCCCGGAGAAGACGCAGAACAGGCCCTCCCGCCGGCCCACACCAACGGTCAGCCTGCGGAACTCGGCGCGGCGCCGGGCCAGCGAGAAGGGGCTCAGCACGGCCACCGCGAGCAGGTTGCGCCAGAACGCGATGGCCAGCGCGGGGGCGGCGGCGTACGCGATCAGCGGCGCGGACGACGACACCGCGACCACGGCCAGACCGACCGCGCCGGTGGTCAGTGGATCCAGGGACGGGCGGGGTGAAGGCGGGGACACGGGAGGTAATCCTCACACGCATCACGGACAGCACGGAACGTCAGCACTCCGTTACGATCACGCGGGTCCGCGCCGGCGACCCTCGACCGCCCGGAGGCGCTCCCCATGCCCAGCTACCAGGCGGTGCTGTTCGACTTCTTCGGCACCCTGACCCGTTCGGTGCAGCGCGGCGTCGCGCACGTCGGCACCGCCGAGCTGCTCGGGTGCCCCACCGACACGTTGACCGCGGTGCTGGACCGCACCTACTACGAGCGGGCCACCGGCCGGCTCGGCAACGCGGAGGCGACCCTTCGCTGGGTGTGCGCCCAGGCCGGCGTACACCCCAGCGACCATGCGGTGCGGGCGGCGGTGGCGTCCCGGCACCGGGCGGTCCGCGCGGACACCTGGCTGCGCCCCGACGCCGTGCCGGTGCTGGCGGCCCTGCGCCAACGCGGACTGCGTACAGGTGTGATCAGCGACTGTACGCATGAGCTGCCGGCCTTCCTGCCACAGCTCGCGGTCGCCCCACTGCTCGACGTGCGGGTCTTCTCGGTGCAGGTGGGACGGTGCAAGCCGGATCCGGCGCTCTACCTGACCGCCAGCCAACGGCTCGGGCTCGCGCCCGGCGACTGCCTGTACGTCGGTGACGGCGGCAGCCAGGAGCTGACCGGTGCCGAGCGGGCCGGGATGACCGCCGTCCGGCTCGCCGCACCGGACCTGGCCACGCACATGGTGTTCAACGCCGATCTGGACTGGCGCGGCCCCACGCTCAGCACACTGCGCGAGGTGCTCGCCCTCGTCGACACCGACGCCGAGGTGGTGGGCGCCGGCGGTCGGGCGGGTTGACGCGCGGGCGACTCGATCAGCGGCGACGGACCCGGTGCAGGCGGAACGGTTTGCGGGTGACCCGGACCGCCGGAGTGGGCCGGGGCGGCTCGGCCTGCGCGTCGGCCGGCAGGTCGGCGCCGGCCAGCGGCGTACCGGCGGGGGCGAGCCGGTTCACCGCGCACCCGTCGGCTGCCCACCGGGCCACCAGATCGGCGGTCGGGCCGGGCGCGTTGAGGCGCTTCGCCGCCACCAGTGGCGCGGTGGTGTCCCACGCCTCGGTGCCCGGCTGCACCCGGGTCACCCGGGCCGACCAGGTGACGATCCGACCACCGTGGTCGCCGCGCAGGGTGACCTGGGCCTCGGTCGCGTCGGCCAGACCCGGCGCGGCCTGCTCGCCCGGCCCGCTGACCACCAGGAGCGTGCCCTCAAGCGGGGCGCACCAGAGCGCGAGCGCCGGGCCACCGGGCACGCTGACCCAGGCCACGGCGGCCTTCTTCATCGCCTCGTCGACCAGCGGTGTGCTCCCGGGGGCATCCTCGTCCGTCACACCCGCATTCTCCCGCATCGGCACCTCCGCTCAACCCACGAACGGCGGCACGGCGATCTCGCCCCGAGCCACCGGCATCACCTGGCCGGCGACCGTCGCGCCGACCGTCGCGCCGTTCGCCGCGGTGACCGTGCACGCCAGCGCGGAGGGACGGTTCATCTCCACACCCTGGCGCACCGCGTAACGGGACAGCCCTTCCCCGGGCAGCAGGCCGCTGGCCACCAGCCAGACACCGAGACCGAGCGCCGCCGAGCCGGTCGCCGGGTCCTCCGGTACGCCGAGCCCTGGAACGAACACCCGGGCGTGCGCGGTTTGGCCGGCGGGGTCCCAGGAGAAGACGCTGACATGCGCCACCCCGTACCGCTCGGCCGCCGCCGGGTTCACCCGCGCCCGGGCCACCGCCTCCGGCCGCACCGGCAGGTACGGAAACTCCAGCCCGCAGCCGGCGACGCGTGGGGCGGGCCCGATGTGGTCGTCCGCGACCAGCCCGGCGATCTCCAGCAACGGCTCCGGGTCCAACTCCGGCCCGAGGGTCGGGGTGCCACCGGTCAGCGTCGCCCCGGACGCGGTCACCTCGACCGGCAGCACCCCGGCCTGGCACTCCTGGGTGACCTGCCCCACACCGAACATGCCGCGCCGGCTCGCGGTGACCGCCGCGCCGACACTCGGATGCCCGGCGAACGGCAACTCCTCGACCGGGGTGAAGATCCTGACCCGGTAGGTGGCGCCGACCTGGGTCGGTGGCAGCACGAACACCGTCTCGGACAGGTTGAACTCCCGCGCGAGAGCCTGCATCTGCTCGGTCGCCAGCGCCTCCGCGCCGAACACCACGGCCAGCGGGTTGCCGGCGAAGGGCCGGTCGGTGAAGACGTCCACGATCTCGTAGGCCAAGGTCGACATGTTGATAAACACTAGGCGCTTAGGCTGGTGCCCGTGAGCACGCCGACCCGGGTCTACATCGCCCGTCTCGCCGGAGTCGCCGTCTTTGACCCGAACGGCGATCAGGTGGGCCGAGTTCGTGACGCCGTGGGACGGCTACGGGCGACCAAGCGTCCGCCGGAGGTGGTGGGCCTGGTCGCGGAGATGCCGATGCGTCGTCGGATCTTCCTGTCCATCAACCGGATCACCTCCATCGACGCGGACGCCGTCGTGCTCGGCTCCGGCACCCTCAACCTGCGCCGGTTCGAGAAGCGCCCGAACGAGCTGCTGGTGCTCCAGGAACTGCTGGACCGGCGGGTGCAACTCGACCCGGGCGGTCAGCCCGGCGCGGTCGTGGACGTCGCGATGGAGTGCACCCGGGGTGGTGAGTGGTCGCTGACCCGTGTCGCCGTACGCGAGCAGACCGGGCGGCTGACCCGCCGGGGCCACCTGCACCAGGTCGAGTGGGACCGGGTGCGCGGGCTCAGCGGCATCGCCGACAACCGGGGTACGGCGAACCTGCTCGCCGTCCTGGAGGACATGCGCCCGGCCGACCTGGCCAACGCGCTGCAGGATCTGCCCGACGCGCGGCGCAACGAGGTCGCGGCCGCGCTGGACGACGAGCGGTTGGCCGACGTGCTCAGCGAGCTGCCGGAGCACGACCAGGTGGAGATCCTCGCCGCCCTCGATCGGGAGCGGGCCGCCGACGTCCTGGAGGAGATGGACCCGGACGACGCCGCGGACCTGCTCAACGAGCTGCCCCCACCGGAGCAGGACGTGCTGCTGGACCTGATGGAGCCGGACGAGGCCGACCCGGTGCGTCAGCTCCTCAAGTACACGCCCGGCACGGCGGGCAGTGTGATGACCTCGGAGCCGGTCATCCTGCCGCCGGACGCCACCGTCGCCGAGGCGCTGGCCCGGATCCGGGAGCCACAGCTCTCCCCCGCCGTCGCCGCGCAGGTCTTCGTGACCCGGGCACCGCAGAACACCCCGACCGGCCGCTACCTGGGCATGGTGCACTTCCAGGCGCTGCTGCGCGAACCGCCGGCGGACCTGCTGGGCAAGGTGGTGGTCAACGACATCGAGCCGCTGCGCCCGACCACCCCGCTGCCGGAGATCACCCGCCGGATGGCCACCTACGACCTGGTCGCCATGCCGGTGATCGACCGGAACAACCGGCTGGTCGGCGCTGTGACGGTGGACGACGTGCTGGACCACCTGCTGCCCCGGGACTGGCGGGACCGCGACACCCTGGCCGCCCCGGGCACCACCGACGCGATGCTGGATGGCGCAGATGGCTGACCAGCGGCGGGCGGAGCGGCTCGACCAGCCACGCGAGCCCCGGGGCATCAAGCTGCCCCGGTTCGACGCGGAGGCGTTCGGCCGGTGGTCGGAGGGCATCGCCCGGAGCATGGGCACCGCGAACTTCCTCGTCGTCATGACGGTGGTGATCGCGATCTGGTTCGTCTGGAACACGTTGGCCCCGGCGGTCCTGCGCTTCGACCCGTACACCTTCACGTTCCTGACCCTGGTGTTGTCGTTGCAGGCCAGCTACGCGGCGCCGCTGATCCTGCTGGCACAGAACAGGCAGGCCGACCGGGACCGGGTGGCCCTGGAGGAGGACCGGCGGCGAGCCACCGCGCAGAAGGCGGACACCGAGTACCTGGCCCGGGAGATCGCGGCACTGCGGATCGCGTTGGGCGAGGTGGCCACCCGCGACTACCTCCGCTCCGAGCTGGCCCGGCTGGCCGAGGAGCTGGACGAGGCGGGGCAGCGCCGGCAGCGGCTGGAGCGCCGCCAGCAGGAGAAGGGCAGCCGACAGGAGAAGCGTGGCCAGCGGCCGACCGACGGTGTTGGCCTGGACGAACCACGCGACGACCTGGACGGCGACTTCACCCGGGACGCCCGACCGGACGGCACCGGACCGCGCCTGTCGGACGGCTGACCAGCGGGTCGAGGCGGGCCATCGATTGGCTCACACCGACCCGGGCAGCAGCGGCAGCGGATGCCCCGCGACGTAGCATTGCGGGCATGTCAGCACCCGTGAGCACCGTCGAGGACGCGATCCAGGCCGCCCTGGCCACCGTCAACGACCCGGAGATCCGCCGGCCCATCACCGACCTGGGCATGGTCCGCTCCGCCACGATGGGTGCCAGCGGTGTCGTACGGGTCGAGCTGCTGCTCACCGTCGCCGGTTGCCCGCTCAAGGACAAGCTGCGTACGGACATCACCGCCGCGGTCACCGCCGTGCCCGGGGTTACCGGCGTGGAGATCGACTTCGGTGTGATGAGCCCCGAGCAGCGGCAGTCGTTGCAGTCGCAGCTGCGCGGCGGTGGTGCCACCGAGGAGCCCGTCATCCCCTTCGCCCAGCCCGGCTCGCGTACCCGGGTGTACGCGGTGGCCAGCGGCAAGGGTGGCGTCGGCAAGTCCAGCGTGACGGTCAACCTGGCGGCGGCGCTCGCCGCCCGCGGGCTCTCCGTCGGCGTGGTCGACGCGGACATCTACGGCCACTCGGTGCCTCGGATGCTCGGCGCTGACGGCCGGCCCACCCGCGTCGAAGACATGATCATGCCGCCGCAGTCGCACGGTGTGAAGGTGATCTCGATCGGCATGTTCACCTCCGGCAACGCCGCAGTGGTGTGGCGTGGCCCGATGCTGCACCGGGCGTTGCAGCAGTTCCTGGCCGACGTCTACTGGGGCGACCTGGACGTGCTCCTGCTCGACCTGCCCCCGGGCACGGGTGACGTGGCCATCTCGCTGGCCCAGCTGCTGCCCAACTCGGAGATCCTGATCGTCACCACCCCGCAGACCGCCGCCGCCGAGGTGGCGGAGCGGGCCGGTTCGATCGCCCTGCAGACCCACCAGCGGGTGGTCGGCGTCATCGAGAACATGTCCTGGCTGGAGCTGCCGGACGGCTCCCGGATGGAGATCTTCGGTGCCGGGGGCGGCGCGGCCGTCGCCGAGTCGCTGAGCCGGACCATCGGCGCTCAGGTGCCGCTGCTCGGGCAGATCCCGCTGGACACCCGGGTCCGCGAGGCCGGCGACGCCGGCAACCCGATCGTGCTGGCCGCGCCGGAGTCCCCGGCCGCGAAGGCGCTCGGCACGATCGCCGACCGGCTCGCGCTGCGCCGTGAGTCGCTGCTCGGCAAGCCGCTCGGCCTCAAGCCCGCCGGGCGCTGACCGTCTGGAACACCATCAGCCCGCTGGCCGATCGGCCGGCGGGCTGATCACATGACGCGTCGGTCAGGTGGCGGGTCGGTCAGGTGGCGTCGTCGTAGCTGACGCGGGGGGCGGGCGCCGAGGGGGCGCCGGTGGCCGTGCCGGGCCGGGTCCCGTTCGACCGCACGTCCGCGGCGCTGGCCACGTCCTTCAGGTCGTTGTGCACGCCGCTGACGTCCGCACGCAGGTTGTCGTAGACGCCCTGCAACGGCTTGCGGATCGCCGCCTCGTCCTCCTCGCTGAGGAGGTGCTTGCGGATGAACGCCTTCGGGTGCAGGTCCTCCAGCTGGATGTCGGTGCCCAGCTCGCGACTCAGGTCGCCGGTGGCGTTGCGGGCCATGTTGCGCAGGTTGCGCACCAACCGCAGGCCGTCGGAGATGACTGCGGGCAGTCGGTCACCGAAGATCAGCAGCGCCAGGAGCAGCAGCGCCCCGATCTCCCACCAGTTCAGGTTCTCGAACATCCCGCTGGCCTCCTCTCGGCGTCAGCAGCAAGACTACGCACGCCGGACGGCGTTCGGGCAAGGGGTGAGCCGGTGTTCACTTGGCGTCCGCCGCGAGAGTTACCGAGGTGTTCTGGCGGGAGGAGCCCCGCCGGAACTCGACGGTCACCACCGAGCCGGGCGCGAACTTGCGGACCAACGCGGTCAGGTCCGTCGGCTCGGTCATCGGTCGGCCGTTGACTTTGAGGATCACGTCGCCGACCTTCAACCCGGCGCCGTCCGCCGGCCCGGACGGCTCCACCTCCGCGAGCCGCAGGCCACCCCCGACAACTCCGCTCGGGCCCTCGGCCCGGGCGCCGATCACCGTACGCCGGGCCTTACCGGTGCCGATGATGTCCTGCGTCACCCGCTTGGCCTGGTTGATCGGGATGGCGAAGGCAAGCCCAATGTTGCCCGCCTCCTGCCCCTCGGCGACCAGTGACTTGATGGTGGAGTTCACCCCGACCACCCGCCCGGCACCGTCGACCAACGGGCCGCCCGAGTTGCCGTGGTTGACCGCGGCGTCGGTCTGGATGGCCGCGTAGTAGCGCACCGGGCCGCCCGGCTCGCCGGCCTGCATCGTCCGGTCCAGGGCACTCACGATGCCGGCGGTGACCGTGTTGGCCAGCGACAGCGGCGAGCCGATGGCGAGCACCGGGTCGCCGACCGCCAGCGCGTCGGAGTCGCCGAACTCCACCGGCCGCAGCCCGGGGCGACTCACCTTGATCACCGCGATGTCCGACTCCGGGTCCTGACCGACGATGGTCGCCGGCGCGGTACTGCCGTCGTTGAAGACCACCGATGCCTTGCCGGTGCCACCGGCCACCACGTGGTCGTTGGTGATCACATGGCCGTCGGCGGTGGCGACGAAGCCGGAGCCCTCACTGGTCCCGCCGAGGCTGCTCACCCGCACGGTGACCACGCTGGGCAGGACACGTTCGGCGACCCCGGCCAGTGACTCGGGCCTGCGCTGGGCCAGTGCGGGGACCTCCGCCGGCGCACCGCCGAGCACCGCCCCGGCAGCCCCGCCGCGTACCGCGAACGCATAGCCCAGCGCGCCGCCGAGGGTGCCGGCCAACAGCGCGGTGATCACGGAGATGAGCAGCAGTTGGCGCAGCGCCGGCCGGCCCGGCGCGTCCGGATCGGTGACCGGCTCTGGCTCGGTGCCAGCCACCACCACCCCGGGCACCACCACCGCGGTCGGCGCCGCCGGATCCCGCCACGGATCGGCGAGCGCGTCCGACCACCAGGGCGACGCGCCGGCCGGGACGGGCCCGCCCGCGATCGGTGTCGGCCAGCTCGGCGACGGACCGGCGGTCGGCACACCCGCCACGGGCATCGCTGGCGGGTGCCCGGATGTCGGTGCGCCGCCTGGCGGCACAGTGGGCGCGCTGCCAGCCCCCGGCATGGTCGGCGACCCCGCCGGCGGGGCCCCTGCCCCGGGCGGTTGCGCCGGAGCCGGAGTCTCACCGCCCCGGCGCCAGTCCCAGCCGTCGGTCACGTCGGTGCCTCCCAGTCCGTCCCCGGATCCCGCACCGCGTCGCCCGGCCACGGGCCGGTCTGGTCGCGGCTGACGGGATACCGCCTCCAGGATTGCACGGATGCACGCGGTGGAGTCAGCGGTTGCCCCTGTGATCGCAACAGGCGGAGGCGCGGCTGCGCCCCACGGCGGTCGCCTCTACGCTCACAGTGCCAACCCGCCCCCGCACCACGCACCGCCCCCGGAGGTGCCCCATCGCCACGGTCGCCGGTTCCGGCAGTTCGACGACCCAGGCTCAGCAGTTCGCCGAGTCGTACGCTACCGAGGATCTCGTTCTGCGCACCGCCCGCAGCCTGGCCCATGAGGTGGGCCTCGACGCGGTCACCCCCGGCGCGGGAGCGGCACTGCGGCTCCTGGCCGCCGCCGGCAACGCCCGTGCGGTGGTGGAGATCGGCACGGGCACCGGGGTGAGCGGGGTCTGGTTGCTGCGCGGCATGCGCGTCGACGGTGTGCTCACCACCATCGACGTGGAGGTGGAGCACCAGCGGATCGCCCGGCGGATCTTCGCCGAGGCGGGCTTCGCGGCCGGCCGTACGCGGATCATCACGGGTCGCGCGCTCGACGTGCTGCCCCGGCTCGCCGACGGCGCGTACGACCTGGTCTTCGTGGACGCGGAGGCCACCGGCTTCCATGCCTGCGTGGAAGCGGCGCTGCGGCTGCTGCGCCCGGGGGGCGTGCTCGCGCTCAACGGCGTGCTGGCCGGTGGCCGGATCGGCGACCCGGCCGCCCGGGACGCGGAGACGGTCACGGTCCGCGAGACGATCAAGGCGGTTCGGGAGTCGGAGCACTGGATCCCCGCGCTGCTTCCGGTCGGGCACGGGGTGCTCGCCGCGGTGAAGTGCTGACGTCGCTCAGTCGACGCTGGCCAGCCAGCGCAGCAACGACCGGACGCCCCAGCCGGTGGCGCCGCGGCTGACCTCGGCGTGGTCGCCGTCCGCCCAGGACGGGGCTGACATGTCCAGGTGCAGCCAGCGGTCCCGTAGCTCGCCGGTGAACTCGCGCAGGTAGAGCGCGGCCAGCACCGAGCCGGCGCCCTGTGTCGGCGCGCTGTAGAGGTCGGCGATCTCGCTGCCCAGGTACTCGACGTAGTCGGTGTGCAGCGGCATCCGCCATGCCGACTCGCCAGCCGACTCGGCCGCGGCCAGCACGTCGGCGGCCAGCCGGTCGTTCTCGCTGTACAGGGCGGCGGTGCGCTTGCCCAGCGCCACGGCGTTGGCACCGGTGAGGGTGGCCAGGTCGAGCAGCAGGTCCGGTTTGAGCTGCTGCACCGCGTACGCCAGTGCGTCGGCGAGGACCAGTCGGCCCTCGGCGTCGGAGTTGGTCGTCTCGCTGGTCGTCCCGCCGTAGTGCCGGATGACGTCGCCGGGGCGGAACGCCGAGCCGCTGACCATGTTCTCGGCAAGCGGGGCCAGCGTGGTGACCCGGACCGGCAGCCGCAGAGCGGCCGCGCCCAGGGTGGCGGCGACGACCGCAGCCGCGCCGGCCATGTCCTTGCGCATCAGCTTCATCGCCGGCACCGGCTTGATCGAGATGCCGCCGGTGTCGAAGGTGATGCCCTTGCCGATCAGCACCACGTGTGTACGCGCGTCGGCTGGATTCCAGTCCAGCTCGACGAGCCGGGGGCCGCTGGCCGAGCCACCGCCCACGGCGAGGATCCCGCCGAAGCCCTCGGCGGCCAGCTCGGCCGGGCCACGGACCCGCAGTCGCAGATCCGGCAGGTCGGCTGCGGCGGAGGCCACCTGGTCGGCGAACCACTGCGGGGTCTTCACCGAGGAGGGGGTGTTGGTCAGGTCACGGGCGAGATGGGTCATCGCCGCGGTGGTCCGGGCCGTGGCGACGGTCGCCTCGTACGCGGTCGGGTCGCCGAGCAGCAGATCGACGCTGTTGAGCGCCGGCCGGTCGCCAGCCTCGGTCAGTCGGAACCGGTACGGGGCGAGCAGCAGCCCCTCGGTCAAACCGCGGACGGCGGCCGAAGTCACCTCGGCCGGTAGCGCGATGGTGATATGCGTCTCATCCGTGGCAGAGCGGGCCAGGGCCGCCCCAGCCGTCCGCCAGGCCGCCTCGTCGCCGTCGCCGATGCCGAGCAGCAACAGCCGACCGGGGGTACGCCCGGGACGCAACTGGGTGTGGATCTCGCCGGCTCGGCCGGTCAGTCGGGCCGCCGGCACCAGCGCGGCGGCCTCGTCGGCCGTGCTGTCCGGAGGTGCCACGGCGGTCGACATCGGCTCCGCCGGGGTGCCACCCTCCCCTGCCGGATCGGTGGGACGGACAGGCAGGACGAGGACGTCGAGCCGGTCGGGCTCAGCGATCAGACGGATGGCGAGCACGCGGAACCGTACCTCCAGGAAAGTGTCGCGGAGCGGGACCGGGCCCGCCAGCCCGCACCGATGAAGGCCCTGAGCCACCGGCGATACCGGTGGCTCAGGGTCCAAAAGAACGTTCCGGGCGGCATACGCCGCCCAGACCACTCCTTACTCAGCCGGCCGCTGCCTTCAACGCGTCACCGAGCGCGTTGGCCTCGTCGGGAGTCATCTCGACGACGAGCCGGCCACCGCCCTCCAGCGGGACCCGCATGACGATGCCCCGCCCCTCCTTGGTGACTTCCAGCGGACCGTCGCCCGTCCGCGGCTTCATCGCCGCCATGTTGTCTCCCCTCAGACCTACACCAGGGTCGGTGGGTTGCCCCACAGCCACTTCTCACGACCACCCGCAACGGTCGCGGGGGTGTCGACCAACGATTTTCCCTGATGAACACCGCCGGACCCAAACCGGAGCAGCATTGATGTAACAGCATCTAGCTTATCTTGAGAAGGCCTGTCACAATGTGCGGTCATGCAGGCACGGTCGGCACTCTTCGACCTGTACGGCGACCACCTCCGTCCGAGAGGTGGCCGGGCACCCGTTGCCGCCCTGGTCAAGCTGCTGGCGCCGCTGGGAATCGCGCCGCCAGCTGTTCGCACCGCCGTCTCCCGGATGGTGCGCCAGGGCTGGCTCGAGCCACTCCGGTTGGTCTCCGGACCCGGATATTCGATCACACCGAAAGCCGCCCGGCGACTCGACGAGGCAGCTGCCCGGATCTACCGGACCGGCCGGGTCACCTGGGACGGCCGGTTCGATCTGCTGGTGTTGGAGGCCCCGGGCTCCCGACGCGACCGGCAGCGGCTCGCCGCCACCCTGAGCTTCCTCGGCTACGGCACGCTCGACGAGCAGACCTGGGTGGCCACCCGGCCCGCCGAGGACGTCGACCTGCTGCTCGCGGAGTCCGGTATCCGATTCGAGCGGTTCACCGCCGCGCACTACTCCGGCACACCCGGCGCGATGGGCGTGGTCCGGCGAGCGTGGAACCTCACCGAGATCGGTCGCGCCTACGAGCGGTTCGTCGCCGACCAGCGCCCGCTGCTCGGCGCGGTCACCGTGCGCAGCACCGACGAGGAGGCGTACGCGACCCGGTTCCGGCTCGTGCACGCGTGGCGTACCTTCCTGTTCCGGGACCCGCAGCTGCCCCCGGCGCTGCTGCCCGAGCGCTGGCCCGGCACCGCCGCGGCCAGCTTCTTCGACCGGCACGCGGCCCGCCTGCGTCCGGCCGCCGACCGGTACGTCGAGCAGTGCCTCGACTCCGGCAACCGCATCGTCCGACAGAAGGGTCGTTGACACGTGACCGAGCCGCTGCTGGTCGACCGGACCGACGCCGTCGTCACCCTCACGCTGAACCGGCCGAAGGCCATGAACGCGCTCGACGTGGCGCTCAAGGAGGCGCTGCGGGACGCCCTGGCCGAGCTGGAGACCGACCGGTCCTGCCGCGCGGTCGTGCTGGCCGGGGCCGGCGGGTCGTTCAGCGCCGGCCAGGACCTGCGCGAGCACGTGTCCACCCTGGAAACCTCCGCCAGTGACCCGCTGGGCACCGTGCGGGCGCACTACAACCCGATCGCCGCCCGGCTCGCCAACCTGCCCAAGCCGGTGATCGCGGCGGTCCGGGGGATGGCCGCCGGGGCGGGCGCCTCGCTGGCGTTCCTCGCCGACATCCGGATCGGCGGCCCGACGACCAGTTTCCTGATGGCCTTCGCCAAGGTCGGCCTCGCCGCCGACACCGGCGCCTCCTGGACGCTGCCCCGGCTGGTCGGCCACGCCAAGGCGGTGGAGCTGCTGATGCTGGCCGAGCCGGTCCGCGCCGAGGAGGCCTGCCGGCTGGGCCTGCTCAACCGGTTGATGGACGACGACGAGCAGGTGTTGCCGGCCGCCCAGGAGTTGGCCGCCCGCCTCGCCGCCGGTCCGACCATCGCGTACGGGGCCATCAAGCGGCAGCTCTCCATCGCCGACGCGGGCACCCTGGCCGACGCCCTCGCTGCCGAGGCGCAGGCGCAGGCGATCTGCGGCGCCACCGCCGACCACCGGGCGGCCACGCTCGCCTTCGTCGGTAAGCAGAAACCGGTCTTCGAGGGACGCTGAACGCGATCCGGACGCCGCCCTTACCGTCCTCGAACAGGGGACGCCTAGCGTCGGCCGGTATGAGCGATCGTGAAGCGGTGGCGCACCTGCTGCGCCGGGCCACCTTCGGGCCGACCGCCGACGAGGTGGACGCGGCCGAGCGGGCCGGGCCGGAGGCAACCCTGGACCGGCTGCTCACCCCGCCCGCGACGGACCGGGGCGCGGCGGCCACGCCGATCCCGACGCTGCCCCCCGACCCGTACGCCGAGCTGACCAAGGACTCCACCCGCGAGCAGCGGCAGCAGGCCAACGCGGAGCGCCGCAAGCAACTCCAGCAGGTCACCGAGTGGTGGCTGGACCGGATGGTGGCCGCCGAGGACGGGCTGACCGAGAAGTTGCACTTCTTCTGGCACGGCCACTGGGCCACCAGCGCGCAGAAGGTCAAGTCGGCACGGCTGATGGTGGGCCAGTTGGAGACACTGCGCCGGCACGGTCGTGGGCCGCTGGGCCCGCTGGTCGCCGCGATGGTGCGCGACCCCGCCCTGATCGTCTGGCTGGACGGGCAGAAGAACACCCGCAAGGCACCGAACGAGAATCTGGCCCGCGAGCTGATGGAGCTGTTCACCCTCGGCATCGGCGCCTACAGCGAGGCCGACGTGAAGGCCGGCGCGCGGGCACTGACCGGCTGGGTGGTCGACCGGCGTACCGGCGTGGCCCGCTTCGAGCCCAAGCGGCACGACCCCGGCGAGAAGAGCATCCTCGGCCACAGCGGCCGGTTCGACGCCGAGGCGTACGCCGGTCTGCTGGTCGCCCACCCCGCGGCGGCGACCTTCGTGGCCGGGCGGCTCTGGTCCCGCTACGCCGGCCCCGACATCCCGGCACCGGACGGTCTGACCGGCGCGGACACCATCGCGACCCTGCGCGCGCTCTTCTCCGCACCGGCCTTCGCGCAGACCCGGGGCACGCTGGTGAAGCAGCCGGTGGAATGGCTGGTCGGTGCGCTGCGGCAGCTCGGCATCCGACCGTCCGCGCTCCCCGAGCAACAACGCAGACAACTGCTGGCCGGCCTGAACGCGCTGGACCAGGTGCCGCTGCGCCCACCGAGTGTGGGCGGTTGGCCGGCCGGGGCCGCCTGGCTGACCACCTCGTCGTTGCAGGCCCGGCTGCGGACGGCCGGGGTGCTCGCCGCCGCCACGGCACCAGCGGTGCTGGCCCGGCTGACCGCCGCGCCCACCGCCGGCCGACCGGACGCGCTGGCCCGACTGCTGGTGGTCGACGGCTGGGGCGCGCGCACCCGCGCCGCCCTCACCCCGCTGGCCGGTGAGCCCCGCAAGCTGCTGGCCGCCGGCCTGGTCAGCCCCGAATACACCGTCAGCTGAGCGGAGGAGTCGACATGGACACAGTGACCCGACGCAGGTTCCTGCTGACCAGCGGAGTGGTCGGCGCGGGCGCGCTGGCCGCCGGGGCCGGCGCGTACAGCCTGCGGGACCTGCTGGACACCACCGGGGACCGCGATCCGCAGTCCCGCACGCTGGTGCTGGTGACCCTCTACGGCGGCAATGACGGGCTCAACACGGTCATTCCGTACGGCGACCCGGCCTACCGGGCGGCTCGCCCCGAGCTGGCGTACCCGGACGGGGAGGTGCGGCGGTTGGACGACGGCTTCGGCCTCAACCCGGCGCTGGCCGGCCTGCATGAGCGCTGGTCCGGCGGTGGGCTGGCGATCGTGCGCGGGGTCGGCTACCCGAAGCCGGACCGCAGCCACTTCCGGTCGATGGACATCTGGCACACCGCGCAAACGGACCGGCCCGGCAACACCGGCTGGCTCGGGCGATGGCTGGACCGGGCCGGTGGTGACCCCCGGCTGGCGGTCTCCTTCGAGCCGGCGCTGCCGCCGCTGCTGGCCGGGGCACAGAGCGCCGGCGCGGCCGTGCCGGTGACCGACCGGAAGGCCGCCAAGGGGCTGCCCGCGGAGACGCTTACCGCGTTCGCCGCCGCGGAGGCGGGCGAGTCGGCGGCCCGGGGTCGAGCCGCCGCCTGCTTCGCGGACCTGCGGTCGGTGGACGAGATGATCCGCCAGGTACGCGATTCCGCCGACCCGGACACGGCGGACCCGGACGGCGAGCAGGCCCCCGCGACGGCCACCGGCGGGGCACGCACACCGCTGGACGCCCAGCTCGACCTGGTCGCGCAGTGTGTCGAGGCGGGCGTTTCCACCCGGGTCTTCTCGGTGTCGCTGGGCGGCTTCGACACGCACGCCGACGAGAAGCAGTTGCAGGCCGTCCTGCTGGGTCAGCTGGACCGGGCGTTGACCGGGTTCGCCGACCGGATGAGTCGCACCGAGGCGGGCCGCAAGGTGGTGGTGGCGGTCTACTCCGAGTTCGGCCGTCGCGTACGGGCCAACGCCTCGGACGGCACCGACCACGGCACCGCCTCGGACGTGCTGCTGCTCGGCGCGGGCGTCCGGGGTGGCTGGCACGGCGCACCGCCGAGTCTCACCGACCTCGACGACGGCGACCTCAAGTACACGACCGACTTCCGGGACGTCTACGCCACGCTGCTGGAGCGGGTGCTCGACACCGACCCGGGCCCGGTGCTCGCCGACTGGCGAGGACGCCTGGACAAGCTCTTCTAGTCGTCCTCTTCCGGGTCCTGGTTGGCCTGCTCGCCCAGCACGAAGGCCTGCATGGCCAGCTCGTCACCGGCCGGCGAGACGAAGGCGGGCAGCTCACGCGGCCCCAGCTCCTGCACGTACGACCAGAACAGCCGAACCGCCTCGGCCGGCGTGCCGGCCTCGATCGGCAGGTCGAGGCTGACCAGCCAGGTGCGCCGTGCCGGGGGCGGGCCGAGCTGGTCGGCCAGCGCCCGGAAGGCCGCCGGCTCCAGTGCGGTGACCGGCCCATCGAGCGTCGGCAGGTCGGCCGGCACCGGCTCGTCGAAGGCCCGCCGGGTGTACGCGACGACGAGCGTCCCCGGCACGGCCAGGGACTGCGGGTCGTCCGGGTCTTCGCGGTGGCGTCGACCCGGCGTGGTGACCCGGCCGAGGGCCACCAGCCGTGGCGGCGCATCGACCAGCACGGCGACCTGGTCTCCCGGCCCCGGCCGGGCGACGTCGGTCAGCCCGGTCAGCTCCAGCGTGTCGTGGTGCACGAGCCGCTCGGCCTCGTACCGCTCGGCGGGCAGCAGCACGGCCCAGGCGTCCACCCCGTCGGCGTTGCCGGCCGCACCGGCCCGGTGCGCGGTCTCGGTCGTCATGGCTGCCATCCCATCATGTCGCCGGTGGGAGCGTGACGTGACAGCCGACGATGTGATCGTCGACCATGCCGGTGGCCTGCATCAGCGCGTACGCGGTGGTCGGGCCGACGAACCGGAAGCCGCGTTTCTTGAGTGCCTTGGCCATCGCCGTCGACTCCGGGGTGATCGGCGCGAGCTCGGCGAACGAGGCGGGGCGGGTCGGCCGGGGCTCCGGTGCGAAGGACCAGAGCAGCGCGGACAACCCTTCCGGCAGCTCCAGTGCGGCGCGGGCGTTGGCGATCGCCGCCTCGATCTTGGCCCGGTTACGGACGATGCCCGCGTCGGCGAGCAGCCGGGTCTCGTCGGCTTCGTCGTAGCCGGCGACGGTCGGGATGTGGAACTCGTCGAAGGCCAGCCGGAACGCCGGGCGTTTGCGCAGGATGGTCAGCCAGGACAGCCCGGACTGGAACGCCTCCAGCGTCATCCGCTCGTAGAGCGCGTCGTCGCCGCGCAGCGGTCGCCCCCACTCGGTGTCGTGGTAGATGGCGTAGTCGGGGGTGCTCGACCCCCAGGCGCAGCGGGGCAGCCCATCGGCACCGATCACCAGGTCAGTCACCTCGTACACGCTAGGGCATCGGACCGACACCCCATTGCCACCGGCCACCCGGCTGCCTATGGTGCTTGTTACCGACCGGTAAGTCGTGGTCACCCCGCGGTGCGCCCCGGCCGGTGACTGGCGAGCGGAGGCCGCGCGATGAAGGAATTCCCGAACGTCATCGCCTGGTCGATCCCAGCCTTCCTGCTGCTCATCGTGCTGGAGCGGGTCTCCTACCTGCTGCACCGCGACGAGGACGAGGTCGGCTACGGCGGTGCCGACACCGCGACCAGCCTGGCGATGGGGCTGGGCAGCGTCTTCACCGACCTGCTCTGGAAGGTGCCGATCGCCGCCGCGTACGCGCTGCTCTACGCGCTCACCCCGCTGCGGGCGGCCGAGGTCTGGTGGAGCTGGCCGCTGATCCTGCTCGCGCAGGACTTCTTCTACTACTGGTCGCACCGTGGCCACCACGTGATCCGGATCCTCTGGGCCTCGCACGTGGTGCACCACTCGTCGCAGCGGTTCAACCTCTCGACCGCGCTGCGCCAACCGTGGACCAACCTGACCACTTGGGTCTTCTACCTCCCGCTGATCCTGGCCGGCGTACACCCGGCGGTGGTCGCGTTCTGCGGCTCGGTCAACCTGCTCTACCAGTTCTGGATCCACACCGAGCGGATCGAGAAGATGCCGCGCTGGTACGAGGCGATGTTCAACACCCCGTCGCACCACCGGGTCCACCACGCCTCGCAGGGTGGCTACCTGGACCGCAACTTCGGCGGCATCCTGATCGTCTGGGACCGGCTGTTCGGCTCGTTCGCGCCGGAACGGGAGCGCTGCGTGTACGGCCTGACCAAGAACGTCGGCAGCTACAACCCGGCCCGGGTGGCCTTCCACGAGTACGCCTCGATCGCCCGGGACCTCCGCGCGGCGGTGAGCTGGCGGCATCGCGCCGGGTATCTCTTCCGGGCGCCGGGCTGGCAGCCGGCGCCGGGCGTGGTCAGGGCAGCCGGCCCTGCTCGACCAGGCGGGCGAACCTCTTCAGCGCCTGGGTGAGGCCGAGCTTGGAGCCGGGCCAGAGCACCGGCCACGCCAGTCGACCGGCCCTGCCGCCCGGCAGGTGGAACCACTCGTGCCAGACGACCTGGGTGCGGGCACGGCCAAGCTGGGTGCAGCGCAGCACGCCCGGGCCGCGCAGCAACTGGCCGTGGTGCACCACGCCGATCTCGTACGGCTCGTCGACCCGGACCACCCGCATCTCGTCGCGCAGCGTCGCCCGGCCGAGCGCGGTCACCGCCTCGATCCGGCTGCCCTCGCGCCCGTCGCCCTCGACCACCCGGACGCGGGTGAACGGGATCCAGTCGGACTGACGCTCCCAGGCGAGCAACGCTGCGAAGACCCGCTCGGCCGGGGCGTCGACGATCACCGTGGCGGTCACCTCACCGGCGCCGGGTTGGGCTGCCTCCCGAAGATCGTCGGCGCCCTCCGGGCCGGTCACGCCGACTCCGACCGAACCACCGCGCCGTGTCGCTCGGTGCCGTCGGCGGGTGCGCTCTCGGCCTGCTCACGATCGGCCGGCGCGCCGTCGGTCTGCTCATGATCGGCCGGCTCGCCGTCGGCCGGTGCCACGCCATCGGAATCCGCTGGGGATGAGGTGGCGGCGGGCAGCGGGCCTGCGTCGGCCGAGGCGATCGGAGCCGCGTCGGATTCGGCGTCGGCGTCCAGCGGCACATCCGCGCCCGGCTCTGCCGAATCCGCGGTTGCCGCCTTGCTGGCGGACTGCTCACGGGCCTGGCGCAGCACGTCCGCGTCGTCGGTGCGCCCCTCACGCAAGGCGATGACCTCCGACTCCAGGACGCCGATCAGCTCAGACTTGTAGCCGATGTCGTAGGCCGCGCGACGCATCGCCTGATCGACCTGGGCCATCCGGTACCCGCGCAACCCGGTGTCGAAACGGACCGCCCCCACATCGGATTCGCGCAACGGCCGGGTGCCCGGCAACGCCACGGCCTGCGAATCCGGCTCGGTGGGCACCAGGCCTGGATCACGGCCGCTGACCAGCACCGTCACGCCGAATATGACCGCCGCGACGGTCAACGCCACGACCAGGAGGAGCAGAAGCTGACCCATGCACTGATCGTGGCACGGCAGCGGGCCAGGAGCGACCCCGCCACCCGTCCCGATCACGATCTGCGCCGACGCCCGCCCGGAGTTCCGGTCGGACGACCGACTAGCGTCGGGACCGGCCGACGCGGCGGCGACGGCGCGGACTCTCAGGAGGCGGGCATGGCCGGGGCGCTTCGGCTGGGTGGGCGCACGTTCGCCCCCGGCGAGCTGGTGGTGATGGCGATCATCAACCGCACACCGGACTCGTTCTTCGACCGGGGGGCCACCTTCGCCGCCGACAGCGCTCTGCGCGCGGTGGAGCGGGCGGTGGACGAGGGCGCGGCCATCATCGACATCGGCGGGGTCAAGGCCGGTCCCGGCGTGGACGTGGGCGTCGCCGAGGAGATCCGGCGCACGGTGGACACCATCGCCGCGGTCCGGGCCGCGTTTCCGGAGGTGGTGATCTCCATCGACACCTGGCGTGCCGAGGTGGCGACGGAGGCCGTGGCAGCCGGCGCCGACCTGCTCAACGACACCTGGTCGGGCGCCGATCCGACGCTGGCCCAGGTCGCCGCGCAGACCGGCGCGGGCCTGGTCTGCTCGCACGCCGGCGGCCTGGTCCCACGGACCAGGCCGCACCGGGCCGCCTTCGACGACGTGGTCGCCGACGTGGTCGCGACGGTGACCGGGCTCGCCGAGCGCGCGGTGGCGGCAGGGGTACGCCCCGACGGCATCCTCATCGACCCCGCACACGACTTCGGCAAGAACACCCGGCACTCCCTGGAGATCACCCGGCGACTGGGCGAGCTGACCGGGACCGGCTGGCCGGTGCTGGTGGCGCTCTCCAACAAGGACTTCATCGGTGAGACGCTGAACCTGCCAGTGGCCGAACGGTTGGAGGGGACGCTCGCCGCGACGGCGGTCTCAGCCTGGCTGGGCGCCCGGGTGTTCCGGGCCCATCAGGTCGGCCCGACCCGCCGGGTGCTGGACATGGTGGCCTCGATCCGAGGCGACCGCCCGCCCGCGGCGACCCGTCGGGGCTTGGCCTGACCGGTCGTCGCCGTAACCGACCGCGAACGGCCGGGTGGGCCGGCACGATCGCCGGAGGTCGCGACGCTCAGGTCCAGCGGAGGATGTTCCTACGCCAGGCATAGAGGATGCCGAGCGCGAGCACCGCCACGAACACCGCCATCTCCACCACCGTCACCAGACCGAAGCCCGGCCGGTCGAAGACCACCGCCCACGGGAAGAGGAACACCGCCTCGACCGCGAACAGCACATACAGGTACGCGTAGACGTAGTAGCGGATCTGCATCTGTGCCCAGTCCGCGCCGACCGGGTCGATCCCAGACTCGTAGGTGGCCCGCTTGCCGGGCGGATCGGCCGGATGCGCGGGGCGTAACACTCGGTTGGCCGAGAACGCCGTAACGAAGAACAGAACGCTGGCGAGCAGCAGGAGCCCGAGGGTCGCGTACGAGCCCAGGTATCCGGTCACAGTCGGGAGCCTACCGTCCGCCCGGAAGGGCCGTCACAAACACGTTACGGACTTGTTTCCGCATGGGACTAGTGCACTGGGGCAAGTGTTACCGAATATTGGACACCCACCCATGTCACCGGAGGACAGATGGCCCGCGTCAAGGCAGCGCCCGGTAAACGGGCGGAGGGGCGGCGTCCCACGCCCCTGCTGGCGACCGTGCTCGCCCTCGGACTGCTCGCGGTGCTCGGCGCGGGTCCGGCGTGGGCCAGCGTGGCGGAACCGGACACGGAACCGGTCGTGGCGCTGACCGACCCGGTCAGCGAACCTGGGGCAGACCCCGAGACCTCCCCGGCGGAGGAACCCACCCCGACCGAGGAGCCGGGTGATCCGGTGCCGACCGACCCGGCACCGGAGACCACCGCGCCGCCGCCGGAGACGACGCCGGCGGCACCGGTGACCACCGCCCCGGTCGTGCCGCCAGCGCCGACCAGCACCGCGCCCGCACCGGGCGGCACGACCCGAGCGCCCACGCCAGTGCCGTCGGTGCCCTCACTGCCTCCCGTGCCGACGGTTCCGCCGGCTCCGCCGGTTCCACCGGTCCGCCCGCCCGCTCCGGGTGCGCCCGCGCCGCCACCGAACCCGCTGGGCGTCCAGGTCACCACCCAGGACGTCACCCTCACCGAGGCGTACTGGAACGCGGCCAGCACGGCCACCACATTGCAGGTCACGGTGAGCAACACCGGCACGACCGCGCAACGGATCCGGCTCTCGTACACGCTGCCGGCCGGACTGACCGACACCGGGACGAAGGGCTGCGCCGCCGCCGGTGGCGGCGCGTACCGCTGTGGGGCCTGGACGGCCGAGGCCGGCGTCCGGTTCAGCACTCTGCTCCGACTGCGGGTCGACAGCACCGCGTGGAAGCAGATGCCGCTCGGCGGCTCCGTCCAGGTCGTCGCGGACGCGCCGGGAGTGCCCGGCGAAGCGATCGACGACCAGGGCTTCGCGGTGCTCTTCCCGCCCGGTCCGCCGGTGCCCGGGATCGCCCTGGACGCCGACGAGGTGACCTTCGACATCAGCGGCGCGGCCAGCACTCTCGCGCTCCGGCTGGGCAATACCGGCACGGTGGACGCCGCCGGCCGGGTCGAGGTCGTCCTGCCGGCCGGGGTGACCGTGCCGACTCCGCCGCTCGGCTGCGTGGCGGTCGACCCGACCCGGACCCGCTGCGACGCGGGCCTGGTGCCGGCGGGCGAGACCGCCGAACTGCGGCTGCCGGTGGAGGCGACGCCGCAGGCCCAGCGGGAAGCGCCATTGTCCGGCGCCGTTGTCGGCCGACTCGACCCGCGCAGCGGCCCGACCCGCCAGGTGCAGATGAGCTTCCGGATCACCGCGGCGGCAGCCCTGGCCACGCCGGTGGTCTCACCACCGGCGCCGACCGGCTCCCAGGGCGTACTCCCTGCTGGTGCTGCCGCCGACGACGGCGGGATGACCTCGGTGCAACGCACCGCGGTCATCCTGATAGCGGTCTCCGCGCTGCTGGTGGTGCTGGCTCTCCTGCTGGCCACCACCTCGTTGCGCCGCCGGCTCACCGGCCCGGCGCCCGAGCCTGCGCCCAGCCCCGCCGACTGATCCCCGGCGACCCCGGCCGCGCGCGGCCGGGGTCGCCGGAGCGACCCGGTGGTGATCTGAATTACGGCGGGCGGGGCGTAACACCGCAAACCTGGGCATTTCTTCGCCCAGTCCGGTCCCAGTCGGCGGACCTCCGGGGAGGGTCGGGGGTCCGTTCGACGTAGGCTCTCAGGTGAGGAACGACAGCGGCCGGACCAGCCTGGAGCGGTGCGGTGAAACGTCGCGTCAAGGAGGTCCCGTGGCCGGGCAAGGCGAGGTCAGCATCATGTTCAGCCGCCCGCGTGACCGGGCGCAGCGAAGCGAGGTGCAGTCGTGACCAAGCAGATCCGTCAACTCGACCGGGTGGTCATCCGGTTCGCCGGTGACTCCGGCGATGGCATGCAGTTGACCGGCGACCGGTTCACGTCGGAGACGGCACAGCTCGGCAACGACATCTCCACGCTGCCAAACTTCCCCGCCGAGATCCGGGCTCCCGCCGGCACCCTGCCCGGCGTGTCGAGCTTCCAGGTGCACTTCGCCGACTACGACATCCTCACCCCGGGCGATGCGCCCAACGTGCTGGTGGCGATGAACCCGGCGGCCCTCAAGGCCAACCTGGCCGACCTGCCGCGCGGCGCGGACATCATCGTCAACACCGATGAGTTCACCAAGCGCAACCTGGCCAAGGTCGGCTACCAGAGCAGCCCGCTCGACGACGACTCGCTGGCCGGCTACGTCGTGCACCCGGTGGCGCTGACCTCGATGACGATCGGCGCGCTCGCCACCCACGCGGTGTCCAAGAAGGACGCGGAGCGGTCGAAGAACATGTTCGCCCTCGGCCTGCTCTCCTGGATGTACTCCCGGCCCTTCGAGTCGACGCTGCGCTTCCTGGAGCGCAAGTTCGCGGCCCGCCCGGAGCTGGTCGCGGCGAACGTGGCCGCCTTCAAGGCCGGCTGGAACTTCGGCGAGACCACCGAGGACTTCGCGGTCCGCTACGAGGTCAAGCCGGCGAAGATGAAGCCGGGCACCTACCGCAACATCACCGGCAACGCGGCACTCTCGCTGGGGCTGGTCGCCGCCGGAGTCCGCTCCGGGCTGCCGGTCTTCCTCGGCGCGTACCCGATCACGCCGGCCTCGGACATCCTGCACGAGCTGAGCAAGCACAAGCGTTTCGGCGTGCTCACCATGCAGGCAGAGGACGAGATCGCCGCGGTCGGCGCCGCACTGGGCGCGTCGTACGGCGGGTCGCTCGGGGTTACCACCACCAGCGGCCCCGGCGTGGCGCTCAAGAGCGAGACGATCTCCCTCGCGGTGGCGCTGGAGCTGCCGCTGGTAATCGTGGACGTGCAGCGCGCCGGCCCGTCGACCGGCCTGCCGACCAAGACCGAGCAGGCCGACCTCAACATGGCGCTCTACGGCCGGCACGGCGAGGCGCCGATCGCGGTGATCGCGGCCCAGTCACCGTCGGACTGCTTCTTCGCCGCGCTGGAGGCCGCCCGGATCGCGCTGACCTACCGCACCCCGGTGATCCTCCTGTCCGACAACTACGTCGCCAACGGCTCGGAGCCATGGCTGCTGCCGGACGTCGAGTCGCTGCCCGACCTGCGCGTCGAGTTCGCCACCAAGCCCAACGGCGAGGACGGCACCACCTTCCTGCCCTACCTGCGCGACCCGGAGACCCTGGCCCGTCCATGGGCGATCCCGGGCACCGCGGGGCTGGAGCACCGGATCGGCGGGCTGGAGAAGGCCGACAAGACCGGGGACATCTCCTACGACCCGGCCAACCACGACTTCATGGTGCGTACGAGGGCCGCCCGTATCGAGGCCATCCCGGTTCCGGACATCGAGGTGGAGGACCCGGACGGCGACGCCCGGGTGCTGGTCCTCGGCTGGGGCTCGACGTACGGGCCGATCGGTGCGGCCTGTCGTGGGCTGCGCCAGCGAGGCCTGTCCGTGGCCCAGGCGCACCTGCGGCACCTGGCTCCGATGCCGGCCAACCTCGGCGAGGTGCTGCGCTCGTACGACCGGGTGGTCATTCCGGAGATGAACCTGGGCCAGCTCGCCCACGTCATCCGGGCCCGCTACCTGGTCGACGCGATCAGCTACAACCAGGTCCGCGGCCTGCCGTTCACGTCCGCCGAGCTGGAGACGACGCTGGAAGAGGTGCTGAAGAATGTCTGAGCCCGTCGCTCTCAAGCTCACCGCGAAGGACTTCAAGTCCGACCAGGAGGTGCGCTGGTGCCCCGGCTGCGGTGACTACGCCATCCTGGCGGCGATCCAGCAGTTCATGCCGGAGCTCAACATCCCCCGGGAGCGGACGGTCTTCGTCTCCGGGATCGGCTGCTCGTCCCGCTTCCCGTACTACATGAACACCTACGGGTTGCACTCGATCCACGGCCGCGCCCCGGCGATCGCGACCGGCCTGTCGGTGTCCCGGCCGGACCTGTCGGTCTGGGTGGTCACCGGCGACGGCGACGCGCTCTCCATCGGCGGCAACCACCTGATCCACGCGCTGCGGCGCAACGTCAACCTCAAGATCCTGCTGTTCAACAACCGGATCTACGGGCTGACCAAGGGGCAGTATTCGCCGACCTCCGAGGTCGGGAAGATCACCAAGTCGACTCCGGCCGGCTCGGCGGACGCCCCGTTCAACCCGCTCTCGCTCGCCCTCGGCGCGGAGGCCAGCTTCGTCGGCCGCACCATCGACTCCGACCGCAAGCACCTGCAGTCGGTGCTGCGGGCCGCCGCCGAGCACCAGGGCTCGGCGTTCGTGGAGATCTACCAGAACTGCAACATCTTCAACGATGGGGCGTTCGACCAGCTCAAGGACCCGGCCACCCGGGACGACTACCTGATTCGCCTGGAGCACGGGCAGCCGATCACCTTCGGTGCGGACGGGCAGTTCTGCGTGGTGCACCCGCCGGGCGCGTTTGGCCTGGAGGTCCGGGAGACCAGCTCGGTCCGCCCGGAGGAGATTGTCGTGCACGACGCGACGGTGCCCGACCCGGCGTACGCCTTCGCGCTGTCCCGGCTCCCCGGCCTGGACCTGCGCAACACCCCGATCGGGGTGTTCCGCTCGGTGGACCGACCGTCCTACGACAGTGTGGTGCAGAGCCAGCTCGCGGCCGCCAAGGCGAAGGTCACCGAGACCCCCGAGCAGCAGCTCGCCGGCCTGCTGGGCAGTGGCGACACCTGGACGATCCTCTGACCCGTACGGCATGACGAACGGCCGTCCCCGGAATCGGGGGCGGCCGTTCTCCGTCGTACCGGTGCCGCTCAGCGCTGGGCGGACGCGGGCAACCAGAGGTTGTCGATCTCCTTCTCGGCCGCCGCGAGGCTGGCCTCGTGCAGCGGGATCAGCTCGGCCATCGCCGGGACCGCGGGGGCCAGGGTCAGCTCGGCGCTGATGAAGCGCGGCTGCATGCCGGTCAGGGACAGGCCGTGCGGGAGCCAGGGCTCGGCGTGGTCCCAACCGTTGCGCGGGGTGCCCTCGCCGTAGCCGCCGCCCCGGCTGGCCAGCACGACGAACTCGCGGTCGCCGAGCAGGCCCTGCTGGGTCGTCGGGTCGTACGCCAGGCCAGCCACCGTCAGGTGGTCGACCCACGCCTTGACGCTGCTGGGCGCGCCGAAGTTGTAGAGCGGCAGCCCGAGCAGCACCGCGTCGGCCTGCTTCACCTCGTCGATCAGCCGCTTGCTGAGCTCCCAGGATGCGCGCTGCGCCGGGGTGTGCTGATCCGGCGGCGTCATCCGGGCCAGGCCGGCCACCGAGTCCAGGTGCGGCAACGGTTCGGCCTCGAGATCACGGTAGGTCACGGTGCCGTCCGGATGAGCCGCACACCAGGCGGCGGTGGCGCGGGCGGTGAGCCGCCGGCTGACCGAAAACTCACCCTGAATGCTCGAATCGATATGCAGCAGATGCATTGTTCCTCCTCCAAGGATCGTCTGTGTGGCGTCAACTATTTATAGCAGGCCGATGTTCCGTCGGGTCGGTAGACTGGGTCACATGTCCGCCCCGCCCCTGGATCCCACAGAGCACCGCTCAGGAGCGCTGCTGGACCATCTGGCCCGGCGGATGCGGCTTCGGTCCGAGTCGGTGCTGGCGCCACTGGGGCTGCGCCCCCGGCACCTGGTCGCGCTCACCGTGTTGCGGGACAGCGGCGGGACCAGCCAGCAGTCGCTCGCCACCACCCTGGCGATGGACAGCACCAACATCGTCGGGCTGCTCAACGACCTCGAAGCGGAGCAACTGGTCGAGCGGCGCCGATCACCCGAGGACCGGCGGCGACACGTCGTCGACCTCACCGAAGACGGGGCAAAACGCCTCAACGAGGCGGAATGCGCCCTCGCCGGCGTCGAGGACGAGGTGCTGGGGGTGCTGGAGCCCGCCGAGCGGGAGACGCTCTACGAATTGCTCCGGCGCGCCGTCAACACGACACCGGTCACCTGCACCGAGGCGATCCGCCGGGACGCCGCCGCCTGCTGACGCCGCCGCAACGGCGAGGCGGTCAGGCGGTCGTGGCCGACTGGGGCCGGTCGTCGCGCACGTGCACCAGCATGTCGCCGGTCTCGATCACCGCACCGGCCCGGTCGGCCAGGGAGACCACCTTGCCCCGCCGGACCAGGGCGATCACCAACGACTCCAGCTCACGCGGCGAGCGACCCACCTCGTCCCGCTCCGCCGAACGCATCGCCAGCGCCATGCCCTGGCCCGGAGTGAGCAGATCCTCCACCACGTCGATCAGCGGCGGCGCCGAGGTGGACAGGCCGAGCAGCCGGCCCGCGGTGGCCGAGGAGACGATCACGTGGTGCGCGCCGCTCTGCTTGAGCAGCGGGGCGTTCTCCGCCTCGCGTGCCGCCGCGATGATGCGGACCTGCCCAGCGGTGAGCTGCCGTACCGTCAGCGCGACAAGCACCGACGCGTCGTCGCTGTCGGTCGCGATGATCACGGCCTTCGCGTTCTTGACGTGCGCCTCGTTCAACACCGACGACCGGGTAGCCGAACCCTCGATCGCCACCAGCCCGGCGGAGGTGGCCTGCCGCAGGGCGGCGGCGCTGCGCTCGACCACCACGATCCGCGACCGGTCCAGACCGTTCTCCATCAGGGCGGAGACCGCGCTGCGCCCCTTGGTGCCGTAGCCGCAGATGATGACGTGGTCCTTCACGCTTCTCCTCCACCGCGACAGGCGACGGCCGGTCCGGTACTGCTCGGTCAGAACTTCCAGGGTGGTGCCAACCAGGATGATAAGGAAGATCACTCGGGCCGGGGTGATGAAGAGGACGTTGACCAGCCGGGCCGACGGCGCAGCCGGCGTGATGTCGCCGTAGCCGGTGGTGGAGAGCGACACGACCGCGTAGTAGAAGCAGTCGAGCAGGGTGAGGCCGTCCTCGTTCACATCACGGTAGCCATCCCGGCCCAGATAGACCGCGGCGACCACGGCGAAGACCAGGCCCAGAGCGGCAGCGAGCCGTATGCTCAGCGCGCTCAGCGGACCCCGGCGCTGCGCGGGAAAATGGATCACCGTCGAACCTGCTCCGCCACCGTCGCCTGCACGCCCACAACATAGCGGGTACGCCGCGGGCCGCACGTCGGGGTCGCACCGCAGGTCCGGGTTGCGCAGCGGACAACCGAGACCGTCCCCGCAACCGACCACCTGACGACAACACCGAACCGGTGCAGGCCGGCAGACGGAGGGGGCGCGGCCCTCGTGACGACGAGCGGCGGACGGCGAGCCGAGGCCGACGAATACACCGAGTACGTCCGATCCCGGATGGTCCAGTGGCGACGGACCGCCTACCTGATGTGCGGGGACTGGGACCGGGGCGACGACATCCTGCAACGGGTGCTCACCGAGCTGTACCGCTCCTGGGCGCGAGCGCGGCAGGCCCACCACCTGGACGCGCTCGTACGCACCATGCTGCTGCGGCGGCTGATCGACGAGCGGAGGTTGCGCTGGGCGCGGGTCCGGCTCGGCGCCGCACTGCCCGACGTGTCGACCGCCGCCACCGACCCGACCGACCGGATCACCCTGGTCGGCGCGCTGCGGCAGGTGCCGCCGCGCCAACGCGCGGTGCTGGTCCTGCGGTACTTCCAGGACCTCAGCGTCGAGGAGACCGCCCAGGCCATGGGCTGCTCGACAGGGACCGTCAAGAGCCAGACCGCAAAGGGCCTGGCCACCCTGCGCACCCTGCTCATCCCCAGCCTGACCGGCAATTGAGAGGAGCGACGATGCTGGACGAACGCCAGATGGGCGACCTGATGCTGGCCGAGATCGAATCGGCCGAGCGGCCCTCCGCCGTGTTGGACGTGGACCGGGCGATGACCACCGCGCGGCGGCAACGCCGCCTCACCCAGGGAGCCGGCGCCGTGCTGCTGGCAGCGGCGCTGACCGTCGGCGGGCTCACCGTCCCCGACCTGCTGACCCCGGACCGAGCGCCGGAGACCGCCCCGATCGGTGCCGCGACCGGCGAGGGCCAGACCGGGCTACCGGCCGCGCTCACCACCGTTGACCCACAGCGGGTGTACGCCCGGTTCGGCTGGTTGCCGAACGGGTTGCGCAATCTCAGCTACCAGGCCGGGCTGCTCCTCTCCGGCCCTGGCGTGTACCTGGGCGCGTCCAACGGCCGCACCGACGACCAGCGGCAGTTCGTGGCGGTCTCGCTTCTCCCGAAGGGCGTGCAGCCGTCGGCGCCACAGCGGGACAGCGCAGAGCCCGCCCTGGCCGGCGACACCGATGCCGGCCCTGAGCTGAACGGCGGAGCCAGCAGCTTCGCCAGCTACTCCGGTGCCGAGGCACCGGAGGCCATCCTGCGCTGGCGGTACGCCCCGGACGGTTGGGCGCAGGTCCGGGTGGTCGGGACCGGGCCGGACGTGCGGGGCACGGCGGCGCAGGTCGCGCGGTCGCTGCGCTTCGGCACCGACACCGTCCCGATGCCGGCGACCGTGGCGGGCGTACCGGCCAACCTGCGGATGATCACGCTCGACGTGAATGAGTCGCTGGATGAGCCCAGGTCCTGGTACGCCGGGTGGACCTGGACCCCGGAGCCGGCTACCGCCGAGCCGCGGTGGCAGCGGGCCCGCACGCTGACCGTTGGCGTCTCCCGCTACCGCAACGTCACCGATCCCACCGACAAGGCGTACGTCAACCCGAACACCACCTTTGACGGGCACCCGGCGCGGTTCGGTGGAGAGAACGGCAACGAGTCGCTGACCGTCTACGACGTCGATGGGGCGACCGTGACGATCGACGACAGCGCTCTGCTTCCGGCCGGCGGCACCCGCGCGCTGTTCCCGGCGATCACGCTGGTGGACGAGCCGGCCGCCTGGCACACCCACCTGCGCCCGTGAGGCCTCGGGCCCGCGCCGTCGAGCGGCGCGGGCCCGCATGGGTCGGTCGGGAACGCCGGGGACGGGCATGATGGGGGTGTTCCCCGACCGCGAGGGTGAGGTCCGTATGTCGTTACTGCGACGAGTGATCGGTGGAGTGCTGCGCCGCCACCGCCAGCGTCAGGGCCGCACGCTGCGCGAGGTGGCCGAGTCGGCCGATGTCTCGGTGCCCTACCTGTCCGAGGTCGAGCGGGGCCGCAAGGAGGCCTCCTCGGAGGTGCTCGCGGCGATCTGCCGGGCGCTCGGCATCAGCCTCGCCGACCTGCTCGGGGAGGCCCGCGATGACATGCGCCGGGTCGAGCCCCGCCTCCCGGCCGCGCCACGCGCCGCGCTGACCCACCTGGAGCGGGTCGATGCCGCTCGACGGGAGATCGGCAACGCGACCCTGCTGGTGGGTCCGCTCACCGGCGGGCTGGTCCTGCACTGTGTGCCGAAGGTTGGTGAGCCAACCCTGCGCCTCGGCGCGCTGGCCTCCGCTGATGGCTCGCGCACCGGTCCGCGTACCCCCTGCCTGGCGAGCGGCGACGCGGCCCGGGCGGGTGCGCGGCGGCTGACCGCCGTGTAGGCCGCGCGGTTCTGCCGTCGGCGGATCTGCCGGCGGCAGAATCACTGGGCCAATCACCGCCGTCGCACGCACGCTGGAGGGGCCGGTCCACCGGGCGGTCCCACCGCCCGCCGGCACGGTGGAAGGCGGCGGCACATGATCGGGTACGGCGTGCGGATGCTGGATGGCGGGCAGCCGTCCTTCGGCGATCAAGTCTTCGAGCGGCTGCTGCGAGAGCGGATCGTCTTCCTCGGCACCGAGGTGACCGAGGAGTCGGCCAACCAGATCTGTGCGCAGATCCTGCTGCTCGCCGCCGAGGACGCAGACCGGGACATCTACCTCTACATCAACTCGCCGGGCGGGTCGGTAAGCGCGGGGATGGCGGTCTACGACACGATGCGCTACGTCCGCAACGACGTGGCCACGCTGGCGCTCGGGTTCGCCGGCTCGATGGGGCAGTTCCTGCTCTGCGCGGGCGCGGCCGGCAAGCGGTACGCGCTGCCGCACTCTCGGATCATGATGCACCAGCCGTCCGGCGGGATGGGCGGCACCGCCTCCGACATCACCATCCAGGCGGAGAACATGCTGCACGTGAAGCGGACGATGCAGGAGCTGATCGCCGAGCACACCGGACGGACGCTCGACGAGATCCAACGCGACTGGGACCGGGACCGCTGGTTCACCGCAGAGCAGGCCCGGGAGTACGGCCTGGTCGACCAGGTGCTCACCCGAGCCGAGCAGCTACCGGCGGTCTGACGGGTAGCCCTACACCCTCAGGTTGCCAGGCCGGCGCGGTAGGCGTAGACCACCGCCTGCACGCGGTCGCGCAGGTCGAGCTTGGTGAGGATGCGCGACACGTACGTCTTGACGGTCTCCTGGCTGATCACCAACGTCGCGGCGATCTCGCTGTTGGACAGGCCGTTGGCGATGAGGCGCAACACCTCCAGTTCGCGCGGGGTCAGCCCAACGTCGTCCGGTTTGCCCTCGGCGGGACGGATACGCGCCGCGTACCGTCCCACGAGTTGCCTCGTCACCTCGGGCGCCAGCAGCGCGGCACCGGTCGCGACGGTGCGGATACCGTGCAGCAGTTGGGCCGGAGGGGCGTCCTTGAGCAGGAACCCGCTTGCTCCCGCGCGCAGCGCCTCGTACACGTACTCGTCGAGATTGAACGTCGTCACCACGAGCACCTTGACGGGTCGGGCCACTCCGGCACCCGCCAGCAGGCGGGTCGCCTTGATGCCGTCGAGTACGGGCATCCGGACGTCCATCACGACCACGTCCGGATGCAGCCGGCTGGCGAGGTCGACCGCGGTGCGCCCGTCCCCACACTCGCCCACCACCTCGAGATCGGGCTGAGCGCCGATGATCGTCGCGAAGCCGGTGCGGATCAATGCCTGGTCGTCGCAGACCAGCACCCGAATCGGCGTCGTCACGACGGGTTCCCGGTGGGGATGCGGGCCCGCACGACGAACCCGCCGTCCGCGCGCCGTCCTGCGCTGAACTCGCCGCCCAGCACGCCGACCCGTTCGCGGAGCCCCGCGAGGCCGCGTCCGCTCCCGCCGGGGGCCCCGGCGTACGAGCCCGAACCTTCGGTGCTGACCTCCACAGTGGTCTCCCTCTCGCCGTGGTGCACGTGAACAGTGGTGCGCATGCCGTGGGCGTACTTGAGAGCGTTCGTCAACGCCTCCTGCACCACCCGGTAGGCCGCGACCTCGGCACCGCCGGTCGTGTCGGACGGGCTGCCCTCCTCGGTGAAGTCCACGGGCTGTCCGGCCTGCCGGGTCTGCTCGACGAGGGCGCGGAGCTCGCCGACGGACGGCGTACGCGGGTCGGTGCTGTGGTCGGGGTTGAGCAGGTCGAGCAGGTGACGCAGGTCGGTGATCGCTCGACGGCCGGTGTCGGTGATGGCGGTCAGGGTCGTGTCGAGCCGTTTGGGGGCGGCGGTCAGGTAGCGGGCCGCCTCGGCCTGCACGACCATCGCCGTCACATGGTGGGTCACGATGTCGTGGAGTTCGCTGGCGATGCGGGTGCGTTCGGCGGCGCGGGCGGTCAGGGCTACGTGGCGGCGGCGTTCGGCTTCGGCAGCCCGGGACTGCCGCAGCCAGGCTCCGATGCCCCAGGCCAGGACCAGCAACAGGTAGAAGGTGCCGAACCCGGTCCAGCCCTCGGTCGACCCCTGCCGGTCGAGAGCCACGGCCAGCGCCACGTACGCGGCGGAGGCCAGGACCATGGTGGTACGCCGGCGATGTTCGAGGTGTGCCCCCGCGCTCACCAGCGCGATGGCCAGCGCGGAGCCCGCGACCGTGTGATAGCCGCGGAGCTGGTCGATCACGAAGCCGACCGACACCAGCGCGAGGCAGAGGGCAGGCCAGCGTCGGCGGACAGCGAGCGGTAGGCACTCCAGGGCGAGCACCGCGACGGTCAGCGCGTCGAAGGGGCGCGCCGGCAGATCCCCAAGCTGCGTGCCGTGGTTCTGCAACGCGGGCACCACCGACGCGAGGGCGAGCAGCAGCGCCACCGGGAGATCCCGGACCGTGACGTCCCACCGCCGCCACGAGTCCGGGATCTTCCGAAGGCCGATCATCAGGAAACCGTAGCCGTCGCCGGCTGGACGCCAACCGTGCGGCGGCGACGCGGGACGATGTGACCGCGGCGGTGTGCCAACCACATGAACACCAGGGTCAGCACCACACCCGCCGCCACCGTGTAGAGGCTTCCCTCCGGGCCGAAGTCGCCGCCGGTGACCAGGGTCGGGCCGGACATCGTGGTGTTTAGCAGCCCCTCGGACTGGCCGTTGCCGGAGACCACGACGCTGAAGATGCCGCCGGCGGCGAAGTTCCAACCGAAGTGCAGGCCGATCGGCACCCAGAGGTTGCGGGTGGCGGCGTAGCAGGCGGCGAGCATGAAACCGGCCTCGACCGCGATGCAGATCGCGCCCCACACGCTGGCGTCGGGGTTGAGCAGGTGCATCAGGCCGAACACGACGCCGGTGAGCACCAGTGCGATCCAGGTGCCCGTGCGTTCCTCGATGATGCGGAACAGGACGCCCCGGAAGATCAACTCCTCGGTCACCGCGGCGGCGGCCATGAACCCGAACAACGCCAACGCGCCCGACACCGAGCCCAGGCCGTTGACGTCGTAGTCGGCGACGAAGGCGATGTTGACGATCACCGCGGCGAACATCCCGAACCCGATCAACGCCCCTCGGGCGATCCGGGCACCGGCACCGGCTCGCGCCAGCTCTGTGACCTCTCGGCGCTCGGTACGCCCTACCACCCACCGGTAGACGAGGACCGCGACCACGGCCGTCAACACACCGATGACCAGAGTGAGCCAGGCGTTCCCCTCCACCGCGACGATGGCCTGACCACCGACGAAGGCAACCGCCGCAACGGCCACGAGCTGTTTCAACAGACGCATGATGACTCCCTCAACGAGACCGCGGCTGAAGCGCAGCGGCCACGTCGAACGCTATGGAGTCGCTGGTCAGGAATCGTCACCGTGCGGTGGACACTTGCGGGTAGCTCGCACGGGGGACAAGCTCACGACGTTCCGACGCCTGGCGCGAGACTCAAGGACCGAGCGGGTGGCCATCAGGGCCAACGCGGTCAGAAACAGCACCGCACTGATCCACCGGCTCGGAGTGCGCCAAGTGCTGGGCGTGATCTCCGTGAGATCTCCCAGCCCCAGCAGAACATAGAAGCCCATGCATGCTGCCCCTGCGGCCCACAGCCGGGGGTGATGCAGGGTCCGCCCGAACAGCCGAACCGTTGACACGCGCCGGCTGTGGATGACCAACCAGGCAGCACACCCGACCAGGGCGACAGCGGCGCCGGCGAGCAGGATGTCCACGGCCGTCGCGCCCGCCTCGTAGGTCGTCACGGGCATCACGGTAGCGGCAGCACACCAGCGGTATCGACACGTGGACAGCCGTCGTCTGCTGTGGGAGCAGCTAGTGGTTGAGGTAGGCGAGGACCGCACGGACGCGCCGGTTGGCATCCTCGGCCGGGGGCAGATCGAGCTTGGCGAAGATGTTGGTGATGTGCTTCTCCACCGACACCGGCGCCAGGACGAGCGCCGCGCAGATGGCCGCGTTCGACAGGCCCTGGGCCATGAGGCCGAGCACCTCCCGTTCCCGTGCGGTGAGCCCGTCGACGCCGTGGTTACGGCTGTTGCGGGTGAACAGTTGCCGTACCACCTCCGGGTCCAGGGCGGTGCCACCGTTGGCGACCCGCTCCACCGCGTCAAGGAAATCATCGAGGGCGGTCACGCGGTCCTTCAGGAGGTAGCCGACACCGCCCCGGCCGTCGGCGAGCAGTTCCACGGCGTAGGCCCGTTCGACGTACTGGGAGACGATGAGCACCTTGGTGTCCGGGTCCGTGGCCCGCAGCGTCAGAGCGGCGCGAAGCCCTTCGTCGCGGAAGCCGGGTGGCAGTCGAACGTCGATGATGGACAGATCTGGTCGGTGCTCGGTGACGGCAGCCAGCAGGGCGGGTGCGGTGTCGACGGCGGCGACGACGGTGTGACCCGTGTCGGTCAGCAGCCGCACCATGCCATCCCGGAGCAGCAGCAGGTCCTCGGCGATCACGATGCGCATCAGTGGGGCAGTTCCGCGGACAGGACGGTGGGACCGCCGGGTGGACTGGTGATGGTGAGCCGGCCGTCGAGTGCCTCGACGCGACGGCGCAGACCGTCGATCCCGGAGCCGGACGGGTCGGCGCCGCCCTGTCCGTCGTCGGTGAGCGTGACAGTGACCGTGCCGGCGGTTCGGGCGAGGGTGACGACGCAGGTCCGGGCGTCGGCGTGTTTGCCCGCATTGGCGAGCCCTTCGGCGATGACGAAGTAGGCCGCCGACTCGACCGCTGGCGGGTAACGGTCGTCTGGGTCGCCCCGAATCTCGACGGCGAGTGGGCTGTCGCCAGCCAGGGCGGCGACAGCGGCGTGCAGCCCTCGGTCGGTGAGGATCGGCGGATGGATGCCGCGTACCAGCCGGCGCAGCTCGGTGAGGGCGTCGTCGAGCTGCCGGCGGGCGAGGTCGACGTCGGTTGCGGCGGCCGCACCCATCCGCAGCTTGCGGGCGGCCAGTGCCAGCGTCATGCCGGCGGCCACGATCCGGGCCTGGGCACCGTCATGCAGGTCCCGCTCGATCCGACGCAGCTCCGCCGCCTGGGCATCGACGACCCGACGGCGGGTCTGTGCGAGGCGGGCAGCTTCCTCGACCAGGTGCCGGTGCGTGCCGGGTCCCAGGAGGGCGCGGGCCGTACGGGCCTGGGCCAGTGCGACGGTCCGCAGGAACCGTGCGATGAGCGGCAACAGCAGTACGCCGAGGACGGTCAGGCCGAACCGGCCCGGCACCGTCGTCATGAGCGGACGCATCGGGAACGGTGCGTGCGGGTTCGGCACCGCCCACGCCCACGCCGGTGCCACCACGGCGGCGAGATCGACGGCGGTGACCACGATGGCGACGATCCCACCGGCCAGGCCCAGCGGAAACAGCGCGACCAGCCAGGCCAGGTCACGCCAGGTCGCCGGTTGCACGGCGACCGCGCTGACCCGCTGCCGGATGGTGCCGCCCTCGGTCGGCAGATACGGCGCGACGATCGCGGTGCCGAGCACCCAACGGGCTCGGTGCCGCTCCAGGTCCGCGAGGCGCCGGGTCACCCAGGCGGCGCCGAGGAACACCGGGCCACCAAGGTGCGTGATCGACAGCAGGCCGACGCCGAGGCTGGCCGCCAGGCTCCAGGCGAGACCGACAAAGCCGGCAACGATGCTGCTGACCAGGTACGCCAGCGCCGACGCCGTTGTGCGGATCATCGCGGCGATCCTACCGGCGGCACGCCGGCACAGGTCCGTGACCGCCGGCCGGACCCGGCCCCCGACGATCCGGAGGGCGGGTCCGAGCGGTGATCCGACTGTGCGCACCGTCAGTGTCCGTCGCTCAGGGCCGGCAGGCTGCGCCGCCGCAGCAGGACCCGGGCCGGTACGGCACCCGCGACCAGCCCCAGCGCCGCGACACCGCCGAGCATCCCCGCGTACGTGCCAGCGTCGACGAACACCCGCAATGTGCCGTCCTGCGCGGTACTGAAAGCGCCGACCACGATTGCGGTGACCAGGACACCCAGCGTCAGCCCGACGATGACCGTGATCATCGCCTCGCGTCCGACGAGCCGGTGCAGCTGCCCGGTCGTCGCCCCGGCCAGCCGCAGGTCGGCGAACTCACGGCGGCGGGCGGTGGTGGCGATGGCGAAGGTGTTGATGACCGCGATCGCCGTGAAGCCAAGGGAGATGACCACCATGAGTTCCCAGGCGCCCTGCTGGTTCTGACCGTCCCCGGCGGGTGCCGCACCGAGCGTGGGGGTCACCCGCAAGCCGGGCCACGAGGCGGCGATCCGGTCCGGTACGTCGCCGCGGTAGCGCAGCCCGACCGTGCTGACCAGGCCGCGCGGGTCGTGTGCCGCCACCAGGTCCGCGGGGAGTGCCAGGTCACCGAAGCCCCGGGCTCGGGCGTACACCCCGGCGAGGCGCAGTTGGACCTGGTGGCCGTCGGCGAGCCAGACCCGCACGTCGTCACCCACCCGCCAGCCGTACTGGTCGGTCACGTACTCGCTGGCGGCGAAGGTGCCCGTGCCCGGCAGCGTCCCGGCGCGTAGATCGAGGTCGAGCGCGGCCTCAGCGCCGGCGATCAGCAGACCCTGCGTCGCATAGTCCTCGGGCTTGCCACCCTGCTCGACGATCGCCCGCGTCGGCAACGTCGCCGCCGCGCCGGTCACCCCGTCGAGGGCAAGGAGCTCTTCGACGGTACTGAGCGGCAGCCCTCCCGGTGCGGTCACCTGCGCCGTCGCGGGCGCGGTCCGGTCCGCCTGCTCCCGCCCGGTGAGTTCGTCCAGCAGGGCGCTGTTGAGCAGCATGGTGGCATTGATCGCGAACATGAGCACCAGCGGAACCGCGACCGCAGCGACCCGTCGCCGCTCGGCCCGGGTGACCAGGCCGGCCAGCCAGCCGATCGCGCCGACGCCGACGAGACGGGACACGGGCGTCGTCAGCACCCGGGCCAGCAACGGGCCCAGGGCCGCGACGGTGCACAGCAACAGGGCGGACGACACGAAGCTCATGCCCATTCCGAGCGGTCCGTCGAGCGGAACGAAGACGAGCAGGGCGATTGCACCGGCCGTGGTCACCACCGCCGAGGCGCTCCGCAGGACGAGACCACCGGTCGGTGCGTTCGCGGTCTCGGCGAGTGCCTGCGTCGGTGCGATCCGCACCGCCCGGCGGCCGGCGACCCGGGCACCGAGGAAGGTGACGAGCATCCCCGCCGCCGTGGCGGCGATGAGCACGATCACGTTGGTCTGTACGACGAACTGGGCCGGCACCGCGCCCAACTCCCGGAACCGGGCTGCCACCACGTGGGCGAACACCACACCCAGCGGCACGCCCGGCAGCGCGGCGACCCCGGCGAGCAGGAGGCTCTCCACGCCGAGGAGGCGACGCAGCTGATTGGGGGTCGCGCCGGCGGTGCGCAGCAGGGCCAGCTCACGCAGTCGCTGACGTACGCCGAGCGTGACCGTGCCGGTGAGGACGAAGACCGCAGCGAACGCCGTGATGCCGATGACGAAGCCGAAGATCGAGATGGGACCGATGTAGTCCGGCAGGGCCCCCGGCAGGTCGGCCCGGACCCGGTCGGCGCCGGTGAGTACGGGCGCTTTCCCGGCGACCCCAGCGACGGCGGTGCGGAGCGCGACCGCGTCGGTGCCGGGGCTCGCCAGGACGGCCACCGCGGTCGGGCCGGGCAGCCCCGACACCGACGCCACCTCGCTGTCGGCGACGAACAGCGCGCCCTGGGCGGGCAGCCCGTCCCGCCCGGGCGGTGCGGCGACACCGGACACGATCATGGTGCGGACGCCGGTCTTCGTGGTGACGACGAGACGTCCGCCCACCCTGATGCCCGAACGGTTGGCAAGGTCGGCGTCGATGACGACCTGACCCGGGCCGGGTGCCTCGCCGGTGCGCAGCGAGTACGGGGTCAGCGGGGCGGAGGCCCACCCGTGTCCGATCACGGGAGCGTCGTCGGCACCGTGCAGTGGACGTCCGTCCGGCGTACCCGCCTGGGCCGGGAAGGCGACGTCCGCGACCGCGACCGCAACGCCCGGAAGGTTGCCCAGCCGGCCGACGAGGTCCGCCGGCAACGAGCCGGCCCCCGTGAGCCGCTCGGACTTGACCTTGCGCTTGACCTTGACCTTGTCCTTCTTCTGTTTGGTGGTGACCATCTCGAGGGTGACGTCGCGGTCGCCCGACACGACGATCGGCGCTGCCGCGAACCGGTCGGCCGGCGGCTTCGCGGTGAGCACGGAGGCGAGCAGCAGACCGCCGCCGGCGAACAGGGCCACGGCCAGCAGCGCGGCGAAGAACGTGCCGGCGTAGGCGCCACGATGCTGGCGCAGGGTGCCGAGAGCGAGCCGCATCATCGGACGGTCACCGCCATCATCTGCGCCGCGACCTTCTCGGCGGTCGGGTCGGCGAGTTCCGAGACGATCCGACCGTCGGCGAGGAACACCGCGCGGTCGGCCCACGCCGCCGCAGCCGGGTCGTGCGTCACCATGACGATCGTCGTACCGATGCCGTCCACCGCTTCGCGCAACAGCCCAAGCACCTCGCGGCCGGTCGACAGATCCAGCGCCCCGGTCGGTTCGTCGGCGAAGATGACCTCCGGCCGGCTGGCGAGGGCGCGGGCGAGCGCGACCCGCTGCCGCTGACCGCCGGACAGTTGGCCGGGCCGGTCTTTCTCCCGTCCGGTGAGTCCGACGCGGCGCATCAACTCCGACGCCCAGTCCCGATCCGGCCGTACGCCGGCCAGCCGCTGCGGCAGCAGGACGTTGTTCCAGACCGACAGCGAATCCATCAGGTTGTACGACTGGAAGACGAACCCGACCCGCTGTCGCCGTGCCTGGGTGAGCCGCGGCTCACGCAGCCCGCCGATGTCCTCACCGGCGAGGAGCACCCGCCCGCTGTCCGGCCGATCCAGGCCCGCCGCGCAGTGCAGAAGCGTCGACTTCCCCGAGCCCGACGGGCCCATCACCGCGCAGAACGAACCGGCCTCGAAGGCGACCGACACGCCATCCAACGCCCGGACACCGCCCCCGCCGGCATAGGTCTTCGTCACGTCGAGCATCTCGACGACCGGCCCACGAGCGGCGGTCACATCACTGTTTCGCATAGCGGAAAGCCTGGTTCAGGCGGCGCTTCCGGAACACACGGCGACCCATGATCTCGGTGGTGGGGAAACCCCTACTGTCGGCGGGGACGCGCTTTGAACTGGGCGAGTGCAGCCTGGACCGGCCAACGCGGTCCACCAACGTCCGGTGCCGTCCAGCATGGACGGCCGCATAGCCATCAGCGGTCTGGTGTCCCGAGTACGACGGTGAGGTCTTCTTCGGCCGCCAGCACAACACCGTCGAACTCCATCTGCGCGGCGGCTACTGCGACAGCCCGGTCATTGCCTGGCCAAAAGTGGGTGAGCATCAGTCGGCGGGCACCCGCCCGGCGAGCCCAGAGACCGGCCTCGGTGGAGGTCATGAGATTGCGTACGGGCCGGCCGGCCTCGCCGGCACGGTCGGTTGCCTCGACGATGAACACATCGGCGTCGCGGCCGAGTTCAGCCAGCAGCGGCGTCGGGCCAGTGTCCCCGGAGTAGGCCAGGACGAACCCGTCGGCCTGAAGACGGATGCCGGTGCTGGGCACGAAGTGCGGCAGTAGCAGTCCCGTCAGATCGAACGGCCCCAGCCGGTAACTGCCGGGCAGAAGGTGCACGTCGAAGACGTCGCGCAAGTCGACGTCGGGCTCCAGGCCGCCGAGCCCGTCGAGCACGCCCGGCGGGCAGAACAACGGCAGTCGTGGTCCAGCAGAACCACCGTAGAGTCGCATCCGGAACAGCCCATGCAGGTCGATGCAGTGATCGGGGTGCTCGTGGGTGATGACCACCCCGTCCACTGCACCGTCTGGCCAGTGCGTGAGCAGCCGCGGCAGCGTGGCGTAGCCGAGGTCCAGCACCAGACGGTAGCCGTCCCAGTCCAGGGCGAAACCGCTACAGGCACGCCCTGGCTCGGGGAAGGCACCACAACTACCCAGCACGGTGACTTGTCGCATCGGTAAAGGATCTCAGCCGGCCAAGCCTTCTCCGCGGCAATGTCGACATGCTCGCGCAGCTTCTTCCGCTGCCGAACTCCTGGACGCGAAGGCTTTCTTCGAAGCCGACCTCGCCGACGTCGTCATCCGTTCGCTCTGAGTTCCCGGGGTGCCGGGCCGGGTCGGCGGCGGTCACGGCCGTCTTCCCGTCCAGCTCCCAGCCTTTCGCGTACGCCGCGGCGAACTCTTCCCCGCCCAGCGCAGCTTGACCCCGGCGGGTGAGCTCGCGGCTACGCATCGGTGTGGTCGTGCGCGCCCCGCAGCCGGGCGGCGGCCCCGAGCAACACGGCCGACTCGTGCCGCCACCCGCGCGTCGCGGCGAGCGCGGCCGCGTTCACCGTCAGCCCCGACCTTGTCGCCTGACCTGGGCAGATGCCTCCAAGGTCATTCCGCGCCTGTTCCGCGACCTACGATCGAGCAGCGTGCGTATTGCCAGCTCAGATAGCGTTTCTGCTGAGTATCGAGGTGCCCCCGGCAGGATTCGAACCTGCGACACACGGTTTAGGAAACCGATGCTCTATCCCCTGAGCTACGGGGGCGCGAGGGCCCAGTCTAGCGACCTGGGGGTTCACCTGGGGTGGCAGGGAGTGGCCCACGTCCACCCACGTTCCCCGCACCCCGTTCTCCCAGCCCAGGAGCCCACCCGGAGCACACGAACCCCGGTTTGCGACCGGCGGTCGGCCGCGGTGACCCGCGTTGGCGCCCGTTCACCCGGCTTGGCATCCGCTGGCGCACACCGCGCACATCACGCAAGATCATGGTGTGCCGGCCGGGCCGCCCACCAGTCGATCCAGTCGTGGCCGGACTGATCGAGCAGATGACCCGCGACAATCCCGACCGGGTAACTCCAACGGCATGCCGGGCAGACAGGTCGGGGCGGCGGCGGTGGCCATGGCGACGTCGACGGCCGTTCGGGCTGCTGACGTCGCTGATCGGTCGGGGGACGGCGGGCCAACCCCCGGGCGGACGCTGTCCGGTGCGTACTAGCCTGTCGCAGTGGCGAGCAATTCTCAGCCGAGCGGCGGGTTCTCCGGCACGCTACGGGCGATCCTCAGTTGCGTTATCGCACTAGCGGTCGGGGCGGGCGCGATCTATGTCCTCGGACCGTGGTCGGTTGAATCGCCCGTGACGACTGACCCACCCCGTGCGTTGGGGGCCCCGGTGAAGGTCGCCGGGCGCACGGTCTCCGTGCTCGGTGCGGGGGACATCCTGCTACACCCCGAGTTGTGGGACCAGGCCCGACGCGACGGCGGGGGCGAGTTGGACTTCGGCCCAATGCTGGCACCCGTGCGCGAGACCGTTTCCAGCGCGGATCTGGCCCTGTGCCACCTGGAGACTCCGCTGGCACCGCCGGGAGGCCCGTACATCGGCTTCCCGAAGTTCAATGTGCCGCAGGAGGTGGTCAAGGGCATCAAGAACATCGGGTACGACGGTTGCTCCACCGCCTCGAACCACACCATCGACCAGGGGTACGACGGCGTCAAGCGGACCCTCGACGCGTTGGACAAGTCGGATCTGGGGCACACCGGCAGCTACCGGACCGAGCGTGACTCCCGCACTGTCAAGATCTATCGGGCCAAGGGCGTGAAGATCGGGCACATCAGCTTCACCAAGAGCTTCAACGGCCTGCGCCCGCCGGCCGGCAAGGAGTGGGTGGCGAACCTGATCGACGCGAAGGCGATCCGGCGGGACGCGGCGGCGGCTCGGGAGGCGGGCGCGGAGATCGTGGTGGTCAGCCTGCACTGGGGCACCGAGTATGAGCACGAGCCGGACGTCGACCAGCAGACCTGGGCCCGTCAGATCGCCGCCATCGACGACGTGAACGTCGTCTTCGGGCATCACGCACACGTCGTTCAGCCGGTGGAGCGGATCGGCGACACCTGGATCGTCTACGGGATGGGCAACCAGATCGCCCGGCACGCCGAGCCGGTCAACGCCAACCGTGACGGTGCGATGACCCGGGTGACGTTCGGTCCGGCCGGCGAGACGAAAAGGTGGAAGGTGGTAGCCATCGAGGCGATCCCCACCTTCGTTGATCTGAACCCGGACATCCGTCTGGTCGATCTTGAGCGGGCGCTGGCGGATCCAGCCCTGCCCCCCGGGCGGCGTCGGATCTACGAGGCCGCGGTCGAGCGCATCGAGGGCAACCTGTTAACCAGGGCCGCTGACACGGCGGGCCTGGTGGTACGCGGCGTACCCCGCAAGTAGCAGCCACGTTTCAGGCGACACAAGGGCGAAATCGTCCCAGATCTCGTGGTGGTGCGCCTTGCTAGCATTCGCGGCGGCCGGCGGTCATGCCTGGCCGACGAGCTGGATGGGCAGCGGTCCAGGGAGTAGTTCCACGGGGAAGGTTGCCGTTTCGTGTCAGGCAGGTCGGCGCAGTACGCGCCATGGCAGTCGACGGCTGGGCCCGCAGACGATCATGAACAGCTGCTGGCCTGGCGACGACGGGCGCTCGACCAGCAGTTGCCAGCTGCGGCCTTCCCAGCCGGCACGAGCGCGCCCTCACTGGTCTATCTCTGGACCACGATGTTCGTGGTTGCCATGGCGATCCTCGGGTTCGCGGTCAGCGCCCAGCGCGGGGTACTCCCGGCTGTCGTCGACTCTCAACGTGACGTCGTGTCCAAGCTGGCATCGGGCATGCAGGTCGAAGCCCGCGGCCGGGCGACCGACCTCAGCCGGACGGTGCAGGAACGCGGCACCGCGAGCGACGCCGACCTGCTGGCCCGGCTGGCCGGGGAGGGCGCCGGCTTCACCGGCGCGGTGATCGTTGAGACCGCCTCCCGGCGACCTCTCGCCGCCAAGGGCTCGGCGCTGCCGATCGACCTGCTGCCGCCGGTGCTGGTAGTTGACGAGACGACCGCCGTCACCACGCCGGATGGCCCCATGCTGGTCTATTCCGTCGCGCTGGACGACACCCGGGCGGTGCTCGCGATCCAGCCGGTCACCATGCGGAACCTGCGACTCAACCCCGACGCGGGACACGGCATCCACATGATCACCCCCGACGGCAAGAGCAGCCTGATGCAGGGAGCCAGTGCGGTCGACGCCGTGCACCTGCCGACGGTCTTCGCCGGCCTGGTCGGGCCCGACTCGCCGCAGAGCCGTGAGGTGGTGGTCAAGGAGTGGGCGGACCGCAGGTTGGTGGTGTCGTCCGCGCCGGTGGGTGAGACCGGGCTCGTGGTCGTCTCCCTGCTCGCCGCGGAGGTGAGCGCGGGGACCTCGGGCACCAAGGGGGTTTTGCTCGGGCTCAGCCTGCTGGTCGTGACTCTGCTCAGCTTCGTACTCATGCGCATGTCGCTGGTCCGACCAGTCCGGGCGCTGCTGAATCAGGCCAAGGCCGACGCCTGCGGCGCGATGACGCGGCGTCGTGCGCCGACGCGCATCCGCGAGGCGCACCGGATCACGCGGGCGTTGGCCCTGACCTCCGGCGACCAGTACCCGGCGGACCAGCGGTGGCGGCCAACCGTCCTGCAGGGCCTGACCGTAGCCGTGGTGGTCGCGATGCTCTGGCCGGTGGCGGCCACGGTGCTCGCGTTGCAGGCGCCCGAACCGACGATTCCCGTGCAGTTGGTGCGGGATGCGGAGAGCCGGGCCGAGGAGGCCAGCAACGCTCTGGGACACCTGCTCGATGATGGCCTGGCCACCGTCTCCCGGGTTTCGCAGGGGGTCACCTCGAAGGATCTCGCGCAGGCGGATCGGACACTGGACCGGGAACTCGCCGCCGAGCAGCGGCTTCGGGCGTTGTACCTGGTCGACCGAGACGGGACGATGGTGGCCGGCGCGGGTCGGAAGCCGTTGCGGGCCTTCGCGCCACTGCCGGGCGAGGTCGGCATCCATCTCGACGACACGGCCGAACGGTTGCCGCTGGTGTACGCCTTCAACCAGCGCGCTGACGGCTATGCGGTGATTGGTGAGTTCGACCCTGACCGTCTGCTCGGGCTGGTCCGTCGGGTCGATGGCCGGGTCCGGGTCGTCGACGCCGAGCTGCGGACGATTTTGGATTCGGAGGGCTACCGGGCATTTCAGCCGCTACAGGGCGAGTTGGCCCGAAGCATCGCCGTCGACGTGCTGCCAGGCAGCACGGTTGGCCGGTCGACCACCGAGGATGGCGCCCCGGCGATGGTCGCCGCCTCCGGTCTGACCGTGCCGACGACTGTCGCCCACCTTGAGTGGGCGGTCGTGCTGGAGCAGGACGTTGCCGGGTTGCGCCTGCCGACGATGGTGGAGCGACGCTGGACCTTGCTGGTGGCCGGTGCCGTGGTGGGCATCGCCCTCCTCACTCACGTGTGGCAGCTCTACATCTTCGTCCGGCCGTTGCGGAGGTTGAGTTCCTTCGCCGAGCAGATGAGCGAAGGGACGGTGGAACTGCCCGTTCCACCGCAGCGGCACGACGACATCGGCGCGATCGCGATGTGCCTGGAGATCTGTCGGCAGGTCCGGCACACCGGGTCCGCCCGGTTCGGTGGTGCGCTGCGGCTGCGTGGCGCGGGAGCCGACCGGACCAGCGTCCTCGCCCGCGTCCGGCACGCGGCCGGGACTCGCAGCCGGGCGACGAAAGGCTGAGCATGTTCTACCTCTACACCGTCTACAGTCTCTGCTGCCTCGCGCTCCTGGTGGCTGGCGTGATCGAACAGCGGAACCACAACCGCAACCTCAACACCATCCCGCACCGCGTGCTGGTCAACGGGATCCGTGGCAAGAGTTCGATCACACGACTCTGTGCGGGCGCGCTGCGCGGCGGCGGCAAGGTCGTGGTGGCCAAGACCACCGGCACCGCCGCGAGGTTCATCTTCCCGGATGCCAGCGAGGAGCCGGTACACCGCAAGTTCGGGATCGCCAACGTGGTCGAGCAGATCGGCATCGTCCGGCGGGCCGCCGTCTACCACCCGGATTCGCTGGTCATCGAGTGCATGGCGGTCATGCCGGCGTTGCAGGAGATCAACCAGAGCAAGCTCATCCGGTCCACCATCGGGGTGCTCTGCAACGTCCGCGAGGACCACCTCGCGGAGATGGGGCCGACCCTCGACGACGTGGCCCGGTCGTTGAGCCGGTCGATGCCCGAGGACGGCATCTGCATCACGGCGGAGAAGGACCGGCTGGCGATCCTGGAGAAGGAGGCAGCCAAACGGAACTGCCGACTGATCGCGGTCGACCCTGAGTCGGTGACCGACCAGGAGATGTCGGGCTTCGGCTGGATCACCTTCAAGGAGAACGTGGCCATCGCGCTCGCCGTTGCCGAACAGCTCGGCGTCGACCGGCACAGCGCGCTCACCGGCATGTGGTCGGCGCCGCCTGATCCGGGAGTGCTCTCCGTGGCCCGGGTTCTGTACGGCGACAAGCGCGTCCGGTTCGCCAACATCTTCGCCGCCAACGACCCGGAGTCGACGTACATGAATATTGAGCAACTGGAGAAGCAGCGGCTGATCAGCAAGCCGTTGACCATGGTGATCAACTGTCGACCGGACCGGATGGAACGAAACGGGCAGATGGGTACGCTCGCCGGCCGGGTACAGCCGCAACGCATCGTGCTGATCGGTGAGATGACCCGCAGCGCCCGGGTCAACGTTCCCGCCGAGTTGCAGAGCCGGGTGGTCGACCTGGGCGGCAAGCTCCCATCGGAGCGGCTGATCAGCGAGGTCATGGCGGTAACCCCGGAGGATGCCTCCATCGTCGCCGTCGGGAACATCCACGGGCAGGGTGAGGTGCTGCTGCACGAGTTGGCCGCCCTGCCGAGCTGGGAACCGCAGGACCGCACCCGTGCCGAATCGATGCTCCGTCCGCCGACCACGCGCAGTTCCGCCGTGGACGGCGAGACCGTGTTCCTGGGAAGGACCTACCGGTGACATTCGGAGGAGAACTCAGCGCCCAGTTGGCCACCGCCTGCCTCGGCATCGGTCTGGTCTTCGCGCTGCTCTGCTATCTGACCACGAATCTCTCGCCCGGCGGGATGATCACGCCGGGCTGGATCGCGCTCGCGCTGATCGAGGACCCGCTCCAAGCCGCGGTGATCGTGGTGATGACTGTCGTCACCTACGCCCTCACCCGGCTGATGCAGCGCACCGTGATCCTTTACGGCAAGCGTCTCTTCGCCGCGATCGTCCTGCTCAGCGTCCTCCTCCAGATGACGCTGTTCGTGATCGTCCAACGGGACCTGCCGCTGCTCTTCGCGCACCAGACCCTGGGCTTCGTGGCACCGGGACTGATCGCCTACCAGCTCGTGCGCCAGCCGCCGAAGGCAACCGTGCTGGCCACCGTCATGGTCACCGTCATCACCTACGGGGTGGCGTTCAGCGGCGTCGTGGCCGGCTTCGTGCCGGTCACCTGAGGCCACACACCGACGAGGGACAGGCATGAACTACCGGACTTACTCCCGCAGCCGCGCCATGCTGATGACCGTCGCCGCCTTCGCGTTGCTGAGTGGTGGTAGCACCTTCGCCTACGTCGTCGTCCGGCACACCGCGGCGGATCCGATCGAGCTGAGCCTCGGCGCGCAGGCCGCGCAGGCCGCCGCGCCTACTCGCTCCGGCTACAGCTACCGACGGTTGACCGAGCCGAACCGGACGCAGATGATCGACGCCAAGGGAAAGACCGTCGCGATCATGACCGACGGTTCCCGCACGATGCACATCAGCGGCCCGCAGCGGACGTTCGCCGAGGCACGGTTCACCAAGGCCAAGGTGCCCGCCAATTTCTGGGTGCGACTCGCCCCCCGAGAGTGGCGGGCGGGGGCCGAGAAGGAGAAGTGGTTCACCGACTGGTTCCTCAAGGCCCGCACGGACCGCTCGCCGGATGTGCTGGCGGTGGCCCGGGAGTACACCTACGTCGCCGTGCCGAAGAAGGATGCGAAGGGCCGGCAGTACTCCGGCGACGCCGCCTTCGGGCCACTCTCGGACATCGACCCGGACGGTCGCGCGGAAAACTCCGACTTCTACGACTACCTCGGGGTGTCGTGGGAGTTCCCCGACAAGAAGGAGAAGCCGACAGCGTCGCACATCCGTAGCCTGGACTGCTCGGGCTTCCTGCGCATGGTCTACGGCTACCGGATGGGCTATCCGCTGCTCGGCACCAACAACGCGGGCCCCGGCCTGCCCCGACGGGCGACCGCGATGGCTTCGGTGGGACCAGGGGCGCTGCTCATGCCGAACACCGGCAAGCGGGCCCGGGAGCTGGATCGGCTACTCCCCGGCGATCTTCTATTCTTCAACGCCGGGCCGGTGCAGGGCGCGAACATCGAGCACTCCGGCATGTACCTCGGGGTGGACGACCGGGGGCACCACCGGTTCATCTCCAGCCGCACCACCGCCAACGGCCCGACCATGGGTGACCTGGGTGGTGAGTCGATCCTGGACGGTACCGGCTACTGGGCCCTGCGCTGGCGGACGGCCCGCCGGATCTGACCTCGACAGCAACCCACCAGCGGGTCAGGCCACGGCGAGCTGTGCCGCGAGCACCGTCGCGACGCGGTTACGGGCCTCGGCCTCCCGGCGGACAGACCAGCTCAGCTCCAGGTGAATGAAGACGGCTTCCAGTGCCGCTGCGGCCCGGCCCTGCTCGTTGGTCTTGCCCTCAAGTTGGCCACACTTCTTCACCCACGCCCGGCAGGTGTTCAGCCCGGCCCCGGAGAGGCCATCCGCGATCCGGCGGGCCACCGGGGTCACCGGAGCCGAACCGGTCGACACTACCGCGTCGGACGTGGGCAGGTTCCGATCGGCAAAGCCGTGCAGTTGGATCTGGTCCAGGCCGTTCTTGGCGAACTCGGCCGCCAGGGCGTGGAACAGCGACCGATCGTTGTGGGCAACGTCCGCGTCGCCGTCGGCGGCCTGTCGGTGTGCCCCAGCGACCAGCAGCACGCTGGCCGGCGCCTTCCGGTACAACGCCAGTCCCAGCTTCTCCGTATTGATGTCGAAGCCGGGGTGCGGCACCTCGATCACCGTGCGCGGGGTCGCGCTCCGGTCCACCAGCACGGCACCCCAGGAACGGTCGTCGGACCCCTCGGCGAGGTAGAGGTCAAACGGCCGACCGGTGACCGGGTCCGCCCCACGGTGAGCCCGGAAGCCGAGGTCGCCGAAGACCTGATCCAGGTCGGCGCCGGCATTCGGATCGGTGACCAGCGATCGCGCTGCCCGCCGGGCCGCCGCCCGTTCCTCCGTGTCCGGGTCACGGTAGGGATTGTCCCGGGAGAGGCCGGCGGTCAGCTCATCGATCAGAAGCTCAGGATCAGGCCCTCGCTGCTGTTCAAACTCCGGCTCGGCGTCGGCGCACGCCCCCGACCCGAGCACTGCCAGCGTCGCCGCCGCGAACAGTCCGCGGCGAGTTGAACTCACAGCCGGAAGCGGTGTACGCACCCGTGCAGGCTATCCGATCATGCCCGGGCGTCTGCTCCGGCTCGTCCCAACGCAGTACCGAGCTGACCTGACCCGGCGACAACGACGCCGCACCGACAGCGAAGATGGTTGCGCCCGACCGCACCACATTCCCCGACCTGTCCGATTACAGGGCGAATAGCACCAAAGGCCATATAGGCCAACGAAGTCCTCGCCACGCCTATAGGTTGACGGTTCCGTTCATCCGACGGTTCACCGAGGTGTCGTGTGACCGATGCCGACCTCGCCGATCTCCCAGCGGTTCCCTACTGGGCCCCGCGCCCCGTTCGAGCCGGCCTGAGGCCGACCCGGCCCGCTGGACAGGCTCGTGACCCAGTGCCGAGACAGTGGCAGTTGAGCGGTCCGCGACCGCATCAGCTCCACAATGGACGCTAATCGCCCGATTTTGGAACCCACGTCGTACGACGAAGTTCGGGTCGATCCCACGAATCGACACCGGAAGGTGTCGTCTGGTGTCCCTCATTGCAACGGAAGGGAATCACGTGTTTGCCGCCTACGTAACGATCAACATCCTCGCTGCGCTCTTCACAGGCATCGCCGCCGTCACGTATTTGATCAATCATGCCTACCCCAGGGAACAGATGGAGATGAAGCGCCTGCCGATCTCCTGGATGCCCAGATTGGGCGCGACGCTCGCGGTGGGTTCACTCGGCCTGCTGGCCGGCTTCTTGGTGCCGGTGCTGGGCACGCTCGCCTCGCTCGGCCTCGTGCTGTACTTCATCGGCGCCTTCATCGCCCACATGCGGGTGGGGTCGCGCAAACTCGTCGGATGGGCCGTCTTCTTCGCGACCGTCGTGGCCGCTCTCGTGGTGAACCTGGCCTACCACGGCCCCTGGTGATCCACAGCGGCGACCGCCGAGACTGCGTTCGAGACAGCGCGCAGCATCGGGTTGACCCTTGCGTCGTCAGACGGGTCGGACGGATGCCAGGGACGGTCCGACTCTCCATGACATACCGTCCACGATGCCTGGTGGGGGTAGTCACGGCCGACCGTCCAGGCTGGCTCTTTGCTAGGCTTGCCGACACCGAGGGGAGCGGGCGACGATCGCCACGCCTGCCCATCTCGAGTGATACGGCGAGCTGCCTTCGGGCCCGTGCCGCGTCGTCGAATGGCAGGCACCAACGCTCCCATCGCCACCCGCCGATCAAGGCTGTGTAGACGCCGCATGGAGCCCCCCTTGACTGACGACCCGAGCAAGACCATCGTCGTGTGCGTACCCTTCGCGGGCGCCGGAGTTTCCTTCTTCCACCCGTGGCGCGAGCTCGCCGGTCGCACGCTGGAGATCCTCCCGCTGCAACTACCGGGCCGGGAACGCCGGATCGACGAGGAGCCACTGCGGGACGCCCGTGCCGCCACGGAGAGCCTCCTGACCGACCTGCTGGCGGCGGTGACGACGCCGGCACGGGTGGCGGTGTTCGGGCACAGCCTGGGCGCGGTCCTCGCGTACGAGCTGGCCCACCGGCTCAGCGGGCTGCCCGGATTCGAGGTGCGCCATCTGTTCGTCAGCGGTTCGCCGCAGCCGTCGGTGCAGCGGTCCCGGCGGATCACCGGCCTGCCGGACGACGACTTCCTCCCCGGGGTCGCCGAGTTCGCCGGGTTCGACCACGAGGCGCTGGCCGACCCCGAGGTGCGTGAGCTCGTGCTGCCGACCCTTCGGGCGGACGTGGAGATGCACGAGCACTACCTGCCCAGCACCGTGGATCCCCTGCCGGTGCCGATCACGTCGCTGCGCGGGACCGGGGACAGCCTGGTCAGCGCCGCGGATGCGGCCGGCTGGTCCAAGGCGACCGACCGGGACTTCACGTACCACGAGGTTCCGGGCGGCCATATGTACCTCATCGACGCCGCACCCGCGGTCGTCCGCCTGTTCGCCTCGACCCTTGGCTGAGCCGAACTGCGGTCGCCTGGTTGACAAGGTCGTCCTGGTCACCGGCGCCGCCCGTGGCCTCGGCCGGGCCGCCGCCGTGGCCTGCGCGCGGAACGGGGCGGATCTCGTCCTGCTGGACGCCTGCGCCGACCTGCCGGGGGTCCCGTACCCGCTCGGGACCGCGAGCCAGCTCGCCCACACCGGGTCGCTGTGCCGGCAGGCCGGCGCCGCCGTGCTGCCGGTCACCGCCGATGTGCGTGACATGGCCGCGCTGAGGGAGGCGACCGATCGCGCCATCGACCGTTTCGGCCGGATCGACGTGGTGGTCAACAACGCCGGCATCGCCGCGCCCTCCGGCAAGCCGACCCACGAGATCAGCGAGGACGAGTGGGACCTCATGATCGACGTGGACCTGACCGGCGCGTGGCGCATGATCCGGTTGGTGGGCGCGCAGATGTGCGCCCGCCGGTCGGGCAGCATCATCAACATCGCCTCCACGGCCGGCCTGGTCGGCTACCGGAACTTCGCCGGCTACGTGGCCGCGAAGCACGGCGTCATCGGGCTGACCAAGGCGGCTGCGCTCGACTTTGCGCCGATGAAGGTGCGGGTGAACAGCATCTGCCCCGGTTCGGTACGGGACACCCCGGAGGTCGAGGGTCGGATGCTCGCCGAGATCGCCCGATCGCTCGACGTGCCCGTTGAAGAGCACGAACAGACCTTCGTCGGCGCCCAGCCGATGAACGCGCTGATCGAGCCCGAGGACGTCGCCGCGGCGGTGGTGTTCCTGGCCAGTGACGAGTCGCGTCAGGTCACCGGGTCCGTGCTGACCGTGGACGGTGGATTCTCCATCCGATGACCGCACCGAGGAGAGCAGTGGCGTCAGTCCCGTCGTGTCACGCCGTGCGGATCCGGATGACCGCGCCCGCCGACCCGGGCCCTCTCGCGGCTCGGCTGTCCGCCGTCGGCGACGTGCCGCTCTGGGTGGAGCAGTGCCCGTTTCCCGCCGAGCACCCGGCGTCCGTCCGGCTCCGTGAGCGGGAGCTGACGCGACCGGCCGCCGGGGCGCGCGCCGTGCTGCTCCGATACGCCGACGGGGTGGGCGACCTGTTGGTGCTGGCCGACCGGGCCCGGCTCGGAGTCTCCGCGCTGCGCGACCTGGCCGCCACCGTGCGAGGCGCCGTGCCGGCCGCTGCCGACGAGCCGGTGGCCGGCGGTACCGGCGTCGGCGCGTCGGCGCTCACCGCCGGACCCCCGCCCAGCTGGGGAATGGGCGACGGAAGCGGTACGGGTGACGGGGCGGTGCGCCGTACGGTTCCCGCCGCCGAGGCCGGCACCCCGGCCAGCTGGCTCGCCGCCCTGGCCGTCACCCTCGACGGGTATCGGGGCCACGACGCCACCGGCCAGGTGCTGATCGGCGTCGGTGCCGCCGCGGTTCAGGTGCGGGTCGAGGGGACGCTCGGCGACCTGCGGAGCCGGCCGTGCCCGCCGGTGGGCGGACCGGTCGCCGCCACGCTCGACACGGCGGCGCTCGTCGCGCCGGTGGGCGACGAGTACCGACCCGGCCGCCTGCCCGGAGTCGCCCTGGCGGTCACCGTCCAGTCCACCCCGGACGGCGGTGTCGAGGTGCACTGCGAGCACCCGCTGCGGGACGTCACTCCGCCGCAGGCAGCCCAGTTCGTCGACAGTCTCCAGCACGTCCACCGGCAGGTGCTGACCCGCCCCGAGCTGCCCGCCACGGCGGTGGAGCTGCTCGCTCCAGCCGCGTCGGCCCAGGTGGTGGCCCTCGGACGTCCGGCGCCCGCGCTGGTCACCACCCCACGCCCGGTGCACGAGGCGTTCGGCCTGGTGGCGGCCTCCCATCCGGAGGCCGTCGCCCTCACCGACGACGGTGACTCGCTGACCTACCGGCAGCTGGACGAGCGGTCGAGCAGCATGGCGCACGGGCTGCGGCTCGCCGGCGTCGAGCGAGGGGATCGCGTCGGCGTCTGCCTGGAGCGTGGGGCCGAACTGGTCTGCACCCTGCTCGCCGTGCTCAAGGCCGGCGCCACCTACGTGCCGGCCGACCCGGCGTACCCCTCCGAGCGGCTGGCGCACACCGCGCGGGATGCCGGGGTCCGGCTCGTCGTCACCCGGCTCGACGGGTTCCCGGCGGTCGTGCCGGCGGTCCGGCCGGCCGACCTGGTGGCCACTCCCGACGACGACGTGCTGCTCCCGTCGGTCGGCCCGGACGACCCCGCGTACGTCATCTACACCTCCGGGTCCACCGGCCGCCCGAAGGGCGTCGTGGTGCCGCACCGCAACGTCGTCGCCCTGGTGGACGCCACCCGCGGCGAGTACGGCCTCGGCCCGAGCGACGTGTGGACCCTCTTCCACTCCAGCGCCTTCGACTTCTCGGTCTGGGAGATGTGGGGCTGCCTGCTGACCGGTGGGCGGCTGGTGGTGGTGCCGTTCTTCGTGTCCCGGGAGCCGGAACGGTTCCGGGACCTGCTGGTGGCCGAGCGGGTCACCGTGCTCAGCCAGACACCGTCGGCGTTCGCCCAGCTCCTCGACGTGCCGCACGACGAGATGGTGACCCGGTTGGTGGTGTTTGGCGGTGAACCGCTGGACACCCGGATGCTGCTGCGCTGGCTGGACCGGCATCCGGAGTCGGCCTGCCGGCTGGTAAACATGTTCGGCATCACCGAGACGACCGTCCACGTCACCGCGCAGACCCTGGACCGGGGGCACGCCCTGTCGGCGTCCAGGTCCGTCGGGCCGGCGCTGCCCGGCTGGCACCTCTACGTGCTGGACGCGGCGGGTCGGCCGGCGCCGGTGGGCGTACCCGGGGAGATCTGCGTCGGCGGGGTCGGTGTCGCGGCCGGGTACCTCAACCAGCCGGAGCTGACCGATCAGCGCTTCGTGCCGGATCCGCACGGCGTGGGCCGGATGTACCGCAGCGGTGACCTGGGTCGGCTCCTGCCGGACGGCGCCCTGGAGCATCTTGGCCGCATCGACAGCCAGGTCAAGGTGCGCGGGTTCCGGATCGAGCTGGACGAGATCCGGGCCGTGCTGCTGGAGGACACCCGGGTGCGGGCCGCGGCCGTGGTGGCCCGCCGGGACGACCCCGCCGACGCCGCCACGGCGCGGCTCGACGCGTACGTGGTGACCGAGGCGGAACCCGCCGAGCTCCGGCGCCGGGCCGCGACCGTCCTGCCGGACTACATGCTGCCGGCCACCGTGACCGTCGTGACGACGTTGCCGCTGACCCCCAACGGCAAGCTCGACGTCGATCGGCTCCCCCCGCCGACCCAGCCGACCCGGGCGCAGGTTGCCGACGCGGCGCCGGCCCAGCCCACCCCCTCACCGTCCCCGGCTGGCGAGGAAGACCTGGCCAGCGTGTTGCGGACGGTCTGGAGCGAGGTGCTCGGGGTGGCCGTGGGCGAGGACGACGACTTCTTCGAGCTCGGCGGGAACTCGCTGCTGGCGGTGCGGATCAGCGCCGCGATGCGGAGCCGGGGGATGACGCCGGTGCCGCTGCGGCAGCTCTACCGCCATCCCAGCATCCGCCGGCTCGTCGGTCACCTCGACGCGCAGCCCGCGGGCCGCTAGACCCGGCCCCGAGCGCGGTCCGGCCGAGCCGGCCGCGCCCGGGGACCGGGCCGGTGCGATCTCCTCAGTCGATCGGCTCCGCGTCGGCCACCAGGACGGTGACGTTGTCCCGGCTGCCCGCGGCGATCGCCGCCTTCACCAGGGCCGCGGCACATTCGTACGGCTCCTCGACGGTGCTCATCAGGTGGGCGATCGTTTCGTCGTCCACCTCGTCGGTGAGGCCGTCGCTGCACAGCATGAACCGGTCGCCGCGCAGGTGGGACAGCACGGTGATCGCCGGCTCGACAGGTGTCCCCTGCAGGGCGCAGGTGACCAGCGCCCGGTGCGGGTGGGTACGCGCCTGGTCGGGCCGGATCACCCCCTGGTCCACGAGCGCCTGGACGTACGTGTCGTCCCGGGTCAGCTGGCGCAGGTGGCCGTCCCGCAGCAGGTAGCACCGCGAGTCACCGACGTGACCGACGACCATGCGGCTGCCGGAGGCGAGCAGCGCGGTCATCGTCGTACCCATGCCCTGACGCTCGGCCGACCCGGCCGCGGCCGCCCCGATGGCCTCGTTGGCCCGGTTGAAGGCGGCGTGCAGCGCCGCCACCGGGTCGTCGGCGCTGAGGCGCTCCATCGGTGCCAGGGCCCGGACGGCGAGATCGCTGGCGACCTCGCCGTCGGGCATCCCACCCATGCCGTCCGCGACGACCGCGAGCCGCCGCCCGGCGATCGCGACGTCCTCGTTGTTCGTCCGGTACGGCCCGGTGTCGCTCACCACCGCGCTGACGAGCGTGAGAGCCACGTCCGTGTCCTTCCTCGTGTCGTAGATCGGCCGGTGGCTCCGTCAGGCCTCGCCGGGACCGGTCTCCGCCACGTCGAGCGCCGCCTGTGCCAGCCGCTGCCGCATCTCGGGGGACAACCGGGGTGACAGGGCCGCGCCCAGCGACCGGGGAGTCGGGTGTTCGAAGACCGTGCGTACGGAGACCCGCTCGCCGAGCAGCTCACCGACGGTCGTGGCGAGCTGCATCGCCAGCAGCGAGTAACCGCCTGCGGCGAAAAAGTCGTCGTCGTCGGTGAGGTCGTCGCGCTCCAGCAACTCCGCGAAGATCGCCCCCAACAGGTCCACCAGCGGATCGGCCGCCGGTTCCCCGCCGGTCGGGGCGGAACCGTCGGCCACCGAAGGGCCGTCGTGCAGCACCAGCTCGGGACGCTGGTGCGGCAACAGCCTCTTTCGCAGGTGTTCGACCAGCCCTCGCCGGTCGGTCGACGGGTCGAGGACGACCTCCGCGCGCACGACGCGCGCCCCCTCCGGCCCGGTCACCGTGACCTGACTGTCGCGGAGCCCGGCGAAGCCGGCCAGTTCCCGGCGCACCAGGCCCAGGTCGACGCGGGCCCCACGGACCCAGACCTCCTCGTCCATTCGGCAGACCGGCTCCAGCCGGCCGTCCCGCCGCCGTCGGGCCAGCTCCCCGGTGGGCGTGAGGCTGCCGTCCGGCCCCCGCTCGTGCAGGGCGCCGACCACGTTCGGCGGGACCGGCTGGCCGTGGCCGTCGAGGACCAGCCGGTCGTCCGCCGGGGCGTCCGCGCCGGCCAGTGGCAGCGTGGCCACGGGGCGGTCCGGGTCGGCAAGCACCGCGTCGAGCAGCCCCAGCCACGAGTCGGCGATGAGCCGCACGGTCTCCTCGTCGAACAGGTCGCTGCGGTACGAGAAGACACCGGTGATCTCCTCGGGGCCACCGGTCAGGAAGAGCCCCAGGTCGAACTTGGCGGTGGTGAGGGTGACCGGCCACTCGGTGACTTCCAGGCCGGGCAGCCCGGCGGCGTCCCGGGCGGGGTCGTCCACCGTGAAGGCGGCCTGGAACAGCGGGTTCTGCAGCGGGTGGCGGGGCGGGGCGACCTCCTCGACGATCCGCTCGAAGGGCAGGTCCTGATGCGCGTACGCGTCGAGGGCGACGTCCCGTACCCGGTCGAGCAACTGGGCGAAGGTCAGTTCGCCGTCCACGTCGACCCGCATCGGCAGCATGTTCACGAAGAAGCCGATGAGCCGTTCCACCTCGACCCGGGTGCGGTTCGCCGACGGCACGCCGACCACCAGGTCCCGCTGCCCGGTGAAGCGGTGCAGCAGCACGTGGTACGTGGCGAGCAGGGTCATGAAGACGGTCGCCTGGTGCCGCCGGCCCAGCCGGACCAGCCCGTCCGCCGTCTCCGCAGCCACGGTCACCGGCACGAAGCCACCGGCGTAGCCGGTGAGGTCGCCGTGCGGCCGGTCGACGGGCAGGTCGACGACGGCCGGTGCGTCGGCCAGCGCCGCCCGCCAGTACCGGGCCTGCGCCGCACCCAGCTCACCGTCGAGCAAGGCGCGCTGCCAGATCGCGTAGTCCGCGTACTGGACCGGCAACGCCGGCAGCTCGGCCGGCTCGCCGCGCAGCGCGGCGGCGTACGCGGTGGACAGCTCGTCCAGCAGGACGTGCCCGGACCAGCCGTCGGTGGCGATGTGGTGCGCGGTGACCAGCAGGACGTGCTCGTCCTCGGCGAGACGCAGCAGCCCGGCCCGTACCGGCGGCGCCGCGAAGAGGTCGAACGGTCGGTGCGCGTCCTCCTCGACGTGTCGCCGTGCCGCCTCCTCCCGCGCGTCGACGGGCAGGCCGGCGAGGTCGACGACCTCCAACGGCTGCGACCGCGCAGCGGTGACCTGCTGCTGCACCTGACCGTCGACGGAGACCAGCACGGTACGCAGGACGTCGTGCCGGGCGAGCACCGTGTCCCAGGCGCTCTGCAACGCCGGGAGGGAGAGCTCGCCGCGCAGCCGTAGCACCGTCGGCACCAGGTAGGTAGCGCCCTGCGGGTCCAGGTGCTCGTGGAACCAGAGCTGCTGCTGGGCGAAGGAGAGCGGGTACGGCCGGGCCGTGACCCGCTCACCGGCGGTGATCGGCGGAGCGGTGGGCATGCTCGCCCGCTCCCGCCGTACCCGGTCGATCTCGGCGGCGAGGGTGGCCACGGTCGGCGCGTGGTAGATCGACCGCACCGGCAGTTCGAGGTTCCAGCCCTGTCGGACCCGGGCGACGATCTGGGTCATCAGCAGGGAGCCGCCGCCGAGGGCGAAGAAACTGTCGTCGACCCCGACTTCGGTCACCCCCAGCACGTCGCACCAGACGGCGACGAGCATGTCCTCGGTCTGGCTGAGCGGCCGGCGCTGCGTCGGGGCGGTCTGCTCCGCCGGATCGGGCAGGGCCCGCCGGTTGAGCTTGCCGTTGGCGTTGAGCGGGAACTCGTCCAGCGTGATCACGACGGACGGCACCATGTAACCCGGCAGGGTGCCACGCAGGTGGTCCCGCAGCGCCTCGGCGTGGGACCGCGTGCCGGCGCGGAACGTCGCGTAGCCGATGAGCCGGGCGTGCCCGGCCGTGCCGTGGTGCACCAGCACGACGGCCTGGTCGACCGCCGGGTGTGCCCGCAGCGCCGACTCGATCTCACCCAGCTCGATGCGGTACCCGTTGACCTTGACCTGGTTGTCGGCCCGCCCGATGATCTCCAGGATCCCGTCCGGGCGGTAGCAGGCTAGGTCGCCGGAGCGGTACAGGCGGGAGCCGGGGATCCCGCTGAACGGGTCGGGCAGGAACCGTTCGGCGGTCAGGTCCGGGCGCCGGTGGTAGCCCCGGCCCACGCCGTCGCCGCCCACGTACAGCTCCCCGGCGACGCCGATCGGGCAGGGCTCGAACCGGTCGTTGAGGACGTAGATCTGGGTGCGGTCCGCCGGCCGGCCGATGGGAACGATGCCGGTGAGGTCGTCGCCGACCTCCTCACCGTCGAGAGTGGTGTTGTCGATCGACGTCTCGCTGAGGCCGTACGCCGCGATGATCTTCGTGTCCGGGCGGCACAGCCGTCGGGCCCGCAGGTAGTCACCGGCGTACCAGATGTCGCTGCCGGCGATGAGCAGGTCGAGGAAGTCCATCCGGCCGCCCACCGACTCCACGTGGTCGACCAGCGCGGCGAGGATCGGCGTGATGAACTCGGCGCTGTTGACCTGCTCGCGAAGCATCAGCGCGTACAGCCGGTCGGGTGCCATCACCACGTCGTGCGGGCAGACCACCAGCGTGGCCCCGGTGAAGAGGGCACGGGTCGCGTCGGCGATGAAGATGTCGAACGCGTAGCTGGTCATCTGGAGGTGGACCCGCATCGGGGTCTGGGTCAGGTAGCGCTCCCGCCAGAACGTCACGTAGTGGACGTAGTTGGCGTGGGTCAGCATCGCGCACTTCGGCACGCCGCTGGAGCCCGAGGTGTAGAACATGCAGGACAGGTTGTCCGGCGTGGTGGCGGTGGGCGGTTTGGTGGTCGGGCACTCGTCGATCAGCCCCGCGTCCCGGTCCAGGCAGAGCTGCCCGGCCGCGCTGGCCGGCAGCGTGTCGCGGACCGTCTCGTCCACGATCAGCACGTCGACCCGGGAGTCGGCAAGCATGAAGGCGAGCCGCTCGGCGGGGTAGCCGGGGTCGAGCGGCACGTAGACGCCGCCGCTCTTGAGCACCCCGAGGAACGCCACGATGGTGCCGGCGGTGCGTTCCATGCAGACGCCGACGCTCGTCTCGGCCCGCACCCCGCGACGCTGCAACGCGTGCGCCAACTGGTTGGCCCGCCGGTCGAGCTGGGCGTAGGTCAGGCGATCCTCGCCGGCCACCACCGCTACGGCGTCCGGCGTCGCGGCGGCCTGAGCCTCGAACAGCTCGTGCATGGACACGGCGGGCGGAGCCGCGGTGTCGGTGGCGTTCCACTCGCCGAGCATCAGCGCCCGCTCGTCGGACGTCAGCATGCCGAGGTCGTCGATCCGCCGGTCCGGCGCGGCGACCGCCTCGCCGAGCAGTTGACGCCAGTGACCGACCAACCGCGCCGCGGTCGCCTCGTCGAACAGGTCGGTGCAGTACTCCGCCTCCACCCGCAGCCCGTTCGAGGTGCGAAGGACATCGAGGCTGAACTCGAACTTGGCGGTGGTCCGCGGGTCGTCCAGGGCCTCCACCTGCAGACCGGAGAGCTCCGGGGTGCCGAGAACGTCGTCGCCCAGCAGGCCGAAGGAGACCTGCGCCAGCGGGGAGTAGCTGGCATCGCGCTCCGGCCGCACCGCCTTCACGATCTGATCGAACTGCACCTCGCCGTTCTCGATGGCCCCCGACAGCCGGTCCGACACCCGGTCGAGCAGCTGCCGGAACGTCCGGCCCTGCTCCGCGTCGATCCGGACCGGAACGGTGTTGATGAAGCAGCCGATCAGGGCATCGTCGGCGGCGTCCTGCCGCCCGAGCAGCGGCACGCTGACCGCGAAGTCCTGCTGGCCGCTGTGCCGGGCCAGCACCGCACCGAAACCGGCGAGCATCGTGGCGAACAGCGAGACCCCCTCGGCCTCGCTGAAGGCGACCAACCGCTCCTCGAACGACCGGTCGAGGTCGACCCGGAGACAGGCGCCCCGGTGGGACTGGACGGCCGGGCGCGGCTGCGTCGTGGGCAGTTGCAGCCGGCTCGGCGGCTCGGCGAAAGTCTCCCGCCAGTAGGTGACCTGGTCGGACAGATCGGCCGAACGCTGCCGGGCGGCGAAGTCCGCGTACCGGGCCGGCAGCGGCGACAGGGCCGGCGTGCTGCCCCGCGTGTACGCCTCGTAGCAGACGCGCAGCTCGTCGAGGAGCACGCCGCGGGAGCCACCGTCGAAGACGATGTGGTGGCAGACGACGACGAGGACGTGCTCGTCCTCGGCCAGGCGTGCCACGGCGACCCGGATCAGGGACCCGGACACCAGGTCGAAGGCCGCGCCGCACACCTCCTCGACCAGCGCGTCGAGCGCCTTCGTGCGGTCGTCGCCGGTGCGGTCGTCCAGCCGGGACAGCTCGACCAGGCCGGCGGGCACGGCGGGGGTGACCACCTGGACGGGCACGCCCTGCTCGTCGGGGAAGGCCGCCCGGAGCACGTCGTGCCGGCGGACGATCTCCCGGAAGCTCGCCTCCAGCGCCGACAGGTCAAGCGGGCCGCGCAGCCGGAAGAGCATCGGGATGTGATAGAGCGGCGTGCCGGGCTGGAGCCGGTCGACGAACCAGATCTGCTGCTGGGACAGGGACAGTGGCAGCTTCTCGATGGTGGCCCGGGCTCGCCGGGGCGTCGGCCGCGAGGCGGAGGAGGTGACGGTCATGACGATTCCTTCGACGACGTGGTTCGGGTCCGCGGTCACGCCGGGTCGGCGAAGGCCAGCAGCGCGCGCATGTTCCGGGCGACCACACCTCGGGTGCCGGGATACCTGCTCAGGTCCTGCATGGTGTCCATGCAGGACCGCCAGGACAGCGCCCGCAGGACGATGCCGGTGGGCCGGGCGCGTTCGAGCGCCGCCGTCAGCCGTTCGCGGGGGTGCAGGTCGGTCCAGGCGTCGAGGTAGGCCGCGGTGAGCAGGCCGAGGATGGACTCCCGCTGGGGATGGTCCTCCAGGGCCGGGTCCCGATGGACCATGGTGAGGGAGCTCAGCGGGTTGGCCAGGACGCTCTCCGCCCAGTCGAGCAGGACGACGCCGTCCTCCCGGACCAGGACACAGTCCCGCCAGAAGTCGGTGTTCTGCAGCACCTCGGGCAGGCCGAGCCCGGCGAGTTCGGCGCAGAGGTCGGCGAAGCGGGGTAGATAGCCGACCAGGCGGCGGTGTTCCTCCGGGGTGAGCGCGGTCGCGTCGTCCAGCAGCAGCACCCGGTGGTCGTCGGCCAGTTCGGCGAGCAGGTCCGGCAGAACGGACAGCCGGCGGTCGGGCACCCCCAACGCGGCCAACTCCCCCGCCGCCGGCACCAACGCACGTTGCAGGTGCGCGTAGCGGGTCACCGCGGCGGCGTACGTGTCCAGGTCGGCGAGGTCGTCGCCGATCAGCCGGTAGGGCCCGACGTCGTCGGTCAGCAGCCACCGCCGCTCGGGGTCGTGCGCCAGCACCGGGGGCACGATGCCGGGGGCGCGCCGGTGCAGCAGGTCCACCAGCGCCGGTTCGTGCTGGAAGGACGGCGTCGCCGCCTTGAACCAGACCGGGCCGCGGTCGGTGGGCAACCAGGTGGTGTACGAGTACGGCGAGCTGATGAACTGCTCCATCGGCCCGGTCGGGACGCGTCCCGCCGCGCGCGCCCCGTCGGTGATCCACTTCGCCGCGCCGGCCCGCCACTCGGCGTCGGCCCACGGCTGGGTCAGCAGCGGGTCGGCGCCGGGTGCCCGGCTGGCCGCCCAGTCGGACAGCACCTTCCGGTGTTCCGCGACCGTGAGAGAGAGGTCGGGCAGTTCCCCGGGCTCCACCCAGCGGGTGTCCGGGGACGGGACGTCGGCCCCGTCCCCGGAAGCCGTGGCCAGATATCCGTAGGCGAGGCCGTCGTGGGTCAGTTCCCAGGCCCGGCCGTCGATCTCCACCGCGACTCCGTACCGGTCGGCGAGGTCGGCGACCACCTGGTGGGCGATGCTGTCCGCGTGCGCCGGCAGGCTCCACCCCGACCCGTCGCGCACCAGCAACACCGCCGGGTGGGACCGCCGGGTCACCACCGAGTAGCTCTCTGGCGAACCGGTCATCGTGCGGTGTCCTCTCGGTCGGCCCCGATCAGGGCGGAGACATGGTCGGGTCGTGGATCGCGGCGGAATTCGGCCAGGGTGACCGGAACCTGGTGCCGGTCCCGCAGCGCGGTCACGAACCGCAGCGCCAGCAGCGAGTCGCCACCGGCGTCGAAGAAGGACTCGCCGTCCCGCGGCGGCCTGCCGAGCAGTTCGGTCCAGAGACGGGTGACCACCGCCGACACCGGGCCGGAGGCCCCGGCGGGCACCTCGTCGGCGGCTCTCGCCGACGGGGTGGAGCCGGTCGCGGCCGGTACCGCCGGCAGCGCGGTGCCCGGCCGGTCGACGAAGAGTTCCAGCACCTCCGCGTACCGCCGTGCCCAGGCCCGCACCGCCTCGTCCGACAACGCCCGCTCGTCGTACTGGAGGGTGAGGCGCAGTCCCGGCTCGTCCGGGAGCACGTCGATGTCGACCGCCAGGCGGAACGCGACGTCCACGGTCGCCTCCCGCTCGGCGACCACCCGAGACCGGCGCTGGTCGGTGGATCGCAGCGACGAGAAGTCCGTGAAGTTGAAGAACACGTCGAAGAGCCGGCCGACGCCCAGGTCCGATTCGATGTCGGCCAGGGGCAGGAGGTGATGGCCGATCAGGTCCCGCTCGACCTGCCAGGCTCGCCTGGCGTTGTCCAGCGGGCTCGCCGCGGCCAGCGGGATCCGGACCGGCAGGGTGTTGAGGAACAGCCCCAGGGTACGGTCCGCGCCGTCCTCGCCCGGGCGCACGCTGCACACCAGACCGGTCACCACGTCGTCGACATGGCTCGTCTCGCCGACCACCCGGGCGTGCGCGGCCAGCAGCACCGACTTCAGCGGCAGCGCGTGCCGGGCGGCGGCGTCCCGGAGCCGGGCGGTCAGGTCCGCGCCCAGCAGGACGGTGTGCCGTCCGGTCAGGCAGGGCATGTCGTCCGTGACGCGCGGCGCCGGTGTGAACCCGGCGAGCACCGTGCGCCAGTACCGCCGGGACTCCTGGTCCTCGCGCGACCGCCGTTCGAGTTCGACCAGGCGCCGGGGCGGCATGGGGGACGGACCCGCCGTCCGCCCGGCCGCGCCGCGCGCCTCGTCGTAGCGCTCCAGCAACTCTTCGAGGAGCAGGTGCAGGCTCCACCCGTCCAACGCGGCGTGGTGGTGCGAGACGATCAGCTCGAACGCCTGCTCGTCCAGGTCCAGCGCCCGGATCCGGAGCGGCGGCCCGGCGCACGGGTCGACGTCGTCCCCCCGTTCCTGGGTGAAGGCGGCCACGGTCCGGGCCTCGCGGTCCTCCGGCGGGAGCCCGCGCAGGTCCTCGTGGGCCAGCGGTACGACCGCGGTGGCGTACACCAGTTGGAGCGGCTCCCGGAAGCCGGCCAGGTCGAAGGTGGTCCGCAGCGCCGGGTGGGCGGCGACCAGGCCGTCGACCGCCCGGCGCAGCGCCGGCAGGTCCAGCGCCGCCGCCACCCGGTGGCCGGTGACCACGTGGTACGTGTGCCGCTCGGCGGTCAACCTGCTGTGGTAGAGCATCCCCAGCTGGAGGGCCGTCATCGGGTACGCGTCCCGCACGCCGTGGGGCAGCCGGGCCCGGTCCTCCTCGTCGATCAGCGACACCGACGCGCTGTCGACCACCGACTCGTCGCTGAACGTCAGCTCACCGTGCCGGACCAGCTCCCGGATCGTCTGGTGGCGGAAGACGTCACGCAGCGGGAAGCTCACCCCGCGCTTGGCGGCCGCGGCGCGAACCCGGATGCCGCGGATCGAGTCGGCCCCGATCTGGAAGACGTTGTCCTCCACCCCGATCCGGGGGATACCGAGGATCTCCTGCCAGACCTCGACCAGGATCTCCTCGGCCCGGTTCGCCGGAGCCGCGTACGGTCCGGCGGCGCCGGTGTCCGGTGCCGGCAGTGCCGCCCGGTCCAGCTTGCCGTTGCGGGTCAACGGGATGTGGTCGATGAGTTCCACCGAGTCGGGCACCAGGTGGGCGGGGAGCCGGTCGGCCAGCCAGTCGCGCAGCGCCGGGCCGGTGACCGCGTCGCCGCGGACCGCCGGCGCCGGGGTCACCGTGGCCCGGTACTGCGACCGGAAGGCGCAGAGGTTGTACCGGTCGGTGCCGGTGAGCAGGGTGTCCTGCTCCAACAGCACCTGGAACCCGTGGGACTCCAGGAGCTTGGTGATCTGGTCGCCCCGGCCCCGGGTGGGCCCGTCCGGGGCGTCGTGCACCTCCATCGCCACCTGCTGCACCAGCGCCCAGTGCCGGTCCTCGATCCCCAGCAGGACGTCCAGTTCGGCGCGCTGCACGTCGATCTTGAGCAGATCGATCCGGTCGATGCCCTGCTCGTCGATGACCTGGGACAGCGGTCGCAGTCGGCACCGCTGCTCGGTCGCGGCGAACCGGTCGTCCAACAGGTCGTCGAGGTTGTCCAGCAGGTCGGCGCCGCCCGTCGGGGCGCTGTCCCGCTCGTTGCTCAGGTACTGGCGTACCACCTGCTTCTCGGCGTCCGGATCGGCGTAGTCCCGCTGGCCGGACATCATGGAGTAGCCGGGGTAGTAGGTGAAGGTGGTCTCGCCCTCCCGGTCCGACAGGCCGTGGTCGAACAGGTGCACCTCGCCGCCGGCCGGCTCCAGGTTCTGACGCAGCGCGGCGAAGACCGGGGCCACCGGCTCGAAGGCGTACAGCCGCGCATCCGGCACCAGGGTGCGGACGAAGAGCGAGAAGACCCCGATGTTGGCGCCCACGTCGAGGACCACGGCGCCCGCCGGCAGGGTGACACCGCCACGCAGGTACGTCTCCTGGGTGAAGATCTCGTCGTACAGGTAGCGGGTCTCGTGCGGGTTGATCCCGACAAGCTGGTCCGGGTCGACCGCCCGGCTGCCCGGCACGGCGTACGCGACCAGGCGTCGCTGCGCGCCCTCGCCGTGCGTGGTGACGGCCGTTGCCCGGACGCCGGGATGCTGGCGCAGGGCGTGCGAGATCTCCGCCGGCTCGATCCGCAGCCCGCGCACCTTGATCTGATCGTCGATCCGCCCGAGGTAGTCGAGCCGACCGTCCGGCCGGAGCCGGACCAGGTCGCCGGTGCGGTACGCCCGGACCTGCTCGCCCGTCGGGCCGGTCAGGGTGACGAAGTGCCGGGCCGTCGCCGGCTCGTCGTGCAGGTAGCCGACGGCGAGTTGACCACCGGTCACCAGCAGTTCACCCGGCGCGCCGATCGGCAGTGGCCGGCCGGACGGGTCGGCGACGACGACCGCCACGCCGGGCAGCGGGCGGCCGATCGTCGGGCCCTCGTCCGAAGTGACGGTGGCCGTGGTGGTGTCCACCGTGCACTCGGTCGGGCCGTACAGGTTGACCGACCGGACGCCGTCGAGCGCCGCCAACTCCTGCCAGAGCGGGTCGTCGATCGCCTCGCCGCCGATCAGCAGCAACCCGGGCAGGGTGTCCCCCGGCCGGCGGGCGTCGAGCAGCAGCCTCAGGTGGGAGGGGGTGGCGTCGAGGACGTCCACCTCGTGCCGCGCCAGGTGGGTCAGGAGCCCGGCCGGGTCGTGCCGGACGTCCTCGGAGATCGGACAGAGGGTGTGCCCACCGGCGAGCTGGATCAGCTGCTTGATCGACGCGTCGAAGGTGGCCGGGGCGTTCACGCTGACCCGCAGCGACCGCTCCGACCCGCCGTACACCGCGTCGGCGAGGGCGTACCACAGGCGGGCGACCGCACCCTGCTCGACCAGCACCGGCCGGGGCGTACCGGTCGACCCCGAGGTGAAGATGACGTAGGCCGGGTCGGTGGGGCCGACCCGGGGAGCGGGTTCGACCGTGGCGGCCACGGTGACCCGCGGGACCGGGACCGCGGCGAAGCCGTCGGGCAGGGCGACAGCCCCGCCGACCACGGTCGTCGACCCCGCCAGCCGGAGGAGGTCGTGCAGCCGGGCGGTCGGCTGCTCGGGGTCCAGCGGCACGTAGGTCCCGCCCGCGCGCAGCACGCCGGCGAAGGCGACCACGGTGCGCCAGGTCCGGTCCACCAGAACCGCCACCCGGTCACCCGGTCGCACCCCGGCCCGGATCAGCGTGCCGGACAGCTCCTCGGCGCTGGCGTCGAGTTCGGCGTAGCTGAGCACGTCGTCGCCGTCGACGACGGCCGGTCGGCCCGGGTCCGCCCGACGGATGCCGTCGTTCACCAACTGCTGGAGCGTGGCCGCGGCGTCGGCGCGGTTGGCCGGCCCCGCGCCGAGGCGGGCGATCGCGGCCAGCTCCGCCGGACCGACGAGCTGCTCGTCGGAGTGGTCGCCGCCCATCGTCCGCAGCACCAGCGTGACCGCGTCGTGGAGCCAGCCGGGGTAGTCGCCGCCGGCCCGGGCCCACACCCGCAACTCGACCCCGCCGTCGGTCACCACGCAGTCGAGGTGCAGGGCGGCCAGCGGGGCCGGTGCGTCGACGGTGCTGTCGGCGTCGGAGGGCGCGGCAACGGTGGCGAAGCTCGCCGCGCAGACCGCCGGATCGGCCAGACCCGGCAGCGCCTCGGTGTCGAGGCTCTCCCCTACCGGCAGCGCGACGGCGACCGCCTCGTACCGGCCGAGCGGGCCAACCACCGTCCGGGTACCCGCCAGGTCCCGCCCGTCCCGGTAGCGTGCCACCACGATCCGCGCCGGGTCCGGGCCGACGTACCGTGCGAGGACGGTGACCCAGGCGTGCAGGACGAGGTCCTCCACGGTCGACTTCGCGTCGGTGGCGTGCTCGGCCAGCCGGGTCACGAGTTCCCGGTCCAGCGCCGCGGCCGCACTGGCCCCGGTCGCCGTGGCCGGCGGCAGTGCCGGGACGGTCAGCTGCGCGACCGGGCCGGCGCCGTTGGGCAGGTCCTGCTCCAGCTCCCACTCGGACACGTCGATGAACTGGAGCCGGTCCTCGTCGTCCGGCAGGTTGCCGCCCGCGAGTTGCACCGCCAGTTCCGTCCCGACGACGCGCAGGCTCTCCGGGTCCAGCGCGACGGGGTCGGCGTAAAGGGTGAGCGCGCCCTCCTCGTACACCGCCGCCACCGGCTGCTGACACCAGTCCCACCCGGCGTCGGGGGCGGACCGCGAGACCTGCGGCCGGTGCTCCTCCGGCACCTGCTGGAAGGGCTCGTGCCGCGCGTCGGCGGTGATCCGCAGGCGCAGCGCCTCGTGCCGGTCGCTCAGCAGGTCGAGCGCCTGCTGCACGTCGGCCTGCGTGGTGCCGGCCGGCAACGGGTACCGGCCCCGCAGCGGCGCCAGGTCCACTCCGGACCGGGCGTTCCACCACTGACGCTGCGCCGGGGAGAGCTGGTAGCTGTCGGCCGTCACTGGGCGGAACCTCGATTCACGTAAAGATCGGACATGGCGACGAGGATCCGGCGGTCGCCCTCGAAGGGCTCCCGGCCGTGGGTGGCGAGGAAGTTGTCGACGACCAGCACGTCCGAGGAACGCCAGGGGAAGCGGACGGAGTTGTCGCGGTACAGGTCGCCGATGAGGCGGACGACCTCGTCGTCGATCACCTCGCCGTCGCCGAAGTACGCGTTGCGGGGCAGGCCCGCCATGCCGTACTCGCTGAGCAGCGCCGACGACACGTCCGCCGGGAGGTTGGTGAGGTGGAACAGGTGAGTGTGGTTGAACCAGACCGTCTCGCCGGTGCGGGGGTGCACGGCGGTGGCCTGCCGTACGGCGGTGGTCCGCAGCCCGTCGCGGCCGATCCACTCCCACTCGGTGCCCGAGTCGCGGCAGTACGCCTCCACCTCGGCGCGGTCGGTGGTCTGGAACACCTGCTGCCACGGCAGGTCGAGTTCCTCGCTGTAGTTGCGCACGTAGCGCACGCCGTGCCGGAGGAACCGTTCCCTGATCTCGGCGGGGATCAGCGGGTACACGGTCCGCTCGCTGGCCAGCGGGGTGGCCCCCTGGCTACGGGAGGGCACGTCGCAGTAGAAGTAGAGCAGGCTGGGCCAGTTGTGCGAGTAGGACATCTCGTGGTGCAGCGGGATCCACTGGTCCGCCGCCATCTCGGTCGAGGTGAAGACCCCGGGCGCGACCTCGTCGCGGGGCGCCGCCCGTTCCAGGTAGTCCAGCAGGGTGGGGCTGATGCCCCGGGCGCAGGCGCCGAAGCCTTCCGGACCGGGCACGAGGAAGCCGCGGAACAGCACGGCGCCGAACCGGTCGAGGTCGGCCCGGATCTCGTCGCGGTGGCCGTCGATCCACCCGCGCAGGTCCAGGCCCGGCCCTGCGGCCTCCAGCACCAGCCCGAACTCCTCGGCCAGGGTGCTGCGCCGGACGGTGTCGGTGCCGCCCCGGGTACGGCGCCGGGGCCCGGCGCTCGGCGCGGTCACGAGCGACCCGCCACGGAGCGGTGCGCGTCGGTCATCGCGGCGAGGATGCGCCGAGGGCCGGTGTAGCTGTCCCGAGCGTGCGCCACCAGCATGTTCTCGACCACCAGCACGTCACCCCGCTGCCAGTCAAAGGAACGCGTCTCCGCCTCGTACGCCCGGTGCAGCTCGTCGAGGGTCTCCGGGCTGATCGGCGCGCCGTCGCCGTAGTAGGTGTGGTATGGGAGTTTCTCCTCCCCGAGGGAGTCCAGGAGGTCCTGGCCCACACCGGAGGGCATCGAGAGCACGTGGAAGAAGTGCGCGTGGTTGAACCAGGTGGCCTCGCCGGTCACCGGGTGCCGGTGCACGGCCGGCCGGGTCTGCGTGGTGCGCAGGCTACCGTCACCGGACCACTCGCACGTGATGCCGTCCCGGCCGCAGTGTTCCTCGACGACGGCCCGGTCGTCGGTCTGGAAGGCCTCCTGCCAGGAGAGGCTGATCCCGGGGATGTAGTTGCGGACGTACCGCACGCCCGTCTCCTCGAACCGGGCGCGGGTGACCGCGCTCAGCCGGGTCAGCACGCGCCGGCTGTCCACCAGCGGCGTGCGACCGCCGGTGTCCGGCGGGGTCTCGCAGAAGAAGGAGATCCGCATCGGCCAGTTGAGGGTGTACGACTGCTCGTTGTGCGGCAGGATCCGCTCGCTGGCCGGGTGCTCGGTCGAGGTGTAGACCCGGTTGCCGATCACCTCGCTGCGCGGCGACGAGCGCTCGCCGTAGCTGAGCACCTCGTCGGAGAGCGCGCCGATCGCGTCGTGGAACGCAGCCGCGTCGGGAACGGCGAAGCCTCGGAACAGCACCGCACCGGTCCGGCGCACCAGGTCGTCGACCGTGTCCCGGTTCGCGCCGATCCACCCGGCGAGGTCGGTCAGCGGTTGGCGACTGCGGACCAGAGCAGGCAGGCTACCCCCCTGCCAGTCCTCGCTGACGGACACGGCTTCCTGGCGGCGCTGCCGACGCGGGATCGGCGGTGCCGTCGATGCGTGGTCACCCATTTCTCTTCCTTCTTGCTAGTGGTCCCTGCGCCGATCGGGCGGCCTGGAGGTCCCCGATCGTCTGGTCTGGAGCCGCAGCGGCGGCCCCGAGCACGGTCACGAAACGCTGGTGCAGCCGGCCGATGGTGGTGGGCCGGAAGAGCCGGGTCGGGTAGGTCCACACCGCCTCGACGCCGTCCTCGCTGTCCTCCAGCCAGAGCGTGAGGTCGAGGCGGCTGTGTCCGGCGGTCACCTCGCGGCCGCGCAGCCGCAGCCCGTCCGCGGCGAAGGTGGGCACGGCCTCGGTCCGTACGCCGAACGCGACCTGCACGAGCGGGTTGCGCCCCTGGAGCCGGGGTGGCCGCAGGTGCTCGACCAGGCGGTCGAACGGCACGTCCTGGTGTCGGGTGGCGACCAGCGTGTTCTCCCGGACCGAGCCGAGCAGCTCGGTGAAGGTCGCGCCGCCGGTCAGGGGTACCCGTACCGGCAGGATGTTGACGAAGCAGCCGACGTGTTCCTCGTCCTCGGCGCTGGTCCGTCCGGCGAAGGCGGTGCCGACGAGCAGGTCGTCTCGACCGCACCAGGCCCCGAGGGTCACCCCGAACGCGCCCAGCCCGACCATGTAGAGGGTGGCCCCGTGCCGGCCGGCGCAGGCGCGGGCGGCGGCCACCAGGGCGGGGTCCAGCGCCTGACGGTGCTGCCGGCCGGGTGGCTCCGCCGCACCGGACGGCTCCGCGTCGACCGGCAGATCCAGCACGGTGGGTGCGCCACTCACCGCCGCCGCCAACCGCTCGGTCGCCACCGCCGCCCCGGCCCCCGCGCTCCACTCCCGGTGCCGACGCGCCGCCGCCAACGGGCCGGCGGGCGGTGGCCCGTCGGTGGCCGTGCCGGCGAGCAGCCGGCCGAGGTCGCGGACGAGCAGCCCGAGCGACCAGCCGTCGAAGACGATGTGGTGCAGGGTCAGGGCCAGGACCAGCGGCGTGCCGTCGCGGTGCACGACGTGCGCCCGCAACGCGCCGGGACGGTCGAGCGGCACCGGGCGGGTCGCGTCGGCCGCGGCGACGTCCCGGGCCCGTCGGGCCGGGTCCTCGCCGGGAGCGAGGCCGACGACCGACACGGTGAGGTCCGGCTCGCGGGCGACCCGTTGCACCGGGTGGCCGTCGGCGTCCACGACGAACGCGGTGCGCAAGGCGGCGTGCCGGGCGACCAGTGCGCGGAGCGCGTCGGTGAGTCGCTCGACCGACCGCACGCCGGTGACCTCCACCAGCACGCTGATCAGGTACGACGTGTCCTGCGGATCCAGCTCCTGCAGGAACCAGAGCCGGTGCTGCGCCGGGGTGAGCGGGCCGGCAGCCGGGTCCCCGTCGTGGTCGGTCGGGTCGGCGGCGTCCGGGGCGCTGTCGACGGCGTCGCGCAGCGCAGCCCGGGTGGGATTGTCGAACAGCAGGGTGTACGGGACCTGACGGCCGCAGATCCGTCTGATCTGCACGGCGAAGCGCACCGCTGAGAGGGAGTCGCCTCCACTGCTGAAAAAATCCGAGTCCGCCTCGGGTGTCGTCCCGATGAGATTCCGCCAGATCTCGGCCACCGCCGTACCGATCGCGTCGGGTGTGCCCGGGGTGGCGACCGTTTCCCACCGTGGGGCGGGCAGCGCCGCCCGGTCCACCTTGCCGCTCGGTGTGCGCGGCAGATCCTCCTGCCAGACGATCATCGTGGGGACGAATTGCGACGGAAGCGTGGCGCGCATGTGACGTAGCACCGCCGCGGTGTCGCCGGGGCCCCCCGGTCGCGCGACGACGTACCCCGCGAGACGGGTCTCCCCCGACGGCCCGGTCACCACGGTCGCCGCCGCCGCCCGCACGCCCGGCGCGAGGTGCAGCGCGGCGGAGACCTCGCCCAGCTCGACCCGGTAGCCGCGGACCTTGACCTGGTCGTCGGTGCGGCCGATGTAGTGCAGTGTGCCGTCCGGGTCCCGGCGGACCCGGTCACCGGTCCGGTACATCCGGGCGCCCGGCGTCGGCGAGTGGGGGTCGGGCAGGAAACCGGCGGCGGTCTCCCGGGGCCGACCCAGGTAGCACCTGGCCAGGCCGGCGCCGGCCAGGAACAGCTCGCCCTCCGCGCCGTCGGCCACCGGCCGCAGGTCCCCGTCCAGCACGTACGCCCAGGTGCCGGGCAGCGGCACACCGATCGGCGGTTCGCCGGTGTCGCCCGGGCCCAGCTCCGCCCAGGTGGAGTAGGTGGTGTCCTCGGAGGGGCCGTACAGGTTGCAGACCCGCCGAATCTGCGGGGTCCGCCACAGCGCGGCGGCCAGCGCCGCCGGGAACCGCTCGCCGGCGAGGCAGACCGTCCGCACGGACGCGGGCAGCGCGTTCGCGGCGAGCAGCTCGCTCATCGCCGACGGGACGGTGTTGACCAGACGCACCCCCACGTCCGGAGGCAGATCCACGAGTTCGAGCACGTTGTCGACCAGCACCAGCCGGCCACCGGCGGCGATGGTGCCGAAGATCTCGAAGACCGAGAGATCGAAGCAGACCGACGTGGCCGCCAGCACCCCGTCCAGATCGTCGGCGAACGTGTCCGCCGCCCAGGCCGCGAGCATGTGCGCCGACCGGTGTTCGATGGTCACGCCCTTGGGGCGTCCGGTGGAACCCGACGTGTAGATGAGATAGGCAACGTCCCGAGGCGATGGCTCCGGAGTCGGCACAGGTCCATGAAGGACAGTAAGGGATTCAAGGTCAGCGACGTCGATTGTCCGGAACTGATCGGAGAGAGTCGGCGCGGTCGCACTGTCGACAATGACAATCTGCGCACCCGAATCAGCCATCATTAAATCCAACCGCTCCGGCGGATAATCCGGATCCAGCGGCAGATATGAACAACCATTCTTCAGTACGCCGAAAAGTGCGCTGACGAGTTCCGGAGTTCTGCGTAGGCAGACGCCGACGACGACTCCGGGGCGCACCCCGGCCCGACCCAGACCGTGCGCCAGGCGGCTGGAGCGCTCCTCCAGCTCCCGGTAGCTGACCTGCATGCCTCGCCAGTGGACGGCTGGCGCGTCGGGAGTCCTCGCGGCCCAGTGCGGCAGGGCCGCGTGCAGCAACTCGGTGCCGGACGGAGTGACCGAGACCGACCCGGGCCGGCGGGACGGATGCCGTTCCCCGACCTCCCCGGCCACCGGGGTCAGCGGCGTCGACGGGCTCCGTGCGGACACGTCCAAGCGCATAAATCCCCCGTCCCCCGATGGTCTCCGCGCCCTGCGAGCGACCTGGACCTTAGTGGATGGTCAGTGCCTTGTCAGCTCCAGATTGGTCGGTCGGATCCACGGCAAAGCCAGGATTGGGCGGGCCATGGGGGATGTGCTTAACTAGGCGACCGTTGGCTCCCAAGTGGATGATCGGGCCTCGGCGGGCGTGGATGTTCGACCGGTCCGTGGCGACTCGGGAGCCGTGCCGTCGACGTGCTGAGCATCATCGGCGGCGGCCCTTTTCAGGGCATGATCCACTGATCGGAAACGGGGAACAAGGTGCTGGGGACCTTACGGTGAGGAGTTCTCCGTCGGTCGGCGAGCGCTTCGTCCGGCAGGTCGCGGCCCGACCGGACGGCATCGCCGTGGTCGACGGCACACGCCGACTGACGTACGCCGAGCTGCACGCCCGTGCGCGCGGGGTCGCCGACCGGCTGACCCACGGCGGGGTCCAGCCCGGGCACCTGGTCGGCACCGCCTTCGCCCGCTCGGCCGACGCGGTCGTCGCCATGGTCGGCGTCATCCTCGCCGGGGCCGCCTACGTGCCGCTCCGGCCCGGCGACCCTCCCGCCCGGCTGCGCCAGATCGCCGACATGTGTGACCTTTCTCATGTCCTTTGTGATGGATCGCAGGTCGCCGACCTGCGCGCCGCGCTGCCCGACGGGTGCGCCGTCGTGGAGGCCGGCGCCGTGCCGCCCGCCACCACCGCTCCGGGCGACGGTGGAGTCGCCGGCACCCCGTCGAGCCTGGCCTATGTCATGTTCACCTCCGGCACGACAGGCACGCCGAAGGGGATCATGGTCGAACACCGGGGCGTGCTGCGCCTGGTGACGGGGACGGGCTACCTGCCGTTCGGCCCGGAGCAGCGGTTCCTGCACGCCGCCGCGCCGGAGTTCGACGCGGCCACCTTCGAGGTGTGGGGGGCCCTGCTCAACGGCGCCAGCCTGCACATCGTCCAGGACGGGACGCTGCTGGTGCCGAGTGCCCTGGCGGAAACCCTGCGCACGCAGGGGGTGACGGTGGCCTGGTTGACCGCGCCGCTGTTCCACCAGATCGTCGACGAGGCACCCGCGACGCTCTCGCCGCTGCGGATCCTCGTCACCGGCGGGGACGTGGTCTCGCCCGCGCACGTCCGCCGGGTCCGGGCCGCCGCCCCGCACCTGACCGTGCTCAACGGGTACGGTCCGACCGAGAACACCACCTTCACCACTGTGTACGAGGTCCCGGCCGAGGTGCCCGAGCCGCTGCCGATCGGCCGGCCCATCGCGGGCACCACCGTGATGGTCGCCGACGGCTCCGGCCGCCCCGTGCCGGACGGCACCGAGGGCGAGCTGTACGTCGGCGGCGAGGGACTGGCCCGTGGCTACCTCGGTGACCCGGAGCTGACCGCAGCGCGCTTCGTGATCTGCGACGGCACGCGGTGGTACCGCTCGGGGGACCGGGCGACCCGACGCCCCGACGGCACGATCCTCTTCCACGGGCGAGCCGACGATCAGGTGAAGATCGCCGGCCGGCTCGTCGACCCGAGGGAGGTCGACGCGACGCTCTCCCGGGTCCCCGGGGTGCGGTCGTCCTACACCCGGGTCACCGGTGACTCCGGCGCCGACCGTCGCCTCGTCTCGTACGTCGTCGGCACCGTCACCCCGGAGGGGGTACGGGACAGCCTCCGCGCCCAACTGCCGGCGTACCTCTGCCCGCAGTGGGTGGTGGTCGTGCCGCGCCTGCCGCTGACCGCCACCGGCAAGGTCGACTGGCGGGCGCTCCCGGACCCGGCCGAGGCCGGCGCGGACCCGGTCGGACACACCCGGCTCTCGCCGGGCCATCGCGCCCTGGCCGAGCTCTGGGTCGAGGTGCTCGGCGTCCGACCGGAGGCGGTCACGCCGGAGTCGACCTTCGTCGGGCTCGGCGGCGACTCGCTGGGCTTCGGCCGCCTGGCGGCCCGGATCTCCCAGCGGGCCGGCGTCGACGTACCGCTCGCCGACCTGATGGCGGCGGCGGACCTGGCGGCCATGGCCGAGCTGCTGGCCGGGGCACCCCCGGCTGGCGAGGTGCCGGTCGACGGCCCGGCGACCGACCAGCTCCACCCGGCCCAACGCGCCCTCTACAGCCGGTGGTTGGCCGACCCCGGGTCACTGGCCTACAACGTGCCGTTCCGGGTTCGGCTCGACGGCGCGGTGCGGCCGGATCGGCTGCGCGCCGCCCTGACCTCGGTGGTGGCCCGCCACGACGCCTTCCACGGCCGGTTCGCGCTCACGCCGGACGGGCCGCGCTGGCGTCACGCCGAACCGGCGGCGCCGCCGTTCGAGTACCGGGCCGAGCCGACCGGGGACGAGGAGGCCACCTTCGTCCGCCCGTTCGACCCGGCGCTGGCGCCCCTGCCCCGTGCCCTGCTCGTCCGGCTCGGCCCCACCCGGCACCACCTGTATCTCGACGTGCACCACGTGGTCTTCGACGGGGTGTCCCTCCGGGTGCTGATGGAGGACCTGCTGGCGGAGTACGCCGGGCGGACGCCACCCGGCCCGGCCGGCTCCCTGCGCCAGGCCGCCGACCGGTACGCGCGTCGGCTACGGATCGACCCCGACGGCGACGAGGAGTACTGGGTCGCGCAGTTCCGCGACCCGCCGGCCCGGCTGGCGCTGCCGTACGACCGGCCACCCGGGCCGCGCCGCGACGACCGTGGGGCGGTCGTCCGGCGGTCCTGCGGGGCCGCTCGGCTCAGCCAGGTCCGGGCCGCCGCCCGTCGGCACGGCAGCAGGACCTTCAGTGTCCTGCTCGCCGCCTACGTCACCCTCCTGGCGCGGCTCACTGCGGCGACCGAGGTCGCGGTGGGCATGCCGGTGCACGGACGCGACGGGGCCACCTCCGACCGGACCGTCGGCATGTTCGTCAACACCCTCTGCCTGCGCCTCCCGCTCCACCGCGAGATGACCCTCGCCGAGCTGGTGCGCGACGTCGACCGCCGGAGCCGGGAGGCCATCGCGCACCAGGGCTACCCGTTCGACGTGCTGGTGGACCGGCTGGGCATCCGCCGCGACCCGGCCCGAACGCCGCTGTTCGACGCCTTCTTCGCCCTGCAGAACCTCGACTTCTACGAGTTCGAGGTCGGCGGGCTGCACGCCTCGGTCGACCTGCTGCCCACCGGATACTCCCGCTTCGACCTCAACCTGCAGGTGCACCAGCGACCGGACGAGTTGGTCGTCGACCTGGAGTACGCGACGGCGCTGTTCACCGCTGCGACGGCGAATGGGTTGGTCGAGCGGTACGTGGCCGTGCTCGACGAGATCACCAGACCCGGACACGACGACGTCCCGGTCCGGCCGGCCGAGGCCGTACCGGTGCCGCCCGAACTGCCCACCTTCGACTTCGAGCGGTGCTGACCATGGCGAGCGACAACGGCCCCGGGCCGACCCTGCTGCCCCGCGACCTGCTGCCCACCGGCGGGTCGCCCCGGTACGTGCGGATCGACCGCGCCCACCCCGACCTGGTACGCGACGGGCTGTCCCGGCTGACCCGCGGCGACGCCGTCCTCACCCGGGTGGTGGCGCTCACCACCGCCGCGATCGTGCTGGCCCGCTCCACCGGCCGGCGTACCGTCACCGTGCTGGCCGCCGACCCGTCCGGTCGGGCGGGGGGCGCGGTGCCCGTGACGGTGCCGGTGGTGGTCACCGAGCCGATCACCCGCCTGCTGGTCGCCACCCGGGAGGCGCTCCGGGAACTGCTGGTCGCGCCGCCGGCGGGTGGCCCCTCCGTCACCGACCTCGCCGTCGGGGTGGACGGTGACCTGCCGGTGGAGGCCGCGGCGGCGGCTGGCGCGACGCTCCACCTGGAGGTGCGCACCGACGACCCGTCCGCCGTGCGGCTCAGCTACCGCGCCGACCTGTTCCTGGACGGCACCGCCGAGCGGCTGCTCGACGCCTTCGCGACCGCCGTCGCGACGGCGGCCACGGACGTGCACTCCACCGCCACGACGGTGTGCGGGCCGACCCCCGCCGACCGGGATCTGGTGGCGGCGGTCAACGACACCGCAGCCGCCTTTCCCGACCGGGCCACCCTGCACGACTTCCTGCGTTGGCAGGCGCGGGACCGGCCAGCGGCGCCGGCCGTCCTCGACGCCGGTCTGACCTACTCCGAACTCGACCGCCGGGCCAACCAGCTCGCGCACAGGCTGCGGGACCGGGGGGTCGTCCGGGGCGATGTGGTGGGCATCTGCCTGGGCCGGTCGGCGGAGTTCATCGTCGCCGCGCATGCCATCCTCCGCGCGGGGGCGGCCTACCTGCCGCTCGACCCGGAGACGCCACAGGGCCGCGCCACGGCGATGCTCACCCGCGCCAACTGCCGGCTCGTGGTGGTGGACGGGCGCACCGAGGTGGCACCGCCGCCCGCCGTCGAACGGGTCAGCGTCGACGACGCCACGGTGTGGGCCGGACCGGTCACCGACCCGGCAGTCCCGGTCGGCCCGGACGACCTCTGCTATGTCATCTTCACCTCCGGCTCGACCGGGCGTCCCAAGGGCGTCGGGGTGAGCCACCGTGCGGTGGTGAACCGGATCGCCTGGATGCAGAGGGCCTATCCGCTCGCCGCCGGGGACGTCATCCTGCACAAGACCTCGACCAGCTTCGACGTGTCGGTGTGGGAGCTGTTCTGGTGGTCGTTCGCGGGCGCCGGGGTGGCCTGCCTGCCGAACGGCGACGAGCGCGACCCGGCCGAGATCGGCGCCTGGATCGCCCGCTACGGCGTGACCACCATGCACTTCGTGCCGGCCATGCTCCAGGGCTTCACCCAGCACCTGGCCACCGGCGGGGACGACGTCCGGCTCGACACCCTGCGGCAGGTCTTCGCCAGCGGGGAGGCGTTGACCGCCGGCCAGGTCGCCGCCTTCCGGACAGAGATCGGCAAGCGCTGCGGCGCCACCCTGACCAACCTCTACGGCCCGACCGAGGCGGCCATCGACGTCAGCGTCCAGGACTGCGCCGACCTCCCGCTCGACCGGCCGGTGCCGCTGGGGCGACCCATCGACAACATCCGGCTGTCCGTGCTGGACCCGGCCGGCGCACCCGCGCCGGTCGGCGTCCCCGGCGAGCTGCACATCGCCGGAGTCGGCCTCGCCCGTGGGTACGTCAACGATCCGGCGCTGACCGCGGCGGCCTTCGTGCCCGACCCGACGGGCACCGGCGAGCGGATGTACCGCACCGGGGACCTCGCGCGGTGGCGGCCGGACGGCTCGCTGGAGTTCCTGGGTCGCATCGACGGCCAGGTCAAGTTGCGGGGCTACCGGATCGAGCTCGGCGAGATCGAGCACGTCGCGGGTCGGCTGGCCGGGGTCGGGCGGTGCGTGGCGTTCGTCCGGGCCGACGACGACAACCCCACCCTGGTCCTCTGCCTCGTCGCGACCGACGCGGTCGTGGCCACCGACGCGGTCGACGTGGCCGAGGTGCGGGCGCAGCTCGCGGCGGCGCTGCCCGCCTACATGGTGCCGTCGTCCATCACGGTGGTGCCGGAGATCCCCACCACGGCGAACGGCAAGCGGGACCTGGCGGCGCTGACCCGGCTGGTGCGGGCCGCGGATGAGGACCGCTGGGAGGCGCCGCGCACGCCGCGCGAGCAGTTGCTGGCCGACATCTGGCGGACCGCTCTCGGGCGGGACCGGGTGGGCATCCGGGACAACTTCTTCAGCCTGGGCGGCGACTCGATCCGGTTCATCACCGTTCTCGCCGCACTCCGGGCCGCCGACCTCGACCTGAGCTTCCAGGAGCTCTTCGCCCACCCGACGATCGCCGAGCTGGCCGAGCTGGTCCGCCCGTACGCGGCGGAGGCGGACCGGGCGACGGAGCCGTTCACGCTGCTCGCGCTGGCGGACCGGGCGTTGCTGCCGTCCGACGTGGAGGACGCGTACCCGCTCAGCGCCCTCCAGGCCGGGATCCTCTACGACGTCGCCACCGGGGAGGACGACCTCTACCACGACGTGGCCACGTTCCAGGTGGCCGGCGGGTTTGACGAGACCGGATTCAGGCGTGCCCTGGACCAGGTGGCCGGGCGGCACCCGATGCTGCGGACCTCTCTTCACACCACGGGGTTCAGCGAGCCGATCCAGCTGGTGCACCGCGACGCCCGTCCCGAGCTGTCGGTGGTGGACCTCCGGGGCCGGTCCGCCGCGTACCGGGAACGGGCCGTGGCCGAGGTGGCGCGGGTCGAGCTGGGCCGGCCGATGCGGCCCGGGCAGCCCGACCTGTTCCGAGTGATCGTGCACCGGCTCGACGACGAGTTCTTCCTGCACCTGAGCTACCACGCGGCCGCCCTCGACGGGTGGAGCGTCAGCACGGTCATCCGGGACCTCTTCCGGGCCTACCTGGGCGCCGACGACGACGCCACGCCCGGCGCGCGGCCCGGGTACGACCGGTTCCTGGCCCTGGAGCGGACCGCGGTCACCGACGATGAGCAGCGGGCCTTCTGGCAGCGTCTGCTGGCCGGCAGCACCCCGACCCAGCTGCCCCGGATCGGGACCGGCGCCGACGCCGACCGTCCACGCCTGGTCATGCGCGACGTGCCGCTCACGCCGGGTCTGTCGGCCGCGGTGGTGCGGCTGGCCGGCGAGCTGCGGGTGCCGGTCAAGTCCGTCCTGCTCGCCGTGCACGTGGCCGTGCTCGGCTTCGTGACCGGCACCGACGACGTGCTGACCGGCTACGAGCACAGCGGACGCGCCGAGGAGCACGGCGGCGAATCCGTGGCCGGCCTGTTCCTCAACACGATCCCGTTGCGCCTGGAGTGCGCCGGAGGCAGCTGGGCTGACCTCGTGCGTGCGGCGTACGCGGCGGAGACGACGCTGCTGCCGTACCGGCGGTACCCGATGAGCCGGATGATCCAGGACCAGCGCCGCCGCGAGCCGCTGTTCGAGGCGGTCTTCAACTTCACCCACTTCCACGTCCTACGGGAGTTGCGCGACTCGTGGGACGTGCGGCTGAGCCGGACGGCCATCTTCAGCCGCACCGGCTTCCCGTTCCGTGCCGAGTTCTGGCAGGACGGTGTGACCGACGAGCTGGGCCTGGCCCTGCACCACGACGGGCGCCAGTTCGACGACGAGCAGATCGGCCGGCTGGCCGGCTACTACGTACGGGCGCTGGAGTTGGCCACCGGCACGCAGCGGACCGATCTGCGGGCCCGGACCCTGATGTCCGAGGCGGAGCTGCGCTTCGTCACCTCCGCCCACCAGGGTGCGGTGCGGGCGCTTCCGGACCGGACGGCCGTCGACCTGATCGCCGACCAGGCCCGCGAGCGACCCGACGCGGTGGCGGTGAGCTGCGGATCCGACCACCTGAACTACGCCGCGTTGGAGCGCCGCTCCGCACAGGTCGCCGACCTGCTGATCCGGTCCGGCGTCCGGCCCGGGGACGTGGTGGCGGTCCCGATGCGGCGCGGTCTCGACTGGGCGGTGGCCGTCCTCGGGGTGTTGCGCTGCGCGGCGGTCTACCTGCCGCAGGAGCCGGACGACCCGACGGAGCGCCTGCGGGTCATGCTGACCCGGACCCGGGCGCGACACGTGCTGACCTCCGGGGACCTCGTCGCGCGGCTCGCGCCGCTGGCCGGCGATGCCGACGAGCTGCGGATCCTCGCCGTCGAGCGGGCCTTCACCGACCGGGCGGCGCAGGCCGGTCCGGTGCCGCGGAGCCCACGCCCGGACGATCCCGCGTACGTCATCTTCACCTCCGGCTCCACCGGCGAGCCCAAGGGCGCGGTGCTGCGGCACAGCGGCATGCTCAACCACCTCGCCGCCAAGATCGAGGACCTCGGTCTGACCGCCGGGGACCGGGTGTCCCAGGTCGCCCCGCAGTGCTTCGACATATCCGTGTGGCAGCTCCTGGTGGCCTGGCTGGTCGGTGGCCGTACCGTCGTCTACGACGACGCGGCGGTCACGGATCTCGGTGGCTTCGCGGCGCGGCTGCGGGCGGACGGGATCACCGTCGCCGAGACCGTTCCGTCCTATCTGGACGCCCTGCTCGCCGTGGCCGGTGACGCCTCGACGCCGCTGCCGGACCTGCGCTGGATGCTGGTCACCGGCGAGGCGTTCCCGCCCCGGCTGACGCACGACTGGTTCGCCCGCTACGACGTGCCACTGGTCAACGCGTACGGGCCGACGGAGGCGTCCGACGACGTGACGCACCACGTGGTGCGGGAGCCGGTCGACGGCGACCGGGTGCCGGTGGGGACGCCGGTCCGCAACACCGGCATCTACGTCACGGACGCGCACGGCCACCTGTTGCCGGTGGGCACCTTCGGCGACATCGGGGTCACCGGCGCCGGGGTGGGCCTCGGCTACGTCAACGACCCGCAGCGCACCGCCGCGGTCTTCGTGCCCAACCCGTACGACGACTCGTCCCCGGTGCTGTACCGCACCGGCGACGTCGGGCGCTGGCTGCCCGACGGCACGCTGGACGTCGCCGGCCGCAGCGACCACCAGGTCAAGATCAGGGGATACCGGGTCGAGCTGACCGAGGTGGAGGCGGCCCTCGGCGCGCAACCGGGCGTCGCCAACCCGGTGGTGATCGTGGACCGGGTGGCCGAACGGCACCGGCTGGTGGCCTTCCACACCGGCACGGCGGTGGACAACGACCGGACGGTGCTGGCCGGCTTGGCGGCCCGGCTGCCGCACTACATGATCCCGGATCTGGTGGTCCGGCTGGCGGCCCTCCCGCTGACCGCCAACGGCAAGGTGGACCGCCGGGTTCTCGTCGGGCTGGTGCCGACCGGGCAGCCGGCCGCCCGGCGGGAGCCGCCGGCGACCGCCGCCGAGGCCGAGCTGGTGCGCGTCTTCGCCGAGGTGCTCGACCTGCCCGTCGGGCAGGTCGGCGCCACCGACAGCTTCTTCGAGCTGGGCGGGCACTCGCTGGCCGCGATGCGGGTCGCCGCCCGGCTGGGCGACGCCGCCCTGGTCGCCGAGCTGACCCGCCACCCCGACGCCCGCGCCCTCGCCGGACGGCTGGCATCGACGCGGACGGCCCGGCCGCTCCTGGTCGACCTGGCGTCCATCACCCGCAAGCCGGTGGCCGGGAACGACGCCCTCGTGTACGTGCCGTTCGCGGCGGGCGGCGCGATCAGCGCGCTGCAGATCGCCCGGGCCGCAGCCGTCCTGCCCCGGCCGGCCCGCACGTACGCCGTCGAACTGCCCGGACGCTCCGCCGACGACCGGCGGGCACACCCGGGGGTGGCAGCCCTGGCGGAGGAGGTCGCCGCGGCGCTGGTGGCCGAGGTGCCCGGCGAGATCATGTTGATCGGTCACTCCGCCGGCTGCGCACTCGCCCTGGCCACCGCGCTGGCCCTGCAACGCCGTGGCCGGCCGGCCGGTCGACTGGTGCTGGTGGGCAAGGTGCTCGGCGAGCACGACCGCACCGGGCAGGCCGACGACGTGCTTCCGCTCAGCGACGACGAGGCGGTCGACTGGCTCGTCGGGCACACCGGATTCGCCTGGGCCGACGCGTTGGGCGAGAGCGATCGGCGGGAGATGGCGGTGGCCCTGCGCACGGACCTGGTGGCCGCCCGGGCCTACCTCGCCGCAGCCCTGCGCGAACCGGCGGCGCACCCGCTGGACGCCCCGACGACGGTCCTGCTCGCGGCCGACGACCCGGTGACGGCGGGGCGGACGGACCGGGCCACCGACTGGCAACGGCTCATCACCGACGTGGAGATCGTCGAGCTCGACCACGGCGGCCACTATCTGCAGGCGACGCGTCCCGAGGCCATTGCGGCCGCCGCCCGTGGGGCGGCCGGCCGTGGCGGGCCGGTGCCGAACGACAGCGAAGAGGATGTGAGCACGGGATGCTAGTCAGGCCGCCCCTGACCGGGACGATCGCTCGGCAGTACGTCGAGCTGCCCGGCCTGTTGCCGCACGCGAGCACCTTCGTCAAACTCGAAGGCCTCACCGTCACCGGCTCCATCAAGCACCGCACCGCGCTCGCCATGATCGACGCCCTGGAGGCCGAGGGTCGGATCGGCCCCGGATCGCACCTGATCGAGTCGACCTCCGGCAATTTCGGTGTCGCGCTGGCCTCGATCTGCGCCGTCCGTGGCTACCGGATCACCCTGGTCACGGACCCGAACACGAACCCGCAGTCGGTGCGTTACATGCGCGCCCTGGGTGCCCACATCGTCGTCGTGAACCGTCGCGACGAGAACGGCGGCTACCTGCGCAACCGGATCGCCTACGTACAGGAGGAGCTGGCCCGGACGCCGTCGCTGATCTGGCCGAACCAGTACGCGAACCCGGCGAACGCGGCGGCGCACCAGTGCAACACCGGTCCGGAGATCGCGGCGGAGTTCGGGCTGCCGGACTGGCTGTTCGTCACCGTCGGCAGCTCCGGCACCCTGATGGGGCTGGCCGCTTACCTGCGTGAGATCTCGGCGCCGACCCGGCTGGTCGCCGTGGACGCGGTCGGTTCGGTGATCTTCGGGGGTCAGGCGGGTAAGCGCTGGATCCCCGGCGCCGGGGCCAGCCGGCGGCCCGAGCTGTTCAAGGACGACGGCTCCTTCCACAAGTTGATGGTGTCGGAGGCGGACGCGATCCGGCTCTGCCGGCAGACCGCCCGCCGCTACGGCCTGCTGCTCGGCGGTTCGTCCGGGCTCGCCCTCGCCGGCGTGCTGGCCGCCGCTCAGCTGATCGAGGCGGACAGCCGGGTGCTGGTGGTCTCACCCGACATGGGCGAGCGCTACCTGGACAACATCTACTGCAACGCCTGGGTGCAGCGTCACTTCGGTCCCGACGTCGTCGGTGACTGACATCTTCCCCGCACGACGAAAGGACCTTTCCCGCGATGACTGACTTCGCCGTGGTGTCGCGCTTCGTGGTGGACGAGGTGCTGGACGGTCGCGAGGACGCCGTCCTGGATCGCGTGCGCGACGCGTACCTGGCCCACGCCGCGGGTCGGACGGTGAACCCCGACAGCTACTTCCTGCGGTTCCCCGACAAGCCCGACTCGCGCATCATCGCCCTGCCCGCCTTCGTCGACGGCGACGAGCCGACGGTCGGCATCAAGTGGATCTCCAGCTTCCCGGGCAACCGGTCGGTGGGGCTCCCCCGGGCCTCCGCCGTCCTGGTGCTCAACGACTACCGGACCGGCGTTCCGGTGGCCGTGCTGGAGTGCGCCCGGATCAGCTCCGCGCGTACCGCCGCCTCGGCGGCACTGGCCTGCGACCTGCTCGGAGGTCGCGCCGCGGGCAGCGTCGGCGTGGTCGGCTGCGGAGTGATCTCCCGGGAGACCCTGGGCTTCCTGGCCCACGTGGGTGTGTCCATGGACGACGTGCGGTGCCACGACACCGACCCGGCCGCCGCGAAGCGATTCGCCGCCGGTCTGGGGCAGGGCGTCGCCGCGTCGACGGCCACCGCCGACGAGGCGCTGGACGCCGACGTGGTGGTGCTGGCCACCACCGCGCTCACCCCGCACATCGGTCCGGAGCGGCGGTTCCGGGCCGGCCAGATCGTGCTGCACCTGTCCCTGCGCGACCTCGCCCCCGAGGTGCTGCTGGCGGCCGACAACGTCGTCGACGACGTCGACCACTGCCTGAAGGCCAACACCTCGCCGCACCTGGTGGAGCAGCTCACCGGCAACCGCGACTTCGTCAACGGCGACATGGCGGCCCTGCTGGAGGGCCGGGTGGTCCTCGACCCGGAGCGGCCGAAGATCTTCTCGCCCTTCGGGATGGGCGTGCTCGACCTGGCCCTCGGCTCGTTCGTCCTGGCCGAGGCACGGCGCGACGGCCGGTTGACCGTCGTGCCGGACTTCGCCGCGCCCGCCACCGCCGGCTGACCCGGCGACACCGATAGAGGGAGAGAGCATGACGACCATCGGCCTGGAAGCTCCGGACGTCGCGCGTACCGACGCCAACGCGCTGGTTCCCACGATCTGGCCCCGCAGCGCCGCGCGTCGGGAGGACGGCGTGGTCACCGTGGGCGGCGTCGCGTTGACCGAGATAGCCGAGAGCTACGGCACGCCCGCGTACGTCTTCGACGAGGCGGAGTTCCGTGCCCGCTGCGCGGAGTTCCGGGCCGCCTTCGCCGACTTCGACATCTACTACGCCGGGAAGTCCTTCCTGTGCCGGGCGGTCGCGCGGATCGTCGCCGAGGCCGGCCTCAGCCTGGACGTGTGCACCGAGGGGGAACTCCGACTGGCGCTGTCCGCCGGCTTCCCCGCCCAGCGCATCGTGCTGCACGGCAACAACAAGTCGGCCACCGAGCTGAGCCTGGCGGTCGAGCACGGCGTCGGTCGGATCGTCCTGGACTCCTTCGACGAGGTCGCGCGGCTCAGCGAGCTGGCCCGGGAGCACGGCGTGCGGCCAGCGGTCCTGGTCCGGGCGACGGTCGGGGTACGACCGGACACGCACGACAACATCGCCACCGCCCACGAGGACCAGAAGTTCGGCTTCTCGGTGGCGGCCGGGGCGGCCCGCCGCGCGGTGGAGGAGATCTGGGCGGCCGACGTGCTCGACCTGCGGGGCCTGCACATCCACCTGGGCTCGCAGATCCTCGGGACCCGGGAGTTCGAGGTCGGCGCTGAGCGGGCGGTGGTCCTGCTCAAGGAGCTGGCGACGGTGCTCGGCGGCGAGCTGCCGGAATTGAGCCTGGGCGGGGGGTTCGGCATCGCGTACCTGCCGGAACACCAGGCGCTGCCGGCGGAGGCGCTCGCCGCGCGGCTGCGGGGCACCGTGGAGCAAGCCTGCGCTGCGGCGGGCCTGCGCGTTCCCCGGTTGGCGATCGAGCCGGGCCGGGCGATCAGCGGCCCGTCGGGCTGCACCATCTACCGGGTCGGCACGATCAAGCACCTGCCGGGCCTGCGGACGTACGTGGCCGTCGACGGCGGCATGAGTGACAACATCAGGCCCCCGCTCTACGACGGCGTCTACACGGCGGTGATCGCCGACCGGGACTCCGCCGCCCCCGCGATGCGGGTCCGCGTGGTAGGCCGGCACTGCGACGCGGGCGACGTGATCGTCCGCGACGACGACCTCCCGGAGGACCTGCGGGTGGGCGACCTGGTCGCCGTTCCCGCCACCGGCGCGTACTGCCGGAGCCTGAGCAACAACTTCAACCACGTACCCCGGCCACCGGTGGTCGCGGTCGCCGACGGTGTCGCGCGGCTGATCATCCGGGGTGAGACCTTCGACGACCTCTTCGGACTGGATGTCGGCTGATGCACGCTGAGCTGGACGCCTCGACCACGATCACCTTCCCCGCGGGCGGGACCAGGGCCCGCACCCAGGTGCTCGCGGTGCTGCCGTACGAAGACGGGCGGAGCGGTGTCGTCTGCCGGGAGACCTCGTTCCACCCGGTCGACCACACCTGGCCCGACCACCCGGCCGACCACGGCACCCTGATCCTCGGCGACCGGGAACTCCCCGTCGTCGACTGCGTGATCGGCGCGGCTCCCCGCTCCGGTGGGGCGCTGCTCACCGGCGCGGACATCCCGGTCCGGCGGGGCGACGACGGTTGGCACTGGTTCGTGGTGCACGTGGTCCCCGAGTCCGGGGACGATCTGGTCGGCCAGCCGGTCGAGTGCGTAGTCGACCCGGCCCGGCGGGCCGGCCTCTCCGCCGGGCACACCGCCTGCGAGCTGGTCAGCCTCGCCATCAACGAGGCGACGAGCGACTTCTGGACGAAGGTGGACCGCCGGGACGTCCGTGGCGTCCCCGACTTCGACGCCGCCGCGCTCAGCCTCTCCCGGATCGGCGTGGACGGCTCGGTGGACCGGTATCGCCTGGGCAAGTCGTTGCGGCGTAAGGGTTTCCTTGCCGACGACCTGCGGGCCGCCCTCCCCGACGTGGCGCGCACGGTTCAGGACCGCCTCCGCGAGTGGGTCCGGACGGACGCGCCGGTCCGGGTGGAGGTCGGTGGCGCGCTCGTCGAGGACCGCCGCACCTGGGTGTGCGAGCTGCCGGACGGCGCGGTACGGGTGCCGTGCGGCGGCACCCACGTCGAGTCGACCGGCCAGCTCGGGGAGGTCGGGGTGACCCTCGACCTGACCCAGGACGGCAGCGAGCTGACCATGATCACCACCGTGCGCGGGTCGCGCCCCGAGGACCTGCGGGTGCACCCGTGACCGGGCGGTGGGGGTCACCGGACGCTTCCCTGCCGGACCTGTTCGCCCGCCGCCGCGCGGAACGCCCCGACGCCACGGCGGTGGTCTGCGGACCGGAGTCGCTGACGTACGCCGAGGTCGACGCCTCGGCCCGTGGGCTCGCCGCGGAGCTGGTGCGGCGGGGCATCCGCCCCGGCGACCGGGTCGGCCTACAGGTGACCCGGACGATCGACGTCCCGGTCGCCGTCCTCGGCATCATGCTCGCCGGCGCCGCCTACGTGCCGCTGGACCCGCACTATCCGGCCGAGCGGCTCCGTCTCATGATCGACGAGGCGGGGATCAGCTGCGTCGTGGGCATCCTCGACGACGAGCGGGCGGTCTCCGCGACCGGTGTGCCGGTTCGTGGCCACGCGCCCGTGCCGCTGGCGGAACTGCCCACCCCCGGACCGGACGACCACGCGTACGTGATCTACACGTCCGGATCGACCGGGCGACCCAAGGGCTGCGTCATCACGCACCGAAACGTGGTGGCGTTGCTCTTCGCCGCCCTGCCGCTCTTCGACGTGGGCCCGGACGACCGCTGGACCCTGTTCCACTCGATGAACTTCGACTTCTCGGTGTGGGAGCTCTGGGGCCCGCTCGTCACCGGCGGCACCGTGGTCATCGTCGACCCCATCGCCGCGGTCGACCCTGACGAGTTCGTCGAGCTGCTGATCCGGGACCGGGTCACGGTGCTCAACCAGGTGCCCTCGGTGTTCCGGGCGCTGGTCCAGGCGCACACCGCCGCGGGCCACCCGGCACTGGCCCTGCGCCACCTCGTCTTCGGTGGGGAGGCCGTCGACCTCGACACCACGGCCCGCTTCCTGAACACGCTTCCGGAGGGTGGCCGCCCGGTCGCGGTCAACATGTACGGGATCACCGAGACCACCGTCCACGTCACGTACAAGGAACTCGACGCCGCCGCCCTGGGCGGCACCGACCGCTCGCCGATCGGTGCCCCGCTGCCCCACCTGACGGTCGAGTTGCGGGACGTGGACGGGACGCCCGTGCCGGACGGTGCGACCGGAGAGATGTGGGTGTCCGGCGCGGGGGTGGGCGTCGGCTACCTGCGACGCCCGGAGCTGACCGCGGAGCGGTTCGTCGAGCGTGACGGTGTCCGCTGGTACCGCTCCGGCGACCTGGCCCGGCGGCTGCCGGACGGGGAGTTGCAGTACCTCGGCCGCGCCGACCGCCAGGTCAAGGTACGCGGATTCCGGATCGAGCTGGGCGAGATCGAGGCGGTGCTGCGGAACGACGGCGGCGTCCGGGACGCGGTGGTCGAGGTGGTCAACGGGCGCGCCGGCGGGCAGTTCCTGGTCGCCTACCTGGTGCCCGGGGACGGATTCGACGACCGCCTGGTGCGGGTCCACTGCCAGGAGATGCTGCCGTCGCACATGGTGCCCAGCAGGTTCGAGCTCATCGAGGCGGTGCCGCTGACCTCCTCCGGCAAGGTGGACCGGGCCGCGCTGTCGTCCGTCGCCCGCGAAACCGCCACCGCCGGAACCCGCGGCTCCGGTGCGGGCGCGCGGATCGGACCGGCCACGCCGTCATGACGGGTGGGCCGCCCGCGCGGCCCGCTCCGTTCGACCGCAGACACGGGTGCAAGAGAGAGAAGGTTTGCAGAGTGCAACAACACATGCACCTCCTGCGGCGGTACCTCCGGCCGCAGGGGCCCAAGCTCATCGTGCTGATGGCGCTGCTGTTCGCCAACATCGCGCTCGAGCTCGTCGCGCCGATCTGGATGAGCAAGTTCATCGACGGCGTGCAGAACGCGGCCACCATCGAGGCGCTGACCACCATCGCCCTGGTCTTCATGCTGCTGACGGTGGCCCGACCGATCGTGATGGGCATCGCCGGCTACCTCGCCGAGGACGTGGGCTGGCGGTCCACCAACGCGATCCGCACCGACCTGACCCGGCACTGCCTCTCGCTGGACCTCTCCTTCCACCGCTCCCGCACCCCCGGTGAGCTGATGGAGCGGGTCGACGGAGACGTGGCCGAGCTGCACGAGTTCCTGTCGTTCTTCTTGTTCGCGGTCATCGGCCGGCTGCTGCTCGCGGTCGGCATCATCGTGCTGGCGTTCGTGGCCGACTACCGCATCGGCCTGCTGCTGCTGGCGTTCGCGCTCTGCGTGGTGGTCATTCTGCGGCGGACCCAGAGCATCGCGATGCCCCGTTCCCGGGCCCTGCGCGAGGCCCGCGCCGACCTGTCCAGCTTCGTGGAGGAGCGGCTGGCCGCGCGGGAGAGCATCGTCGCCAACGGCGGCCGGCGGCACATGTTCCACCAGCTGTACGAGCGGATCGCCGTGCTGGTCGAGCGAACCAGGGCCAGTATGGTCGCCTCCCGGTACGCCTCCAGCCTGCTGGAGGTGATGGTCGCGCTGGCCGGCACCGGGGTGCTCGCCCTGGGCGCGTACCTGTTGACGGGCAACTCGATCACGCTCGGCCAGATCTACCTCGGCTACTACTACACCCAGCTGCTCAGCCTCAGCCTGACGGTCGTCACCATGCACATGGACGGCCTTCAGCGCGCCGGCGCGAGCATCGCCCGGATCAGCGAACTCACCGGCACCGAGACGGCGGTGCCGTCAGGCCCCGGTCGGGACGTCCCCCGCGGCGCCGCGGAGGTCGAGTTCACCGGCGTCGACTTCGGCTACGGGGAACGGCAGCAGGCCCTGAGCGACGTGTCCTTCCGGCTCGCCCCGGCGCAGACCCTGGGCCTGCTGGGCCGGACCGGCAGCGGCAAGACCACCGTCACCCGCCTACTCTGTCGTGACCACGACGTCAACGCCGGCACGGTGCGGCTCGGCGGGGTCGACGTCCGGGAGTTCACCCTGGAACAGCTGCACTCCCGGATCTCGATGGTCACCCAGGACGTCCAGCTCTTCCACGCCTCCCTGCGGGACAACCTCACCCTCTTCGACGCCACGGTCCCCGACGAGCGGATCGTCGCCGCACTCGGCGAGCTGCACCTGACGGACTGGTACGAGGCCCTGCCGGACGGGTTGGACACGGTGCTCACCGACGGCGGCGGCAGCCTCTCGGCGGGCGAGGCCCAGCTCGTCGCGCTCACCCGCGCGTTCCTCGACGATCCGGACGTGGTGGTGCTGGACGAGGCGTCCTCCCGCCTGGACCCGTCGACCGAGCGGATGGTCGAGGAGGCCACCGCCCGCCTGCTCGACGGCCGTACCGGCATCGTGGTCGCTCACCGGCTCAAGACCGTGCGGCGCCTTGACCGCATCCTGATCCTCGAGGACGGGCGCGTGCGGGAGAGCGGCGATCGCAGCACCCTGGCCGCGGATCCCAACTCGCGGTTCGCCGCGCTGCTCGCAGGAGGCAAGGCATGAGCACCATCCGGGCGACGTTCGCGCTGATCCGGTTCGCGCCGGGCTGGTACGCGCTCAACGCCTTCCTGCAGATCCTGCGCAGCGGTTTCCCCCTGATTCCGGCGCTGGTCGTCCGGGAGGTCTTCGACCGGCTCAGTGGCACGCCGGGGCTCTCCCCCGGCCTCTGGCTGCTGTTCGCGCTGCTCGTCGGCGCGGTCCTCGCGCGGGTCACCGCCCTGTTCGCCAGCGTCGCCGTGGACGGCCGCACCAGCAGCATGACCAACGGCCTGCTGGTGCGCAACGCGCTGGACCGCATCTTCCGCCGGCCCGGCGCGCAGACCCTGCCGCACACCACCGGCTCCACCGTCAACCGGGTCACGACCGACTCGCAGGCCGTGGCGGACATGCTGATCGCGAACATGGTCGTGATCGGTTCGGCGGTGCAGGCCATCGTGGCGCTCGCCATCATGGCCAGCATCGACCTGACCATGACGGTGATCGTGGCGCTGCCGATGTTCGCCGCAGGCGCGCTCATCACCTTCACCAGCACCCAGATCAAGCGCTACCACGCGCAGAGCCGGACGGCGGCCGGCGAGGTGAGCAGCCTGCTCCGCGAGTTGTTCCGGGCGGTGCAGGCGATCCAGCTGGGCAACGCCGTGGACCGGGTGACCGACCGGGTCCGCGACGTCAGCGAGACGCGTCGGGCCAGGAGCCTGCGCAGCCGGATGTTCTCCCAGGTCTTCCTCGGTTCCGTGTGGAGCAGCACGTCCGGCCTCGGCGCCGGTCTGGTCCTGCTGTTGGCGGCGAGCCGGATCGACCGGGGCGAGCTGACCGTCGGTGACGTGGTCCTCTTCATCTCCTACCTGGGCTGGATCACCGAGTTCACCGCCCTCTTCAGCCAGGGCCTCGCCGCGTACAAGCAGGCCAGCGTCTCGCTGGAGCGGCTCGACGACATCGTCGAGGGCGACGCGGGACTGTCGGCGGTGGTGGCGCCCGCGCAGATCCTGCCGGGTCCCGAGACCCCCCGCCCACGGCAGCCGGAGAGCGAGCTGGGTCGGCTGGATACCCTGCGCGTCGACGGTCTTGGTTACCGCCATCCCAGCTCGGGTCGCGGCGTCTCCGGCGTGGACCTCGAGCTGCGCCGGGGCGAACTGGTGGTGGTCACCGGCAGTGTGGGCTCCGGCAAGACGACCCTGCTGCGGGCCCTGCTGGGACTCCTCCCGGCGGACGAGGGGACCATCCGGTGGAACGGCCGGACGGTGGCCGACCCGGCCGCCGGGTTCGGACCGCCGCGGTGCGCGTACACGCCACAGGTTCCGCACCTGGTGACCGGCACGGTAGAGGAGAACATCCGTGCCGGCGCGGACGCCTCCGACGAGGAACTGCGGCAGGCGATCCACCGGGCCGTCTTCGACCGGGACCTGGCCGGTATGCCGGACGGTCTGGAGACGCGGGTGGGGCCCCGGGGCACCACCCTCTCCGGTGGTCAGGTCCAACGGGTGGCGGCCGCGCAAATGATGATCCGTCGGCCGGACCTGCTGGTCTTCGACGACATCTCCAGCGCGCTGGACGTCAACACCGAGCGTGAACTCTGGCGGCGGATCAAGGCGGACCCCGAGGCGACCTGCCTGGCGGTGTCGCACCGCGAGACCGCGCTGGCGATGGCGGACCGGGTGATCGTGCTCCGCGACGGCGCCGTGGTCGCCCAGGGCAGCTACGACGAGCTGCGGGAAACGGTCACCGAGCTGCGCCACACCACGGCCGACGACAGCGTGGACGGCCGGACGGAGACCGACGGGCACCTCGACGGCGAGGTCGTGTCACGATGACCGCCCGCTCCGACCGGCGCTCCCTCCTGTTGCGGCAGCTCCGGACCACCCTGCCGACCGCTCCGGCCCCGGCCGGCGGCGATCGGGCCGAAGCTCCGCTGACCGGCGCGCAGTCGGGGCTGTGGGTGATCGACCAGATCGACCCGGGGTCGTCGCAGTACAACGTCCCGTTGGCCTACCGGCTGCACGGGCACCTCGACCTCGCCGCGCTGGACCGCGCGCTCGCGGCCGTGGTGGCCCGGCAGGAGGCGCTGCGCGCGGTCTTCGACGCCGAGGACGACGAGCCGGTGCAGCGGTTCCAGGGGCCCACCGCCCCACTGCGGGTGGTGGACCTGTCGACGCGGACCGGGGCGGACCGGGAACGCGAGCTGCGGGAGGTGCTCCGGGCCGGGTCGAACGAAAGCTTCGACCTGGCCACCGGCCCGCTGCTGCGGGTGGTGGCGGTATGCCTCGGGGCGGACGAGCACGTGCTGCTGGTCGTGCCCCACCACATCGTCTTCGACGGGTGGTCGGTCGGGGTGTTCCTGCGTGACCTGGGCGCCTGCTACCAGGCCGAGCTGACCGGACAGCCGGCCGACCTTCCCGCTCTCGGCGGGACCTACGGCGACTACGCCCGGTGGCATCGGGAGTGGCTGGCGGGCGAGGAGTGCCGCCGCACCCGGGACCACTGGCTGACCCGGCTGGCCGACCTGCCGGCGCCGGTGGACCTGGCGACGAAGCCCCGGCGGCCCTACGCGGCGGCCCCGGGCACGCCGGTACCCGTGGGCGTGGACGCCACGTCGGCCGCGGCGTTGGACGAGACCTGCCGGCGCGCCCAGGTAACCCCGTTCATGGTGCTGCTCGCCGCGTTCGCGGTGGTGCTGTCCCGGCGCACCGGCGCGACGGACCTGCTGATCGGCTCGCCGATGGCGAACCGCCCGCTGCCGTACACCCGGCACCTGGTCGGCTACTTCGTCAACCTGGTGGTGCTGCGCGTCGATCTCGGCGGCGACCCCACCCTCGCCGAGCTGCTCGGCCGGGTACGCGACGTGGCGGTCGAGGCGTACGAGCACCAGCACTACCCCTTCCCGGAGCTGGTCGACCATCTGGCGCCGCACCGGGACACCACGGTCCCGCCCATGGTCCCGGTGACGTTCGTGCTGCAGGACGCCGAACAGGAGGTGGCGACCGACTGGCCGGGGCTGCGGATCGAGGTCGAGGAGCTGCGCGTCGATGGGACGGTCAGCGACCTGACCGTCTCGCTCGCCCCCGGGCCGGACGGCCTGTGGGGCGACATCACGTACCGCGCGGACATCTGCGACCGCTCCGACATCGAGGACCTCGCCTCGGCCTTCGCCCGGACTGTCCGGGAGTTCGCCAGCGATCCCGATGTCCGGGTCAGCAGCCTGGATGTCTGAGCGCATCACCACCACGCAAGGGCGACACGGGAGCAGCACATGACTGACGAGCAGCGCACGACGACCATCGCGGGGCGCTTCGCGGCCCAGGCCGCCCGCACGCCCGAGGCCGTCGCCGTGGTCGGCGAGGCAGGCGAACTGACGTACGCGGCCCTGGATCACCGTGCCAACCGGCTGGCCCGGCACCTGCTCAGCCGTGGTCTCCAGGCCGAGGAGCCGGTGGCGCTGCTCCAGGAGCGCTCCATCGACCTGGTGGTGTCGCTGTTGGCAGTCGCGAAGGCGGGCGGCACGTATCTGCCGGTGCACGGCGCCTTCCCGCCGCACCGGATGGCTGCCGTGGTGGCCGACGCCGGTGCCCGCTTCCTGCTGCTCGACGAGGCCAACGACCCGGCGCCGTTCGACTCCGCCGCCTCGGTCGTCCGGCTCGCGGATCTGAACCTGGACGGCGAGGCGACGGACGAGCCCGGCACGCCGGTGGCACCCGAGCAGCTCGCCTACGTGATGTACACGTCGGGGTCGACCGGGCGGCCCAAGGGAGTCGCCATCACCCAGCGTGCCGTGGTGCAGCTCGCGACGGACAGTTGCTGGCGGGCCAACAGCAGCACCGGCGCGGTGCTGTTCCACTCGCCGCACGCGTTCGACCTGTCCACGTACGAGATCTGGGTGCCGTTGCTCAACGGTGGCCGGGTGGTGGTGGCGCCGCCGGGTGTCCTCTCCGCAGACGTGCTGCGCACGCTGATCACGCGTTTCGGCCTGACCGCGGTCAGCCTGACCGCAGGCCTGTTCGACGCGCTGGCCGAGACCACGCCCGAGGTCTTCGCGGGGCTGCAGGAGGTCTCCGCCGGGGGCGACGTGGTGAGCCCCAGCGCGGCCGGACGGGTGCTGGACACCTGCCCGGAGACGGTGGTGCGGCACATGTACGGGCCCACCGAGGTCACCCTCATCGCCAGCCAGACGGCGCTGGACCGGGGCCGCCCCGCCACCGCGCCGTTGCCGTTGGGGCGGCCTCGGGACGGGATGTCGGTGCACGTGCTCGACGGGTCCCTGGCGGAGGTGGCGCCGGGAGAGGTCGGCGAGCTGTACGTCGCCGGGCCCGGGCTCGCCCGGGGCTACCTCGGCCTGCCCGGGATGACGGCGGAGCGCTTCCTGCCGTGCCCGTTCGGGCCCCCCGGGTCGCGGATGTACCGCACGGGCGACCTGGTCCGGCGTACCACGACCGACGAGCTGCTGTTCGTCGGCCGGGCCGACGGGCAGATCAAGGTACGCGGCAACCGGGTGGAGATCGGCGAGATTGAGGCGGTGATGGCCAGCCACCCGGGGGTGTCCCAGGTGGTCGTCGGGGCCCGCCCGGACCACTCGGGGAGCTACAACCTGATCGCGTACGTCGTGCCGGTGCCCCGCGGCGAAGTCTCCGTCCGGTCACTGAAGGAGCACGTCAGCGGCGTGCTCCCGGACTACATGGTGCCGCAGGAGTTCGTCCGCATGAAGCACCTGCCGCTCACCCCGAATGGCAAGGTCGACCGGCGGGCCCTGCCGGAGCCGCGCCGGCGCGCCAGCGGGTCACCCCGCAACGCGCAGGAGGCCGCGCTCTGCGACCTGTTCGCCGAGCTGTTGCACCTGCCCCATGTGGGTGTCCATGACGATTTTTTCGCTTTGGGCGGTCATTCGTTGTTGGCGGTGCGGTTGGTGGCGCGGGTGCGGGCGTTGTTGGGTGTGGAGTTGGCGGTTCGGGATCTGTTTGAGTTCCCGACGGTGGCGGGTGTGGTGCGGCGGTTGGGTGTGGTGGGTGCGGCGCGGGCGGGTGTGGTGGCGGTGCCGCGTCCGGAGCGGGTGCCGTTGTCGTTCGCGCAGGCGCGGTTGTGGTTCATCGGTCAGTTGGAGGGTGTGTCGGGGACGTACAACATTCCGTTCGCTGCGCGGGTGCGTGGTGGGTTGGATGTGGGTGCGCTGCGGTTGGCGTTGGCTGATGTGGTGGGTCGGCACGAGTCGTTGCGGACGGTGTTCCAGGAGGTGGGTGGGACGCCGTGTCAGGTGGTGTTGTCGGGGTGGGCGCCGGAGTTGGTGGTGCGTCGGGTGTCGGCGCAGGGGTTGGCCGGTGCGGTGCGGGAGGCGGCGGGTGCTGGTTTTGATCTGACGGTGGATCCTCCGTTGCGGGCGTGGTTGTTCGAGGTGGGTCCGGCGGAGTCGGTGTTGGTGGTGGTGGTGCATCACATCGCTGGTGACGGTTGGTCGATGGGGCCGTTGTTGGGGGATCTGTCGCGGGCGTATGAGGCGCGGCGTGGTGGGGTGGCGCCGGGGTGGGTGCCGTTGCCGGTGCAGTACGTGGATTACGCGTTGTGGCAGCGGGAGTTGTTGGGCGTCGAGGGTGATCCGGACAGTGTGTTCGGGCGGCAGTTGGCGTTCTGGCGTGGGGCGTTGGCGGGGTTGCCGTTGGAGTTGCCGTTGCCGGTGGACCGGCCGCGTCCGGTGGTGTCGAGTGGGCGTGGTGGGTCGGTCGAGTTCCGGCTCGTCGAGGGTGTGCATGCGGCGTTGGCGGATTTCGCCCGGGTGAACAAGGTCAGCTTGTTCATGGTGGTGCAGGCGGGGTTGGCGGCGGTGTTGACCCGGTTGGGTGCGGGCACGGACGTGCCGATCGGCACGGTGGTGGCGGGTCGGGACGACGCGGCGTTGGAGGACCTGGTCGGGTTCTTCGTGAACACGTTGGTGTTGCGGACGTCGACGGCGGGTGATCCGACTTTTGTGGAGTTGGCCGCGCGGGTGCGGGAGACGGATCTGACGGCCTTCGGGCATCAGGAGATGCCGTTCGAGCGGTTGGTGGAGATGGTCAATCCGCCGCGGTCGTTGGCGCGGCATCCGTTGTTCCAGGTGATGTTGGCGTGGCAGGGCGTCGGCGACGTGGAGTTGCGGCTCGACGGCGTGGATTGTGTGGTGGAGGACTTCGACTGGTACGCGGCGAAGTTCGACCTGGCGATGGCGTTCCAGGAGTCGCGGGACGCGTTCGGCCGACCGGCGGGGGTCAGCGGGTCGGTGGAATACAGCCTGGATCTGTTCGACCGGGACACCGCCGAGCACATCGCGGTGGTGTTCACACAGTTCATGGCAGCGGTCGCGGCGGACCCCGGGCTGCGGTTGTCGCAGGTGCCGATGGCCCAGGACGACCTGGTCGCGTTGACCGAGCGAACGGCCCGACACGTTCCGGCACTGCCCGCCGCCCAACCAGCGGCCACCACCCGCCGTGAAGCCCGCGATCCCCGCGAGGAAATCCTCTGCGGCCTGTTCGCCGAAACCCTCGACCTACCCCATGTGGGTGTCCATGACGATTTTTTCGCTTTGGGCGGTCATTCGTTGTTGGCGGTGCGGTTGGTGGCGCGGGTGCGGGCGTTGTTGGGTGTGGAGTTGGCGGTTCGGGATCTGTTTGAGTTCCCGACGGTGGCGGGTGTGGTGCGGCGGTTGGGTGTGGTGGGTGCGGCGCGGGCGGGTGTGGTGGCGGTGCCGCGTCCGGAGCGGGTGCCGTTGTCGTTCGCGCAGGCGCGGTTGTGGTTCATCGGTCAGTTGGAGGGTGTGTCGGGGACGTACAACATTCCGTTCGCTGCGCGGGTGCGTGGTGGGTTGGATGTGGGTGCGCTGCGGTTGGCGTTGGCTGATGTGGTGGGTCGGCACGAGTCGTTGCGGACGGTGTTCCAGGAGGTGGGTGGGACGCCGTGTCAGGTGGTGTTGTCGGGGTGGGCGCCGGAGTTGGTGGTGCGTCGGGTGTCGGCGCAGGGGTTGGCCGGTGCGGTGCGGGAGGCGGCGGGTGCTGGTTTTGATCTGACGGTGGATCCTCCGTTGCGGGCGTGGTTGTTCGAGGTGGGTCCGGCGGAGTCGGTGTTGGTGGTGGTGGTGCATCACATCGCTGGTGACGGTTGGTCGATGGGGCCGTTGTTGGGGGATCTGTCGCGGGCGTATGAGGCGCGGCGTGGTGGGGTGGCGCCGGGGTGGGTGCCGTTGCCGGTGCAGTACGTGGATTACGCGTTGTGGCAGCGGGAGTTGTTGGGCGTCGAGGGTGATCCGGACAGTGTGTTCGGGCGGCAGTTGGCGTTCTGGCGTGGGGCGTTGGCGGGGTTGCCGTTGGAGTTGCCGTTGCCGGTGGACCGGCCGCGTCCGGTGGTGTCGAGTGGGCGTGGTGGGTCGGTCGAGTTCCGGCTCGTCGAGGGTGTGCATGCGGCGTTGGCGGATTTCGCCCGGGTGAACAAGGTCAGCTTGTTCATGGTGGTGCAGGCGGGGTTGGCGGCGGTGTTGACCCGGTTGGGTGCGGGCACGGACGTGCCGATCGGCACGGTGGTGGCGGGTCGGGACGACGCGGCGTTGGAGGACCTGGTCGGGTTCTTCGTGAACACGTTGGTGTTGCGGACGTCGACGGCGGGTGATCCGACTTTTGTGGAGTTGGCCGCGCGGGTGCGGGAGACGGATCTGACGGCCTTCGGGCATCAGGAGATGCCGTTCGAGCGGTTGGTGGAGATGGTCAATCCGCCGCGGTCGTTGGCGCGGCATCCGTTGTTCCAGGTGATGTTGGCGTGGCAGGGCGTCGGCGACGTGGAGTTGCGGCTCGACGGCGTGGATTGTGTGGTGGAGGACTTCGACTGGTACGCGGCGAAGTTCGACCTGGCGATGGCGTTCCAGGAGTCGCGGGACGCGTTCGGCCGACCGGCGGGGGTCAGCGGGTCGGTGGAATACAGCCTGGATCTGTTCGACCGGGACACCGCCGAGCACATCGCGGTGGTGTTCACACAGTTCATGGCAGCGGTCGCGGCGGACCCCGGGCTGCGGTTGTCGCAGGTGCCGATGGCCCAGGACGACCTGGTCGCGTTGACCGAGCGAACGGCCCGACACGTTCCGGCACTGCCCGCCGCCCAACCAGCGGCCACCACCCGCCGTGAAGCCCGCGATCCCCGCGAGGAAATCCTCTGCGGCCTGTTCGCCGAAACCCTCGACCTACCCCATGTGGGTGTCCATGACGATTTTTTCGCTCTGGGCGGGAACTCGTTCTCGGCGATGCGGTTGGTCGCTCGGATCCGTGAACTGGGCGTACCGGCCCGGGTGCGGGCCGTCTTCGAGGCCCCGCGCGTCGCGGACCTCGCCCCGCTCCTGCTGGCTCCGGAGACCAGCGGCGGCGCGCTCCTCGCGCCGGTGATCCCGCTCCGTGCCGCCGGGGAGGCGACCCCGCTCGTCCTGCTGCCTCCGGTCAGCGGACTGAGTTGGGGGTACGCGTCGCTGCTGCCGTACATCCCGGAGGACCACCCGGTCTACGGCGTGCAGGCGACCGGCTGGCCGGCCGGTGACGGCTGGAGTCTCGTCGCGGCGCTGGTCGACCGGATCGAACAGGCGTGCCCGGCCCCGGCGTACCACCTGGCCGGCTGGTCGGTCGGCGGCGTGGTCGCCCACGCGGTCGCCGCGGAGCTGGCGGACCGGGGCCGGGTCGCGAGCCTGACCCTGATCGACGCCTATCCGTTCGCCGAGCAGCGACGGGTCCTGGGGATCGCCGCGTCCGATCCGGCCGCGGACGTCCTGGCCGGCTTCGCCGCCAGCCACCCGGCCGTCGACGGGCCGGCCCCCGTCGACGGGGAGACGCTGCGCGCGTCGCTCGCCGACCTGTGGGGGCTGACCCCGGACGAGGCCGACCAGCTGGTGACGTCGGCGGTGCGGTACCGGGCGGCCGCCGACGAACTGGAGAAGGCGTACCTTCCCGGCGACGTCACCCTCGTCACCGCCGGCCGCGACGAGGCGGCGGCGGTGTTCGGCCCCGAGCTCTGGCATCCGTACGTGGGCGGGCGCGTCCACCGGGTCACCGCCGACGGGGACCACTTCGGAATGCTTGCTCCACCGGCGGTGGCCACAGTCGGCGCCGCCCTGGCGGCGGCCGTGCGGGCGGACGACCGGAAGGCCGACGCCCCGCCGTCCGCTGACGATTCGACGACGAAGGAGGCGCTGGCATGGCCAGCTCGATGAGGGACCTGCGGTTGGCGTACACGGAGTTCCACGTCCGCGACGCGATCGGCGCGGCTGCGGAGTTCGCGGCCCGGCACGGCCTGGCGGCCGGGGAGCCGGCGACGTTCGAGGGAGTCACCTCGGTCGTCCTCGGACCCGCCGCCGGGACGATGGTCTTCACGTCCTCGCAGGTGGAGAGCAACGCCGTCGCCGACTACGTGGCACGCCACGGTGACGGGGTGGCGGACATCGCGCTCGCCACCCCCGACGTCCGGGCCGCCTTCGCCGCGGCGGTGGAGCGGGGCGCCGTGCCGATCGCCGCGCCGGCTCCGTCGCCCCGGCACGGCGGAGTGCTCGCCGCGACGATCGGTGGCTTCGGGGACATGGTGCACACCCTGCTGGAGCCGACCGGGCCGGAGGCGCCGGTGCCGGGTCACCGCCCCGTGGCGCCGGAGGGCACCGCCGGCCTGCTGGACACCGACCACTTCGCCGTCTGCGTGCCCGAGGGTGAGCTGGGTCGCTGGGTGGACCACTACCGCACGGTGCTCGACTTCGAGTCGATCTTCGCCGAGCGGGTGCTCGTCGGCGAGCAGGCGATGAACTCGGAGGTGGTGCAGAACGCCGCCGGCGACGTCACCTTCACCATCCTGGAACCGGACAGCACGGCCGCGGCCGGGCAGATCGACGACTTCATCGCCCGGCACGGCGGCGCGGGCGTCCAGCACGTGGCCTTCCGCACCGACGACATCGTCTCGTCGGTACGCCGGCTGAGGGAGAACGGCGTGGAGTTCCTGCCGATCCCCGGGGCCTACTACGAGGCCCTGCCGACCCGGCTGATCCCGATCGGGCACACCATCGGGGAACTGCGGGAGCTGGGTGTGCTGGCGGACACCGACCACGCCGGCCAGCTCTTCCAGATCTTCGCCCGGTCGACCCATCCGCGACACACGTTCTTCGTCGAGGTCATCGAGCGGATGGGGGCACGCCTGTTCGGCAGCGGCAACATCAAGGCGCTCTACTCGGCCGTTGCCCAGGAGCAGGCCACCGTCGGCTGACGGGTGCCCGGGGCAGCCGTCCCGGAGCCGGCTTCGTGGTCGGCGACCACCACATCCATCCCATCGCACATCGGGGAGAAGACATGTTCGGCGAGAACGAGACCGACAACGAGCAGACATTCGGCGTCGTGGTCAACGACGAGGAGCAGTACTCCATCTGGCCGCAGGGCAGGGACCTGCCGGCCGGCTGGCGGCAGGAGGGGTTCACGGGGACCCGGGAGGCGTGCCTGGAGCACGTGGGCGAGGTGTGGACGGACATGCGTCCGCTGTCCCTGCGCCAGGACATGGACCGTACCGGGATCTCCGGCTGACCGCCCGCCCCCGGAGGAGAATCATGAGCGCGCTCTTCACCCTGGCCGACTACGAGGCGGAAGCCCGCCGGCGGTTGTCGCCGCCGGTGTGGGACTTCATCGAGGGCGGCCAGGGTGACGAGCGGAGCCTGCGGGCCAACCGCGAGGCGTTCGACCGAGCCACCCTGACACCGCGGGTGCTGACCGGCACGGCGGAGCCCGACTCGACGACGGTCCTGCTCGGACACCGCTGGCCGGTGCCGATCGCGATCGCGCCGACCGCCTTCCAGACCATGGTCCACCCCGAGGGTGAGCTGGCCACCGCCCGGGCGGCGGCGGCACGGGGGGTGCCCTACGTGGTCAGCACCATGGCGTCGGTGCCGTTCGCCGACATCGCGACCGCCGGGGGCCCACTGTGGTTGCAGCTCTACGTCTTCGCCGACCGGGGCATCACCCGGCACGTCGTCGCGCAGGCCGAGGCGGCCGCCATGACGGCCCTGGTGCTGACGGTGGACACCCCGCGGATGGCCCGGCGCCTGCGTGACCTGCGGCGGAGCTTCCAACTACCGCCGGGCGTACGGCCGGCCAACCTTCCGGCCGACGACTTCGCCTCGCCCCTGGCGCACAGCCGGCGGGCATTCGCGCCGGCGCTCTCCTGGGGCGACGTCGAGTGGCTGCGTTCGGTGACTCGGCTGCCCGTGTTGCTGAAGGGCGTCGCCGCAGCCGAGGACGCGGAGCTGGCCGTGCGGCACGGTGCGGCGGGTGTGATCGTCTCCAACCACGGAGGGCGGCAGTTCAGCGCCGCACCGGCCACTCTCGACCTGCTCGGCCCGGTCGCGGACCGGGTCGGTGGGGCCGTGCCGGTCCTGCTCGACGGAGGCGTCCGCAGCGGTACGGACGTCCTGGTCGCCCTCGACCGCGGCGCGGACGCGGTGCTGGTCGGCCGGCCCGTGCTGCACGGGCTGGCCGTCGACGGCGAGAAGGGGGTGGGCGGCGTGCTCGACCTGCTCACCGAGGAGCTGGGCGAGGCCATGCTGATGGCCGGTGTGCCACGGACGCGCCGGTCCGTCGACCGGGCGCACGGGCCCGTCGGCACGGTGCACGTCTCCGACCTGCACGGCAGCCTGCGAGACCCGGTGCTCGACACGATGACGTTCCTCAACGAGGTCACGTCGCGCTATCCGGCCGCGGTCTCGTTCGGCCCAGGCCGACCGTACGAGGCCGATTTCGACCTCGATGACGTGCAGCGTCACCTGGCGCGGTACCTGGACGACCGGCGCGCCGGGGGAGCCGACGAGCCGGAACTGCGCCGGGAGATCTTCCAGTACGGCGACACCGCCGGGCAGATCCGCGACCACGTGGCCCGGATGCTGCGCGTGGACGAGGACGTCGACGTGTCGCCGGAGAGCATCGTGGTCACCGTAGGGTGCCAGGAGGCGATGCTGCTGGTGCTGCGCGCACTGCACGCGGACGCCCGGGACGTCCTGCTGGTGCCGAGCCCCTGCTACGTCGGGATCTCCGGCGCCGCCCGGATCCTGGACATCCCGATCGTCCCGATCCCCGAGGGGCCCGACGGGTTGACCGGTTCCGCCGTCGCGGCGGCGGTCCAGGCGCAACGGACGGCGGGCCGTCGGCCCCGGGCCTGCTACGTGATCCCCGACCACTCGAACCCGTCCGGGCGGACCATCCCGCTGGCCCAGCGACAGGAACTCCTCGACGTGGCCGCGGAGCACGGGATCCTGCTGCTGGAGGACTCGCCGTACCGCCTGCTCGGCGGCGCGGACCCGCTGCCGTCGTTGAAGTCGATGGACCGGCGGCGCACAGTTATCCAGCTCGGCTCGTACGCGAAGTCCATCTTCCCGGGCGCTCGGATCGGCTACGTCGTCGCCGATCAGGAGGTGGTGGACGACAGCGGTCGCCGCTGGCCGTTCGCCGCCGAGCTTGTCAAGATCAAGAGCATGGTCACGGTGAACACCTCGCCGCTGAGCCAGGCCGTCGTGGCGGGCGCGCTGCTGGCGGCGGGCCGGCTGTCCGAGGCGAACAGGCCGGCTGCCGCCCACTACGAGCGGATGCGGCAGATCATGCTGGACCGGCTCGCCCACCACTTCCCGCCCGCCGATCGGGACGACCACGGGGTGAGCTGGACCGACCCGGGTGGCGGCTTCTTCCTCCTCGTGCGACTGCCGTTCGTGGCGAGCGAGGAGGCGCTGACCCGATCGGCGCGGGACCACGGCGTAATCTGGGTGCCGCTGTCCTACTTCCAGCCCGAGGGTGGGGACTCCCACCACATCCGGCTCTCCTTCAGCTGCATCTCCGAGGAGGGGATCGTCACGGGCGTCGACCGGTTGGCCCGGTTCGTCGCTGCCGAGACGGGCTACCCGAAGCTGCTGGGAGAGAGCGGCCCGACCTGAGCGGGGCGATCGACCCGGGGCGATCGCGGCGGTTCCCGCGATCGACTCCGATCGAGCCGTCCGGTGACGTGCACCTGTAGAGCCCGAAGGGACAACATCACATGCGGGAAGACCGCTGTTGGACCGTCACGCCGTGGCGTTTCTCGGACGAGCCGAGAGCGATCGAGGAAATCCACCGGCTACTCCCCGACGAGGAGCCGTACCGGACCTGGTCGCACTTCTCGTTCGTCGCCGACAGTGGCCACGTGCACAGCGTCGACCTGCTGGTGGCGACGCCCACCGGGCTGTGCCTGGTGGAGGTGGAGACGCTCCGTGGCCAGGTCCGCAACGTCGGCGGGACCTGGCTGCTGACCACCGGCGGCCGGACCCGCGCCGTCGACAGCCCCCGGCGGACCGCCGACATCAAGGCGGCCCACCTGTCGGCCGTGCTCGGCCGGGCGGCGGCGACCCTGGGGCTGCCGGCTCCCGTCGTCCACGGCGCGGTCTATCTGCCGGAGCCGAGCCTCGACGTCGACCTGACCCCGGATCAGGCCCACCGGGTGTACGGCCCGGACCCCGCCGGACCCGCCGGGCTCCCCCGGCTGCACGCCGACCTGCTGAGCCGGCCCGCGCCGCCGGAGTGGGCGGGTGCCGCAGCCGCCGTCTCCCAAGCGATGCCGGAGCTGCTGCGCCTGGTCGGCTGCGCGCCGGTCGAGGATTGGAGCCGGATCGGCACCTGGCAGGTCACCGAGGAACCGATCGAAGTGGCCCCCGCCTGGCAGGACTACACGGCGTGGAGCACGACGCTCGACAAGGTCTCCCGCCTGGTGCGGGTCTACGTGTCCGGCCCCTTCGGTGGCGAGCAGCGCCGGGCCCTGCTGGAGGAGGCGACGCTGCGCGAGCACCTTCTGCTGCGCGGCCTCCGGCATCCCGGCATCGTCGAGGTGGTGACGCTGGGCCACCACCGGTCCGGTCCGGCCCTGCTGATGCACCAGGAGCTGCGGGCGCTGCGGCTCGACCACTTTCTCGCGCTGCATGGTGCGGCACTCGACGAGCGTGGCCGGGCCGGCATCATCCGCCAGTTGGGCGAAGCGCTCGCCGAGGCTCACGCGCAGGACGTGCAGCACACCGCCCTGTCGCCGTGGTCCGTCGTCGTCACGCCCCGGCCGCCCCGAGGCGGCACGGTCGAGCAGGGCTGGCTCGACCCGCGGATCCGGATCACCGGCTGGCACGCCGCCGGCCTCGCCTCCGCGTTGGCGAGCCAGGAACCGGCCCACCGCCCGTGGCCGGCTGATCGGGCCGGGAACGTGACGGCCGACCTGCTCGGCCTGGCGGCGCTGGCCCGGGCGGTGCAGACCGGCCGGGTGACCGACGACGCACCTCCCCAGCCCGCGGACCTGCTCCCCGACGGCGGCCCGTTCCACCCCTCCGCGGGTATCCCGGATCTCACCGACCGGCTCGTCGCCGCGGTCCGACGGGGCGACGAGATCGAAGCGGCGACCGTGGTGACGTCCCTGCGCGACCTGCCGCGGCAGCGGGGCGACGAGCTGCGGGCCGCGCGGTGACCGGGCCCGAACGTCCGTCGTCCATGGTCTCCCGGACGGCCGGCTCCGGCCGGGCGACCGTCTCCCGCTGACGAGGAGAAGCGTGCCGAACCGTTTTCTCTACCTGGCCCGACACGGTGAAGCCGTCGACGAGGGCGACCTGACCGCCCGCGGACGGCAGCAGGCGCGGGCGCTGGGGCGACGACTCGCCGCCGTGCCGCTGACCGCGGTCCACCACGGGCCGCTGCCTCGGGCCACCCACACCGCGGAACTGGTCGGCCGGGAACTTCCGGGCGTTCCCCTGCACTCCTCCCCGGTCGTGGGGGACTACGTCCCGCCGTTGCCCGACCTCGGGGCGCTGCCGGACCCGTACGCCCGGTTTCTCGACGGCGTCTCCCCGGCGGAGCGCGCCGATGGCGCCCGGCTGGCCGCGGCCGCCGTCGAGCGGTTCGCCACGCCCGCGACTGTGGAGACCCACGAACTGATCGTCACCCACAACTTCCTGATCGCCTGGTTCGTCCGGCACGCCCTCGACGCGCCGGAGGCCCGCTGGCTGGGCCTCAACGCGGCGAACTGCGCGCTCACCGTCATCCTGTACCGTCCCGACCGCCCGGCCGCGCTGGTGGCGTACAACGACGTCAGCCACCTGCCGCCGGACCAGCGGTGGACCGGGCTGCCCCCGTACGCCGGGGTGCTGACGTGAGTGAGGGCGCGCTGCCGGCGACCGCTCAGGCGCTGGCGGAGCCGCCCCAGCGGCGCACCGTCGTCCGCGACGCTCTGGCGGTCGGGCTGGCCACCGGCACCTACGGCTTCTCCTTCGGTGCTCTCTCCAACACCGCCGGGCTCTCCACCGCCCAGACGGTCGCGCTCTCCGCGCTGATGTTCACCGGAGCGTCACAGTTCGCCTTCGTGGGTGCGGTGGCTGCCGGCGGCACGCCGCTCGCAGCGGTTTTCCCCGCGGTGCTGCTGGGCCTGCGCAACTCGTTCTACGGCTTCGCCCTGGACGGGCTCCTGCGGCTGCGCGGGCTGCGCAGACTGGTCGGCGCGCAACTCGTGATCGACGAGTCCACCGCGATGACCATCGGGCAGCGGCGCGTGGAGTTCGCGTCGTTGGCGTTCTGGGCGACCGGCGGATCGGTCTTCGTCCTGTGGAACCTCGCCACGCTGCTCGGTGCCCTCAGCGGCGACATGATCGCCGATCCGGCAACGATCGGGCTGGACGCCGTCGCGCCAGCGGCCTTCGTCGCCCTCGTCGCGCCGCGGATCCGCACCCGGCCGGCGTGGCTGGTCGCCGCGGCCACCGGCGCCGTTGCCCTCTGCCTCGTCCCGTTCCAGCCCGCCGGGGTGGTGGTGCTGGCGGCCGCGGCGGTGGTGATGGCCGTCGTGACGCTCCTGCCCAGGCTCGCCGGGGTGACCACCGCCGAACGGGGCACGACGACGGAGGTGGACCAATGAGCATGTGGGTGGCGATCCTGCTGGCGGCGGCCGGGTGCTACGCGCTGAAGCTGCTCGGCTTCCTGATGCCGGCCACGCTGCTGGAACATCCGCGGGTCACCGCCGCGGCGGCCCTCCTGCCGGTCGGGGTGCTGGTAAGCCTGATCGTCGTGCAGACCGTCGGTGGCCATGAGCAGATCGTGCTGGACGCCCGGCTCGTCGGGGTAACGGCCGCGCTCGTCGCCGTGCTGCTCCGGGCGCCCTTCCTCGTCGTCATCGTCTGCGCGGCGGCGGCCACCGCGCTCACCCGGCTGATCTTCTAGGGCCCGTCCGGGGACGTCGAACGGGTAATCCGTTGGGCGAGTGTGCGTTTCGAAGGCCGGAGGTCGATGCGACAGATCAGTGCACCTGATGTGGAGGCTTGGCCTTCTGCGGGTAGATCGTCTCGTGACGGGCCAGCATGGCGACGAACTCGCCGATCTTCCGCTCGCGGGTCTGCGCCCGTTTGACGGCGTTGAGGCGATAGATGAGAGCGAACCGGTTGGCTTTGGTGAGTACGTCGAACATGGCCTGGGCGGCGGGGTCGGCGGCGATGGCGGCGAGGAGGTCGGCCGGCACCTCGGCTTCGGAGGACGGGGCGTAGGCGGCTGCCCACCGACCGTCTGCCTGTGCTGCTTCTGTCGCGGCGCGACCTGGGGGCAGCATTCGCCCCTGCGCCTCCAGTCGGGCCACGTGGGCGACGTTGCGTTGTGACCAGGAACTGCGGGGCCTGCGCGGGGTGAACCGGATCCAGGAGGTCTCCTCATCCCGTTTACGGGCCTGCCCGTCGATCCAGCCGAAGCACAGGGCCTCGTCGACCGCCTGCTGCCAGGTCAGCGTGGTGACCGTGCCGCCCTTCTTGGTCAGGGCGAGCCAGACGCCGGGCGACGTGGCGTGGTTGGCCGACATCCACACGCGCAGCGCGTCAGCGTCCGCGACGATCAACTCATCCAACTCCGCGCTCACCATGACGGTGAGGCTAACCGCTGCGCCGTGGCCGCGGCATCGGCCCAAGACTCCAGGCGAGTCGACGTACCGCCAGGCTTCTTGATCTTGGTTATTGCGGTTGACCTAAAGATAGATAGATTTGCATGTCTATTTGGCTTCGGGTATGAAGGCTGCAAGCACGTCTGGGTGCTGGTTCCTCGGGAGGAGCGACGATGAAACATGCCCTGCGCCGCCTACGAACGGTGGCCGTCGCGCTCGGCGCCGGCACACTCGGGCTGAGCCTGCTGTCAGTACCAGCCGCCGAGGCGTACTCGGTTCAGCCTCTCGCACCGCAATCCGTGCGGGCACCCGAGCCGGACCAGTTCTCGGCCGAGGGCGTCACCACGGTCGGTGAACTCCGGACCATGAACGGGTCGCTGGCCTCCGCCCAGGACGGCCGGACGCAGATCATCCGGCACCCCGGCGCGTCGTACGTCAAGGTGCACTTCAGCGCACTGCGACTGGCCGACGGCGAGTACGTGACCGTGTCGAGCCCCGACGGCCGGGAGAGCTACCGGTACGACCGCTCCCTGAACCGGGCGACCGGCGCGGACTACACCACCGACGGACAACCGGGCTTCTGGGCGATGTCGGTGGAGGGCGACACCGCAGTGGTGACGCTGCACAGCACCCGCGCCTCCCGCAGCAGCGCCGCGACGATCGACCGGTTCTGGCGCGGCTACGACCGCACGGAGATCGCTCAGCACAACTTCACCACCCAGTCCGTCTGTAGCACCGATGCCCGCCGCGACGCGGTCTGCTACCAGACCAGCCACCCCAACGAGTACGCCCGGGGCAGGGCGGTGGCGCGGCTGCTGATCAGCGGTGGCGGGATGTGCACCACCTGGCGGGTCGGCAACACCAACCGCATGCTGACGAACAAGCACTGCTTCTCGACGCAGTCCGCCGTCAGCGGCAGCGAGATGCAGTTCAACTATCAGTGCGCCACCTGTGGCGGCTCGAACCCCGGCGCCGGCACCAAGGTCAGCGGCGCCACCCTCTACAAGGTGAGCAGCGGCGGCTCCAACCAACTGGACTACACCCTCTACTCGGTGAACAACTTCGCCAACATCCAGACGTTCGGCACGCTGTATCTGGCGACGACCGCCACCACCACCGGCACGCGGATGTACGTCCCGGGCCACGGCGACGGCAGCCCGAAGCGACTGTCGATCTTCGAGGACACCCAGAACGGCGCGAACTGCACCGTGAAGAACGCGAACTACAACACCTGGAACATCAGCTACAGCTGTGACACCTCTGGCGGCAACTCGGGCTCACCGGTGCTGAACGCCAGCCACCGGGTGATCGCCCTGCACCACCTCGGCGGTTGCCCGTCGAACCAGGGCGCGAAGGCACACCTGATCTACAACGAGATTGCCAGCCTGATCGACAACGGCTGACGTCAACGGGCCGTCGGGGCGTGATGCGCTCCGACGGCTCACCGGCGTCCCGCACCTGCCCGCACCTGCCCGTGCCGTCCTGGCCGTGCCCGCAGTGCCGTCGTGCCCGCTTCACCGTCGACCGGAGATCCCGCCGGAGTCGGTTCGGGTGCTTAGCCCAGTGGCGGCGGCAGGCGCGCTGAGACCGCCACCGTGAGTCCGTCGGCGCTGCTGTCGACGACGAGGGCAGCGCTGAGCCGTTGTGCCAACCACAGGCCGCGCCGCCCGACCTCCGCCGGCCCGGGTAGACGGATCGTCACGTCGTCCAGGCCCGGACCGTGGTCGCTGATTCGGCAGGTCAGCACATCGGCGTCACGACACAGTTGAAGGTGACCGACGCCCCCGCCGTGCCGGATGACGTTGGCTACCAGCTCGTGCACCGCCAGCACGAAGTCGTCCAGCTCGGCATCGGCGAGGCCCGCCTCGCCGGCAGCGGCGGCCACAGCATGCCGCAGCCGCGTCAGGTCGGCGGCGCTGATCGGCGCTGACACCAGGCACCCTTCCGTGGCACCAGCGGAGTCACGCCCACCGCTGACACTGCTGCTCATAGCGCAAGACTGTAGCCGCAGCCCGTGACCCCGGCGGGCACGTCACCGGTTGGCACCGCCCAACGGCCGGCCGAGACCTGAGCCAACCCTGACGAACGTCGATCGGTGGCAACCCGGAGCGCCTGGGCCGCGATTGGCCGGGTTGGGCGACGGGTAGAACATCGCCGAATTGAACCTGCGGGTGGGCCGAGGAGGAGCGGTGGCAGGCAGCAACAATGGACGAGGGCGGCCCTCTCCGGGATACCGGGGCGACCGTGCCGGGTTGGACAGGGCACCACAACCCACCGCCGTGACCTCGCGTCCCGTCACGTCGGCCGCGGCCGTACGACCGTTCGCGCCGACACGCCAGGAACAGCACATGCCTATGCTCGACGCATGGACGACAACGAGCAGGCCGTCTTGACCGGGATGTTGCAGTCGGCCGAGGAAGCCGCACCGGTCGAGGCGGTCCACGCCGTCACCGGGGACATCGCCACGGCGTTGAACGCGCTCAGCGTCTCGCTGCTCATCGCCGACCTCAGCGGCCGGGCACTGGTGAGGCTCACCCACCAGACGGCCGCCGGTCGTCCCGGCCGGCATCAGGGTGAGGAGGCCGCCGAGGTTCTCCCCTTCGACGGCGGGCCCTACGAGCAGGCACTGCGCCAGCAGACCACCCAGGTGCTTCCCGGCGATGGCTGGCACACGGTGCTCGCACCCGTCGCCCAACGCGGCGAGGCCATCGGCCTGCTGGAGATCGACCTGCCCGACGAGCCGAACGCGGCCGTGATCGCGCGGATCAACCGCACCGCGCACGCGCTGGCGTTCGTCGTCATCGCCAACCGCAGGCACACCGACCTGTTCGAATGGGGGCAGCGCAGCACCCCGTTCACTCTCTCCGCCGAGATCCAACGCCGCCTGCTGCCCGCCTCGTTCACCTGCGAGGCCGGCGCGTTCGCCCTCTCCGGCTGGCTGGAGCCCGCGGCGAGCGTCGGCGGGGACACCTTCGACTACAGCGTGGCCCGTGACGTGCTGCACCTCAGCGTCACCGACGCGATGGGCCACGGCGTGGCCAGCGCGCTGACCGCCACCCTCGGTGTGGGCAGCCTGCGCAACACCCGCCGCCGCGGCGACAGCCTCGTCACCCAGGCCGAGGGAGCCAACCGGGCCCTCGCCGAGCACGCCAACGTACGCGGCGCCTACGTGACCGCCGTGCTCGGCCGCATCGACCTGGCCACCGGGCGTTGTGAGCTGCTCAACGCCGGGCACGTCCCGCCGGTGCTGGTCCGCGAGGGCCGAGCCGAGCCGCTGGAACTGCCCGCCAACTTCCCGCTGGGCATGTTTCCCGACGAGGGCTATCGCAGCGGCGAGATCCTCCTGCTGCCCGGCGACCGGCTGGTCATCGTCACCGACGGGATCCGCGAACGCAACGCCGCCGACCTGGACCTCCCCGCCGCCCTGATCAGCATCGCCCACCTGCATCCACGCGAGGCGGTCCGAGCACTGTCCGACGCGGTGCTGGCGACCGCCGGGCCGGTCCTGGCCGACGACGCCACCCTGCTCATCATCGACTGGTATGGCGGCCACGGGCCGCGATCAAGCGCCGCTGGCGCTGACATCGGCCGCGCCAGCATCCTGCGGCAGTGAGGCCGGTCACGACACCGCCGGTGACGCCTCCTCGGCGTCCTGCACCGTGTCGAAGATCCCGATGACCCGATCCACCGAGGTGATCGACAACACCGTACGCACCGCGCGACTGACCCCGGCCAGGGCGAGCCAGCCGTCCCGCTCCCGCAGATCCTTGTAGGCGACCACGAGCACGCCCAGGCCACTGGAGTCCATGAACCCGACGCCGGTCAGGTCGACCACCACCACCCGGGCACCGCTCTCCACCAGCTGGCGCAACTGGTCCCGCAACTCGGGGGTGGTGCTCATATCCACGTCACCGGCGACCTCGACCACCGTCCCGATCCGCCCCTGCCGCGTCGACAGCGTGAAGTCCATGCAACCCCCCTCAATACGGCGTGGCCGGTAACTCGGCGACACTGCGCGCCGTACCACGGTGCCAGAAAAGCGCTCCGATCGCTCGTCGACGTGTGCGCCACGGGTGAACGCGCGCTGCCGCCGGCGTGGGTGACGATCGCCGCGCCTCTGGTCATCGACTTCGGCCCTGAGTCACGACCCTAACGGTCGGGCCGCCCACTCGGCGGCCACCTCCTGCGGGTCACCGGTCTGAAACAGCGGCGGCTCGTGCAGCAGGAAGTCGCGGTGGCTGATGTTCCAGGCGTACGCCCCGGCCATGGCGAACGCCAGCACGTCACCCACGCCGATCGGCCCGGCGGTGGTCGACCGGGACAGCACGTCCTTCGGGGTGCAGAGCTGCCCGACCACGGTGACCGGCCCCCCGTCGGTGCGCTGGGCGTCGCCGCCGCGTCGCCGGTGCACAGCGAACGGCTGCGCGTGCCCCTTCGCCGCCGGTGTGCGCAGGTGGTGGGTGCCCCCGGCCACCACCACGAACCACTCGCCGTAGGAGCGCTTCACATCGATGACCTCGGTGAGGTACGCCCCGCAGTAGGCGGTGACCGACCGGCCCGGCTCGATGCGCAGCCGCACTCCCGGGTACGCGTCGAGGACGTCAGCCAGTGCCCGGCCGTAGCCCACCCAGTCGAATCGTGCCGCCGGGTCGGTGTAGTCGACGGCCATGCCTCCGCCGACATCGACCTCGGCGGCACCGACCTCGGCGACCGCCCAGCGGACCACGGCGGCGGCGACCGTGGCGGCGAGTGGCGCGTCCAGCCCGCTGGCCAGGTGGGCGTGGATTCCGCGTACGTCGATGCCGGCGGGCGGGCGGCGGGCACACTCGACCGCGTCGGCCGGGTCCATGCCGAACGGGCTCGGCCCGCCGCCCATGACCAGGCTCGCGCCCGGCGCGTCCACCGGCAGGTTCACGCGCAACAGCACCTGGGCCGACCTGCCCGAGGCGGTGGCCAGCGCGCCGAGCCGCCGAAGCTCGGCGGGCGATTCGACGTGGATGCGGCGTACCCCGGCGGCGAGAGCGGCGGCGAGGTCCGCGTCGGTCTTGCCGGGTCCGGCGTACGCGGCCGGCGCCCGCCCCGGCAGCACCTCGGCCAGTCTCCGTAGCTCGCCACGGCTGGCGGCCTCGAACCCGTCGACGACCGGGGCGAGGGTACGCAGAACGCCGGGATCCGGGTTGGCCTTGACCGCGTAGAGCAGCTCGGCCTGCCGGGGCAGCGCCGCCCGGATGGCTCGGGCCTGCCCGGCCAGCCCGTCGAGGTCGTGGACGTAGACGGGTCGCGTCACCGTGGCCCGCCCATCGGGTTCGGCACCGGCACGAACGGCGCCGCCCGATCCGCGTCGCGCCGCCACCGGACCAGCAGGTTCGCCTTGGCCACCAGCGGCTCACCGCTCAACAGCGCGCGCAGCTCGGGCGGATCGTCGAGGTCGCCTGCCACCGCCTCGATGACGGCACGCAGCTCCTGCCACAGCCGCCGTTCGACCCCCGGTCGTGCGTCGGCCAGGGCCCCGCAGATGCCACCGAGGTGATTGACGAACAGGCAGTAGACGATCCGACGACGGGCCTCGTGGGGGCCGTAGCGGACCTGCGCCGGGACACCGTCCGGCCAGGTGTCCCACCGGTCGGCGTCCAGCTTCACACCCTCCAGATCCCGCAACAGCATCCGTACCGGGCGGCGGTCGCGATCGAGCACGACGACCACGTTCTGCAGATGTGCCTCGTGCACGACGCCGTGGCTGAGCCACCAGCGCAGCACCGCCGGCACCAGCAGCTCGACGTACGCACGCCACCAGGCCACCGGGTCCGCTGTCACCAGCGGCGCGGCGGCCAGCGCCGCCGCCAGGATCGGGGTGTCCCCGGGTCGCAGGTGCGGGCGCAGGCCAGTGCGCAGGATCGTCCCGTACGCCTCGTCCGCGCCGGGGACGCCGACCGTGCGGTAGGCCGGCTCGGCGAGCAGACCGACCCCGGCCGGCATCGGCACCCGGGCCAGCAGGTCGGTCAGGGCCACCGCGCCGGTGAGTTCGTACCGGGCGTTCTTGCGGAGGCAGTTGGTGATCCGTACGTGCAGGCTGGTCTTGACGAACAGGTCGGCCTCGGGGGCGTAGAGGGTGCGGACGCTCGCCGTCGGCCGTACCGGCACGCCGGCCTCCCCCAGGTCGCGCAACCCCGGGTGGGTCGGCGGGATCAGCGACAGCTGCCAGGGATGCACCGGCAGGACGCGGTGCCCGCCCGGTGGCCGCGGCGGGTCGAGGGCGGCCACGAGCGGATCGAACGGCCCGGCGTCGGCGACCAGATCGTCCGGTACGGCGAGCCAGTGCAGCCGGAACGACGTGCGCAGCTCCGGCGCGTACGCCCGCCAGCTGTCCGGGTCACCGCTGCGCCACTTCGGGGTGGGGTGGTGCGGGTGGCCGAAGACCAGTGACTGCTCGGAGTCGACGTACGCGTCGATGGCGGGCTCGCCTGTGGGGGTCGGATCCTGGGCCGGCCGGTCGGCCAGCAGCCGGGCCACGGTGTCCCGGCTGGCCCGGACCTGCCCGATGAACTCGTCGTTCACCAGGCCGGTACGGGTGCCGAGTTCCGCCGCGACCAGACCGGCAAGCCGTTCCGCGTCCAGGTCCTCCCACCGTCCACCGGCGGTCATCCGCTGCACCGGGCCGGCGTAGCGGTGCGCGCCGAGCGGTGAGGCTCGCGCGACGGCGCAGCGCAGCGTGACGTCGAGCTGCCGCAGCAGCAGACGTGCGGCACCGTCGACCACGGTCGAGGTGCCGTCCGGCATGGCGAGCTCGCGCACCAGGCAGCCGAAGACGGCGTGGGCGGCGGCCAGGTCGGCGAGCTGGCCGGTGTCGGTGGCCGGCCGGGAGCGCAACCGCGCGCTCGTCATCGTGTCTCCCGGAGGTAGTTCGGGCCGGTACGCAGGTAGTACTTGTTGATGTCGGCACAGCCCAGCCGCTGCTTGGGCAGCAGGGTCCCGGCGGTGAGCATCGCCTTGATGGGTAGGTGGGCGGCACGCAGCACCCGCTCGGTGAAGGTGCGCATCGCCGGCCCGTCGCCCCAACGGTCGCGGGCGGCGACGAGCCGGGGCACCAGCGCTTCCGCGGGTGACGGCACGGGCAGCCCTCGGGCGGCCAGGGCGACCAGCGGGGCCGCGGCGGCCAGGTGCAGGGTGATGGTGATGAACACGTCGGCCAGCTCCTGCGGATCGCGGGCCCACATCCGGTCGTCGCCCAACGCGAGCCCGCTCGGGCCGCCATGCCGCGCGTCGAGTCGGGCGCCGTCGTTGTCCTTGTAGAGCAGGCCGACCGTACCGTCGGGATGCACCAGCAGGTGGATGTTCTGCGGGTGCGCCTCAAGGGCGATCCCGTGGCGTAGCCAGAGGAAGACGTGCCAGTCGAGCAGCAGGTCCAGGTAGGAATTCAGCAGCGTCACAGGGTGCTCGGGGCTGATCCGTTCGAGGACCGTGCCCGCGACCGGGTCGGCTGCGGCGAGGGCCGCGACCGGCACCACGTGGACGTCGGCCAGATCGCGCGGGAAGCGGCGCAGCAGGAAACTGCGCCGCTCGTCGCCGTCGACGTGCGCCCAGGTGCCCTCGTCGGCGTGCCGGATCCGGCCGACGAAGGCGGGTTCCGCGTTGGCGATCCGATCGAGCAGCCCGGCGACGGCCGCGCCGTCGGCGAGCGAGCCCGGTTGCAGCGTGCGCCGGTTGCGGGCGCCGAGGCTCGCGGTGGGCAGGGGCAGTTTGAGGTGCAGGTACGGGTCGTGGTCGAGCGCCACCGTCCGCATGGAGAGGGTGGGCCGCGCGGAGATCAGCGGCTGGTCCGTCACCGGTAGCGCGTCGCGTGCCGCGGTGATCGGATGCACTGGCAGCAGCAGCTGATCCGATCGCGGTGCGCGTGGCCACCAGGACGGGAGTTCCCCGGTGAGCCGGACGTCCTCGGCGGAGGCGGCGTACCACCGCAGTGTGAGACGCGGCGCGTGCTCCGGGGCGTACCGGCGCAGTTCGTCGTCACTGAGACCGTGCCGGCACCGGTCGGTGGGGTAGACCGGATGGCCGTGGTGGGCGGCGAGCACGTCGTCGAGGAGCGCCGCCGGCATGCCGGTCGGGGTGATCGCGCGTTCGGCGGCCACTTCGGCGAGCACCCGTGGTCGGTTCCGGGCTGCGAGCCGCCGGGCACGGAGGTCGGCGCGGCACTCGGCGCTGAAGTCCTGCCAGCCGGTCTCAGCTTCCGCGTTGCCGTGCGGGGCGAGCAACGTCAACAGCCCTTCCATGGTGTCCGTACGGTGGGTGTCGCCGTTGTCGACCACCAGCACCATGGGCGCGGCGCTGCGCAGGGCCTGCTGGAAGCCGTCCACCCGAACCGGGATCCGCAGCAGGCCAGCGGGGCGCGGCACCTGCCACCAGTCGGGCCCGTCCGGTCGGCCGGTGCTGAGCAGACCGAGGTGATCCTCGCGCAGCAGGGCGTCGAGCACACGGGCGAACACCTCCCGCTCGCAGTCGTCGCTCACTCGACGATGGTCCACTGGAGGTCGCTGCGGAACGCGGCCAGCGACTCCCGGACGGTCCCCTGATCGGGGCCGATCGCGTGCAGCACGGCGAGGTAGTCGCGGTTCGTCCCGGTGTGGTCGGCGGTGCGTCCCACCGCGCGCAACGGTCGGCAGCCCAGCCGGACCTCGCCGTGGACGGTGTCCAGCAGGCCGGGTGCGGCGGTGAGCCGGCCGGGCCGGTCCGCGCAGACGTACTCGACCTGGGCGTACCGGTCGACGGTGGTGGGCAGGTCGAGGGCAATCAGAGGCTCGCCGAGGTGCAGCCGGATGACGTACTCGAACAACGGCACGCCGAGCAGCTCGGCGAGGATCAGGTCCATCCGGTCACCGATGAGGCGGTAGTTCACCTCGATCAGCCGGACCCGGCCGTCGGAGATGACGTACTCCGTGTGGCAGGCGCCGAAGCCGACCCCGAGCGCGTCGAGCCGTGCCCGCAACTGGGTGCTCGCCTGCTCCCCCGGGGGCGACCAGTCGAGGCTCTCCTCGGTGAAGGTCGGTGGCGGGCCGAGGCCGGTGCGCCACCCGCCCAGGGAGGCCACCGCCGTGCCATCGCCGAGGGTTTCGAAGGTTCGCAGCTCCCCGGTGAGGTACTCCTCGACCACCAGGGCCACGTCTGGCCGCCGGCCACGGATCTCGGTGACCCGAGCGATCAGTTCGGCGTGGTCGGCCACCAGGTACGCGTCCTCGCTGGCCACCCCCTCGCGGGGTTTGACCACCGCCGGGAACATCCCGCCCGGCACCTCCGGTGTGACACCAGGGTCGATGGTGACGGTGCGGACCAGATCGAGCCCCGCAGCCGCGATCGCCCCGCGGGCCGCGGCCTTGTCCTTGCAGAGACGGGCGGCGTCGGGATCCTTGCCGGGCAGGCCGAGCTTCCGTGCGGCGATCGCGGTGGCCTCCTGAAGATGGTCGCTGTTGGACAGTAGCGCCACCGGTCGGGTCGCTGCTGTCGCCGCGACCACCGCGGCCGCGTCCCGGACGGCGCACCGCGCCACCGGCACGTCGACCGACCATTCGTCGGGCCGATCGGTCAGCACGGTGACCGGCAGCCCGAGCGACGCCGCCGCTGGGAGGAACCCTTCCAGGACGGCGTCGGTGGGGTTGAGCGCGGTGATGTACAGCCGCATACCGCCTCCGTCAGCTACGACAACTGTCGTGATTAGGCTAGCCTATCCTAATTAGACGGATATGGAGCGGTCTGCCCGGCACAGCAGTCCGGCGGCGACCAGGCCACCGATCAGCACCGCGGCCGCGCCCACCACGTCGAGGCGACCACCGGCCGGGCCGCGGGACTCGGGTATCAGCGCGCGACCGAACTGTGGTCACACCGCGACTTTGGCGCCGTTTACCGATGGGTGCTCCGCCTCCGGGCCGGCGACGGGGCCGGACGTGTGGGGGAACCGCCGCTGGTGAGCGAGGCGGGAACGACGGTGACGTACAGCGCGGTCAGGGTACCGAGGCGGCCCTTCACGCGGCTTTCCAGTAGCCGAGGGAGGTCAACCGGTCCTTGTCGACGCCCAGCGTCCGCCGGAGGTGGCGGGTGATGCCACGGGCGGTGGCCGCCTCGCAGGCCACCCAGTAGTGACCGGCGGCGCTGGTCGGCAGGGCGGCGCAGACCGTGTCGACGAGGTGTTGACCGGCGTCGCGCCGAGGCACCCAGGTGACGTCGTGGTGCGTCCGGGCCCGCAGCGCGAGTGCCTGCTCGCCCTCGTGGGCGTACTCCAGCCAGACCGTCGCCGGGATGTCGGCGCCGGCGTCGAGCAGGCTGTTCACCGCGGGCAGGGAGGCCGCGTCGCCGACGAGGTAGAGGTGCTCGGGTGCGGGGTCGGGCAGTTGGAAGGCGCTGCCCTGGACGGTCGCGCCGATGGTGTCGCCGACCTGGGCCGTGGTGGCCCAGCGGGCGGCGCAGCCGTCGTGGATGGCGAATTCGAGGGTGAACCGGCCGGTGGCCGGGTCGGGGTCCACCAGCGTGTACGCGCGCTGATGTGCCTTGCCGTCGTTGTCGAACCACAGCCGGATCCACATGGTGGGGTGCACCCCGCACTCCTCCAGCAGGCCGCCTCCGTCCAGGAGAAGCCGCTGGTAGTGCCCGTCGATCGACTCGGTGCCGAGCACGGTCAACCGAAAGTCCCGGCCTCCCATGGCCTTGAGGACCAGGGCCTCCCAGTTCCGTTTCACGCACCCCTCCAGATAAGGTCATCCTTGGTTAGGGAAGGCTAACCTAATCGCACCCCCGATGGAACAGAGGACAGCGCCCGATGACGTACCAGGAGAAGATCGCCGGTCTCGGTGAGTTGTCGTTGCTGACCGTCGATCCCGATCGGGATGCCGCCCTCCTGCACGGCTGGGTGACCCGCCCCCGCAACTCCTTCTGGGGGTTGGGCTCACACACCCTGGAGCAGGTACGCGAGATCTACGCCTTCGTCGACAGTCTGCCGACGCACCACGCGTACCTGATCATGATCGACGCGGAGCCGGTCGGTCTCTTTCAGAGCTACCAGCCCGAGGCGGACCCGGTCGGTGAGCGCTACACGGTCCAGCCGGGCGACGTCGGAATGCACCTGCTGCTCAGCCCCGATCGGCGCCTCGCCGGCAGCCTCACCAACGCCGTCGGCCCCGCCCTCGCCCGTTTCCTGTTCCGTGACCCGAACGCCCAGCGGATCGTCGTCGAGCCGGACGTCCGCAACCACCTTGCTCTGCGCCGACTGGAGATCGAGGGCTTCATCTTCGACTCGGAGATCGACATGCCGGACAAGCGCGCGCAGCTCGCGTTCCTGACGCGCGCCCGGTTCGAGTCGGATCACCCGACGTCGGCCTGAAGCCCCGACCACGCCGGCAACGCGCGGGCGTCAGCGGTTGGGAGAGGGTGACGTGCGGCGCGACGTGCCTCGGTCGCGCCGGGGTGACTGTCCAACGCGCTCAGCTCGGCGGCCCGGGCCTGCTGGATCCGGGCGGCGAGCGCCTTCAGCTCCGGACTGCCCCCGCCCGTCTGCGCGCCCCGGCACAGCAGCACGGTCTGCGCGAGGTGCGCCCGGATCAGCGCGGCCGCCCGGGACGGCACCTCGGCGTCGGGTGCGGCGCGCAGCTTGGCGAGGCTGTCATCGGTGACCATGCCCGGCATCTGATGCCCCTCGTGGATGTTCTGCTCCGGAACGTTGCCCGCGGCCAGCAGCCCGCGCAGGTCCCGCAACTCGGCCAGGTGAGCCACCCGGATGTCGTCGACAAGGGCCCGCAGCCACGGATCCGCGCCCGCCGACCGGGTGTCGATGTGGTCGATCAGCGCGACCGCACCCTCGTTCATCGGGATCAGCAGTTGGATGAAGGCGTCATCGGTGCTGTTGAGCAGCACGGGCGCCGTCGGCACCGGAGCGGCCGACGGGGCAGCCGCGGTCTGCTCGGTGCTGCCCCAACCCTGCGTGAGACCGACGGCCAACGCCGTCACGACGAGAGTCGCGACGACGCCGACGATCTGCCAGGCGCGGCTACTGAACGCGGATCGTTCGGCCATGGTCTGGTGCTCATCCATCCATCCGCCTCCACTCAACGGGCGGCTTGGAACGCGCGGCCGACCAGGGTCGCCTCTGTGCCGTCGCTGAACAACCCGGACCGGTCCTGGTCGGTGGCGGGTAGGCCGAACCAGGCGTAGCGCTGCACATAGGAGAGTTGGCCGAGCATGGCGGTTGCCGCGGTGAGGAAGGCCGCCTGCTGCTCCTGACCGGGGAACTGTTGACGGCCGCCGTCGAAGCGGATCAGAGCGAACTCGGTCAGCCAGATCGGTTTCCTGTACCGCTGGTAGACGGCCTGCAGGTACTGCCGGAGTTGGTTGACCGCTGTCGTGCTCGTGAAGTCGGCGCCGAACCAGTGCAGGGTGATGAAGTCGACCCGGTGGCCCCGGGCCTGGGCGCCGGTCATGAACCTGTCCAGCCAACCTTGCGGGTCCGGGCCGCCCCAGGCGACCGCTGGGCTGCCCAGCCTGCTGCCCGTCGCCATCAGTTGCGGCCACAGATCCAGCGCCTGCTCGACGGACATGTTCGCCTGCTCGGGCAGGTCCGGCTCATTGAAGGTGAGCAGGTACGGCCCGGCCGCCTTGGCCCGGGCCAGCTCCGCGGCGGTGACGTTCTCCGCGCCGCGGATCATCGGCACGAACGTCACACCCTGCGGCGTGCTGATCCCCGCATGTTGGGTGCCCCAGGTGTAGTACCAGCCGGCCTTGGAGTTCGCCAATGCCTGACTGGCCCCGGCGAAGTTCCACACCCCGACGCCCTTGCGCGCGGAGCTGACCGCCGGCGCGACCGGGGCCCTCGACGAGGGCCGTGCGCTCGGCGATGGTGCGCCGCTCGGTGTGGCGACGGCGGCGGGCGGCGGGGACGGCGGGGCAGCCCATGAGGGTGCGGCCGGGTCCTCCGGCAGCATCACCACCACCGTGGTGATGGCGAGGACGGCGGCGACCACTCCGGCGGCGAGGGATGGAACGAGGCCACGGGGCCGGTTCACCGCAAGGTCGACGAGGCTCGGGCCGCCGCCCGCATCGGGGGGCACACCGCCGGGTGGGGTGGGCCCGGCGGTGTGCCCGGCCGTCGGGCTCGGGGGGTGATACCCGACGGCCTGCGACGCGGCCGGGGGAACGGCCGCGCTCGGGAAGTGGGCGCTGAGACCGGCCGGCAGCGGCAACAGCGGCAGACCGGCGAGGAGCCGGTCGATCGGCAGGAGCGTGGAGCCCAGTCGTCCACAGAACGCGCAGTCGCGGGCGTGCCGGGCCAGCCGCTTGCGCCACAGCGGGCTGGGAGTGCCGTCCCAATCGGCGGTCACGCCGCCCAGATCCGGGCAACGGGGGCGGGCGCGGAGCGCGCGTACGACCGCCCGGGCGCTCTGGATCTGCTCCTTCATCCGGTGGATCCGCACCGCGACGTGCCCGGGCGACAGCGCGAGGGCGTCCGCGACCTCATGTCGGGTCAGCTCGCCGGTCTCCTCCAGCCACCACAGCGAGAGCAGCTCCTGGTCGTCCGGGTCGAGCCAGCGGGTGGCCTCGGCGACCTCGCGTCGTTGGTCGGTGAGGCCCAGCCGGAGGATGGTCATCCCCGCGAAGTCCGAGGCGGGGTCGGGCACGTTGTGGATCGCGTCGAGCCCGGCGTCGCGGTTGAGCGCGACGCGTCGGCGCTGTTCCCAGTCGCGCACCTGGCGGATGGTGATCGCCACCAGCCAGGACCGGTAGGCCGCCGGGTCGTTGAGCGCGGGTAGGTACCGGATCACGCGTACCAACGTCTCCTGGACCACGTCGTCGACGTCGGCGTGACCGCGCAGCGCACGCCCGACGATGTTGTAGACCAGCGGGAGCGAGGCCGCGACGACGTCGTCGAGAGCTCGCTGGTCGCCCTGTCGGGCCGCGACGACCAACCCGGCATCGGGTAGTGCCCGACCGGCTGACGACATGGGTGTCACTCCTTGTCTGCTGATCCGCGCGGCGCCCTGCGCTGTGTGCGCTGACGCCCTCAAGATCGGAGACTGACGACAGCGGGTTGGATTACAGAATTCTCAGGCCGCCGGTGGGCCAAATGCGACCCGGGGCCGCTGGCGGCGCATGAGGGGTGACGACGCCGGGTATGGTGCAGGGTGTCGGTGTCGCCGGGCGCTCGCCCGTGAACGAGACACCCTGATCGGGCGCCAGTGTGAGCGCCGCAGTGTCACCAGGTCGCGCGGCGGAAGTTGCCGGGGCCGTGACGCACCCTTTCGCGAGACAGGAATCCTGCATGACATCGAACGACAACGGTCGACCGGCCTTGTTTCTCGCCACGTCGAACGCTGACGGCCTCGACGGATCGGCCGTGACCTTCGACAGCAGCGAGGAGGCCATGCGGCGTCTGCGCCACCCGTTCGCGGTGAAGCCCGCCCAGCAGGCCCCGAACGCTGGTGACGACCCGGATCAGCGCGGCTGATCGGCCGCTCCCGCTCCTCTGTAAAGCGCCATCCAGCCGCGCGGCATCATACTTTCGGCTAGTAATTATTCAATCATTCGGGTAGTGTCCACGTCATCAAGAGAACGACATGACGCGGTGGTGAGGCCCGTGCTCGTGGCCTTGCGACAGCGCGCTTCGCCCGTACGTGCGCCCCGGCGGCAGCCGGTTCGGAGATCTTCCGGTCGATTCGATCGACGGGCATGTACGGGAAGGACCACTCCATGGCTACCATCGTCGGAACAGCGACCAGCACCCGCGTCGGTCAGCGGAGCAGCGACCAGAGCCCGGATGACCTCCTTGCCGCCCTGGCGACGACCCATGCGGACGACCCGCGCCGCCCAGCGCTGCGGGACCGCGCCATCGAGGCATGGCTGCCACTCGCCCGGCATCTGGCGCGCCGCTACGCCGGGCGCGGCGCATCCGACGACGACCTGACCCAGACCGCCTCGGTCGGGCTCATCAAGGCCGTGGACAACTTCGACCCCAGCCGGGGTGTCGACTTCACCGGGTACGCCATTCCCACCATCATCGGCGAGATCAAGCGGTACTTCCGGGACCGCACCTGGTCCGTGCGCGTGCCCCGCCGCCTCCAGGAGCTGCGCCTGTCGATCAGCGCGGCGAACAGCGCCCTGACCCAGACCCTCGGCCGCTCGCCGACCGTGGCCGACGTCGCGTCCTACCTCGACCTGTCCGAGGAGACCGTCCTCGAAGGGCTGGAGGGTGCACGGGCCTACCGGGCCACGTCGCTGTCCACCCCGACCGGGGCCGACGGCAACCGGGAACTCGGGGACACCCTCGGCGGCGACGACCACGAGTTCGACCTCGTCGATATCCGCGTCGCCCTCGGCCCGGCCCTCGCCACGCTGCCGGAGCGCGAGCGCGAGATCCTGAGCCTGCGCTTCCACGGCAACCTGACCCAGACCCAGATCGCCGAGCGGATCGGCGTCTCACAGATGCACGTTTCCCGGCTGATCACCCGATCGCTGGCCACGCTTCGCCGCCACCTCTCCGAGGACAGCGCGTTCTGAAACCGGCACCGTCGACCGCTCACAGTTGGACGACGTGACCCACCCGCGGTGGCGTACGACCCGCCAGGACGTCGAGCCACGCGTGCTGGAGGGCGTCCGGCCCGGCACCGACCTGCACGTCGAGCCACCCGCTCACCACGGCGGTGAAGCGTTGCCAGGCCTCGGTGAACCGTTGGTCGAGCCCGTCGCGGCCCCAGTCGTGGCTGCGCTTGCGCATCTGGACCGGCGCGAAGAAGACCTCCTCGGCGGCGTCGGCGTTCGGCGTCTGGTTGGTGAGCCCGACCGCGATGTCCCGGACGAGCCGGTCGCCGAGGTGCCGACGCAGGGCCACACGGGTCGAGGGCGCACCGGACAGGTCGAGGTAGACGCTCGGAACCGCGTCGAGGGCGCCGATGTCGTCGTACGAGACGACCTCGTCGTAGCAGCCGAGCGACCGGGTGAAGGCCAGGTTGCCGGGTGAGGTGAGCCCGACCAGGCGTGGCCCGCGACCGCGCAGCTCGAACGCCGCCGCGTACGCGGTCTTACTCGACGCCGACGACACCAGCAGCGACTCGGCACCGTAGAAGTCGTTGTCGACAACCTGGTCGGCCAGCATGAACGAGGTGAAGAACAACGGCCGGAACAGGATCAGCAGATCCTCCTGGTCGGGCTGGTACGCGGGGTCGCCCGTGGTCGACCGGTACGCGTTGTACGGCGACGGCAGGTCGGCCCGGTGCGGGCTCGCGTCGCGGAACCCGGACGCGTCCACACGGTCCGGTCGCACCAACAGGTGACCCGCGGGCGGGAGGTAACCGTAGACCCGCTGCCCCACCTCGACCCCCGCGACTGCCGACGCGACCACCTCGGCGAAGCCCCAGAGTGGCGGGAGGCCCCACTCCGGCCCGAGCCCACGGGGCGCCGGCGGAAAGAACTGCCAGTAGCGCATCGAGTCGCCGAGCACCGCGTACGTCACGTTGTTGGCGGTGAGGCCGACGCGGTTCACGCGCAGCAGCGCGGCGCCGTCGGGTACGGCGGGCGTTGCGCCATCGACGAGTGTGGTGCGCCCAAGGTCGTCACGGGCCACGGCGAATGTCCATGAGTCAGCCATGAGGTGACGCTAGACAGCCGCACAACCGGAGACAAGTGCACTGTGAGTGCAAAATACCACTGGGTGGGGTCAGGGTCGGGACGCGGCGAGGTCCCGGAGGTGCGCGAGCGGCAGGTGCGGTGGGCGCCACTCCACGAAGAGGGCCGTCGCGTCGTCCTCAAGCTTGTCGTCCTGGTACGCGACGACAGCGCGCACCAGTCGGCGCATCGTCTCCGGGCTGGGCAACCCGTCGTTGAGAGCGCGGTTGACGAAGTCGACGAGCCGCTCCGGCCCGAACTGCTCCCCATCCGCGCTCCGCGCATCGGTGATGCCGTCGGTATAGGCGAGGACGCGGTCGCCCGGGTGCAGATCCTCCACGTGCACCCGTGGACGGCGGGCGGACAGGTGGCCCAGGCCGAGCGGCAACGCGGTCGGCCCCGGGAGCTCCCGAATGGCCTTGCCGTCCCGCAGCAACATGGCACCGGGATGGCCCGCGTTGATCATGCTCAGTCGGCCGGTCCGGCGGTCCAGTTCGATGAGCAGCCCGGTCGCGAAGAAGTTCGGGTGCTCGGACCGCACCCACCGGTCGATGCTGATCGCCGTGTCGACCAGGTCGAGGCCACACCGGCGGGCATTGCGGTACGCGCTGACCGCCAGTGAGGCCAGCGTGCTCGCCTTGATGCCGTGCCCGCAGGTGTCGAAGAGCGCGACGCTGAGCACGTCACCGTTCAGCGCGTAGTCGAAGATGTCGCCGCCGACGTCGTAACACGGTTCGAGGATGGCGGTGATCACCAGGTCGTCGGTGGCGAAGGTCAGCGGCGGGAGCAGGCCCCACACGATCTCGGCCGCGACCTGCATCGGAAGGCGGCGCCGCATCCGCTCGACCACATCACCGTAGAGCCGGCGGTTGACCAGGATCTGGGCGACGGTGACCGCCACCTCCCAGGCCGGCCCGTCCAGGGTCTCGTCGGCGGCTGCCGGCGAGACGATCTCCAGCACGCCCATCCGTTCGCACCCGAGCAGCAGTGGCACCCAGACCCGATCCGGGTTGTCGGCCGCGCGCTGGATGTCGAGGTTGGTGAAGGCCCGGCCGGCGAGGGTCGACTCGATCGGTAGCTCGTCCCGGACGAGACCCGCCCCGAGCAGTGGCACGAGAAGGGACTGCGTGTAGTCGGCCAGATAGATCACGATCTCGCTGGCGTCGATGGCCGGAGCCGCACGGGCCACGAGCTGAGACAGCTCGTCGGGCCCACCACGGGGCGCGTTGAGCTGCAGCCAACGCACCACCTCGCCGACGTCGACCAAGCTCCACCTCCCCGTGTCCTCCCTACCGTATGAGCACGGCGGCGACCCTGCCACCGCGCGGTCGGCCTGGTCTGGCGTGATCAGTGCGACCGCCCTCCGTAGGCTAACGAGCCCTTCGACCGGCGGGCCCGTCACCCGCTGACAGGAGTCGTGGTGCTGCGGGCGGATACGCCAGGCGCTGGGCCGAGCGACACCTCACAGGGACGGCGCGTCGGCGAGGTCAGCTGGGTTGAGGTGCAGGGTGGCGAGCAGCCCAGAGTGCTTGGCCGGGTCCACCCGCTCCGGCAGCTCGCGCTCGACCCAGTCGGCGCGGGCCTGCTGACCCCGTTCCCGCAGTATGTTGACGATCTTGTCCCTGGCGATCTCCATCTGGTGCTCCCTGGTTGAGGCGTTCGGAAATGATCCGCACGGAGGACGGTGTGAACGCGCACGTCGGATCCCCGACGAGCGGCCATCCCCCGCAAGCCGACGGCGCGGTGACCGGTGACGGTCGGGACGCGGTCCGCGGTCAGCCAACACGACCAGCACGTCGCGGCGATGGAGAAGTCGATCAGTGACGCCCCTTGGGGGCTGGCGGCGACGGTGTCTGGCGACCACCGAGGTCCCGGGCGGCATGCCAACCGTACGCCCTCGCGGTGGCCTGCCGCACCAGCGCCCTCGCGACCGGGCCGGCGACCGGATCGCAGACGGCGTCGACACCACCCGGCGACAGCTCGCGGATGCGCACCGGCACATGTCCGGGTCGCGGCAGTCCAGCCACGTCAGGCCAGCGGCACAGAAAGGTCGCGCGTCCGTCAGGGCGCGATGCGCAGGGCCCGGATCGCGCTGTCGTCGTAGTCGCTGAAGCGGTACCGGAGCCCGGCGAACGGGCTGCCGGGAAAGTCACCGGTGATCGTCGTGGTCACGATGGTGCCGGCGGGAGTGTTCTCCACGTCGGTGATCTCGTACGACACCAGCGGCACCGCGCGGCGCCACTGGCGGATGGCCGCGATGCCGCGGTACTCGTTCGACTCGTCCTCGACCACGGCGTCCTCGGCGAAGAGGGCGAAATAGTCCTCGGAATCGGGCTGGCCGGCGCGCTCGAAGTATCGACGAACGATGGTCGGCGCGACCTGGCTGGTAGTCATGGTTCGGTGTCCCTTCTGGACGCTGTTGCGCCGGTCTGGTCAGCAGGAAGCGGACGTCGTCACAACGTCGTATAGTTACTTCTGATACAGCACCGACTAACTTCGACACTAGCACCTACTGAGGAGAGGACACACCTGTGGCTGGGAAGATCCGTCTGGAGGACCGCGAATGCCCGCTGTCCACCGCACTGGGCCACGTGGGCGAGTGGTGGACGCTCCTGATCCTGCATGACGCCTTTGACGGCTATACCCGGTTCGACCAGTTCCAGGCCAACCTGGGCGTGTCGTCCAGCATCCTGACCAGCCGGCTCAAGACCCTCACCGGCCAGGGGTTGCTCGAACGACGCCGCTACCAGATCAGGCCGGACCGCTACGAGTACGTCCTCACCGACCTCGGCCGCAGCCTCCGGCCCGTCGTCGTCGCCCTCGCCGCCTGGGGCAACTCACGCCTCGACCCCAGCGAGCGCAGCATGATCCTGGTCGACCGGACCACCGGCGTGGAGGCCGACCCGGTCATCGTGGACCGCAGCACCGGGCGCCCGCTCGACGACGTCGACTTCGTCTTCGCCGCCGGCCCCGCCGCCAGCGAGGCCATGCGCAGGCGCTACGAGCAGATCCCCACCCAGGCGGCCCCGCGCCAGCCTTGACGGCTGACACGTCGTGCAGCCGTCCGGCTCACTCCAGCGGGTAGAGGCGGACCGGATCGCCAGGCCGGAGGCTGTCCGGGATGCGGAACCTCTACAACCTCGCCGCCCGGTCCAGATGGTTGAGGAACCGCCGCACTGCCGGAGGTCGGCTCCGACCGGCGACGGTGGCAGCGAAGATCCGCCGAACGGAGGCGTCGTCGGGGTGCAGACGGAGCAGCGTCAGGTCGGGCGGAGCGGCACGTACGGCCAGGGCCGGCACCAGCGCGACGCCCAGGCCGGCCGCGACACAGCCCAGCTTGCCGGTCCACTCCGCCGCGACAATGTCGATCCGCGGCCGGAAACCCGCAGGTAGGGTCGCTCGCAGCAGGGTCTCCTCGGCGGTCGCCGAGCCGGCGATGAACGACTCGTCGGCCAGGTCGCGCAGGCGGATCGTCCGCCGGTGGGCGAGCCGGTGCGTCCGGGGAACGGCCACCAGCAGCGCCTCATCGACGAGGTGGTGCAGGTCGAAGTGATCGCCGTCGAGCGGCTGGTCGGACGCGGCGCTCACCACGGCGACGTCGGCTTCGCCGTCGGTCAGGCGTTCCAGCAGCCCCGGCGTGAGCCCTTCGACCAGCGACAGGGCCACCTCGGGATGGTCGGACTTGAAACTGGCCAGAGCGCGCGGCACGAGCGCCGCGACCGCTGTGGGGAACGCGCCGACCCGCAGCCGGCCGGCGGACAGGTCACGCAGCGCCGCCAGGTCCCGCCGGGCGGTGTCCAGCCGGTCGAGCACGGCCTCGGTGTGGCCGAGCAGGCAACGGCCCTGCTCAGTCAGCGCGACACCGCGCGGAAGCCGATCCAGCAACGGCGCCCCGGCCTCGGCTTCCAGTGCGGCGATCTGTCGGGACACCGCCGACTGGGTGTAGCGCAGGCTGCGGGCCGCAGCCGTGATGGAGCCGTGCTCGGCGACGGCACGGAAGACCTGGAGCGCGTTCAGCTGCATCGTGCCATGTTCCTCCAGCATGGCAGCGATGCCTAACAGTCGTTGGTGGCATGGGTCGCCGCCACCTAACGTGAGCGACATGAACGAGATCGCCCTGCTGGGCACGGGCACGATGGGCACCGCGATCGGCCGTCGGCTGCTCGCCACCGGGCAGCGGCTCACCGTCTGGAACCGCACGTCCGTCCGGACGACGTCGCTCGTCGACGCCGGGGCGCGAGCCGCCGGGAGCCCGACCGAGGCCGTCCGGAACGCCGACGTGGTGATCACCATGCTCACCGATGCGGTCGCTGTCCGGCACACGTTGGTCGACTCCGGTGCGGCGTTGGCGCTGCGGCCGGGCACCCCCGTTATAGAGATGTCCACCATCGGTCCCCGGGCCGTAGCGGAGTTGGCCGCGCTACTGCCCGCGGGAGTGCCGCTGGTGGACGCTCCGGTCGCCGGCAGTGCCGGCGCTGCCGAGACGGGCCGGCTTGTGGTGTTGGCCGGCGGGGAGGAAACGGCCGTCGAGCGGGTCGCCCCGCTGCTGGAGTCGTTGGGCACGGTCCGCCGCTGCGGCGGCTCCGGCCGGGGCGCGGCGCTGAAGCTGGTACTCAACACCGCACTGGTCACCGCGGTCACCGCGGTCGCAGACGCGCTCGCCGTCGCGGACGCCGTCGGCGTCGACCGACGTACGGCGGTCGAGGTGCTCGGCACCGGGCCGCTCGGCGGTGCGGTCGCCCGGGCGACTGCCACGGACGCCGCGTTCGCCACCGCCCTCGCCGCGAAGGACGCCCGGCTCGCCCTCGACGTGCTGGGCGACGCGCCGGTGCCCGTGCTGCGCGCCGCCGCGTGGGCGTTGGCCGCCGCGCCTCGTCCGCAGGACGACATCGCTCGCCTCACCGACGCTGCCCCACCCAAGGAGGAAAAGTGAACGTGACCCTGGACAATCCGACGACCGTGGCCGCGCCGTTCGGCGACCGGTTCGCGCACGTCGCCCGCCTCGACCTGCCAGGGGGCGCGCTGCTGATGCTCTCCGGTCAGGTCGGAGTGGACGATGCCGGCGCGGTGGTCGCACCCGGAGACGTGCGGGCGCAGTCCGAGCGAATCTTCGAGTTGATCGGTGCGCTACTCGCCGCGCACGGCGCCACCTTCGCCGACGTACTGCACGTCCGGACGTTCCTGACCGACCTCGGCGACCTGGCCGGCTACGCGTCCGTCCGCAACCGCTACTTCGTGACGACCAGGCCAGCCAGCACCACTGTCGAGGTGAACCGGCTCTTCCTCGACGGCGCGGTGCTGGAGGTCGAGGTCACCGCGGCCGTGACCACGGGCTGACCGCCGTCGTCGAGCGCTGACGTCAGTGCCGGCGACCGTGCTGGTGTCAGTGCCGGCGTCCGCGCTGGCGTTCAGTGCTGGCCTTAGTGCTGGCCTCAGTGCCGGCCGGCGTCCGTGCTGGCCTCAGTGCCGGCGTCAGTGCTGGTGCGGCCGGTTGCGGACGAGGGCGAGCGCGAGCACGGCGGTGACGAGGAAGACGATGCCGTTGACCCGCAACCCGGCCTGGACTCCGGAGGTCAGTGCCTCAGCGAGCGCCGCCCGTACCGGATCGGGCAGCGGCTGGTCGCCGGTCGCGCCGGTGGTCGCCACCGCCTGCACGGCGGACCGGATGGGTTCGTCGACCTGGTGGGCGGCGAGCCGGTCGGGCAGGTCGGCCAACATCGTGGTGGTGAGCAGCGTGCCCAGCAGGGACGAGCCGAGCACCGAGCCGAGCTGACGGGCGGCGTTGACCGCGCCGGAGGCCATGCCAGCCTGAGCAGGCGCGACGCTGGCCAACGCCGCGGCGGTCGCCGGGGCCACCACCAGGCCGCCGGCGGCACCGAACAACGCGAACAGCGGCCAGCGGTGACCGAACGAAGCAGTCGGTCCCTGGGCCGCCAGAGCGAAGCTTGCCACCGCACCGAGGACCAGGCCGAGGGTGAGCGGCGCTTTGAAGCCGGCACGACGGATCGCCCGCCCGGCACCGAAGGCGACGAGCACGTAGGCGCCGAAGAGCACCAGCATCCGCCAGCCGGTGTCCAGCGGGCTGAGCGCCTGGGCACGTTCGTGGAAGAGGACCAGCAGGATCGCCACGCCGGTGAAGCCGAACAGCGACACCGCGGCGACGACCATGACAGCGCTGAACGATGCGGACCGGAACAGCCGTACGTCGAGCATTGGCGCGCTGGCCCGCAGCTCGACCAGCACGAACCCGACCAGTGCGACAACCGAGACGACCCAGGCCGCCGTCATTGCCGGGCTGGTGTAGCCGTCCCGGCCGCCCTGGATCATCCCGTAGACGGCGGCGGCGATGGCGACGGTGCCGAGCAACAGGCCGGGCACGTCGAGTCTGGCAGCGCTCGGCCGGGACTCAGCCACCCCGACGGCGGCGATGACGAGGGTGGCCACGCCCAGCACGATCGTCGACAGGAAGACGCTGTGCCATGAGAAGTGCCGCAGCAGCGCGCCGGCGATGAGCGGGCCGATTGCGAGCCCGATGCCCGAGGCTGCCGCCCAGGCGGTGATGACCTCCGTACGGCGGTGCGGGTCGGCGAAGGTCGCACCGAGGATCGCCAGGCTGTTCGGCAGGATCAGGGCCCCGCCGAGGCCCGCGACCAACTGCCCGGCGATCACCCAGGCCACGGTCGGGGCACTGGCCACGACGGCACCGCCAACGATCATCGCGATGACGCCGGCACCGAACATGCGCCTGCGCCCGTAGCGGTTGCCCAGGGTGGAGGCGGACAGCACGACGCTCGCCACCACCAGGGTGTAGGCGCTGGGGATCCAGATCAGGGTGGTCGGGTCGACCCGGAGGTCCCGCTGGATGGTGGTCAGGGCGGAGACCGTCGCGGTGATCTGCAGGAACGTGATCATCGCGCCCAGACACATGGCGATCAGGGTCACCGGGCGGGAGCCGCGAACGGAGGAGCGGGCGGTGGCGGCCGACCCGGGTGCCGTTGGGGCGGTGGTGCTGGTGGTCACTGGATGTCCTCGGGAGCTGGTCGGGCTGGCTTACAGTTGGTGAAGCCAGCAGCGACCCCAGTGAAGCACCTGACTAGCCTCGACGCAAGCCAGGTAAGCTTGACGACATGGAGGACCTACGGGACGACCGCGACTCCTGGTCGAATGCGAACTGCTCGGTGGCCCGGGCGATGGACATCGTGGGCAGCAGGTCGACGGTCCTGATCATGCGCGAGGCCCTGCTCGGCACGCGCCGTTTCGACGACTTCGTCCGCCGGGTCGGTGTCGGTGAGCCCGCCATGGCTGCCCGACTCAAGGAGATGGTCGCCGCCGACCTGCTCGAACGAATCCCCTATCGGGAGCCGGGACAGCGCACCCGTCACGAGTACCAACTCACCCGCAAGGGCCGCGAACTGCTGCCCGTCATCACCGCACTGCGCAACTGGGGCGACACCTGGGCCGCTGACGACGCCGGCCCGTCCGTCACCGCCACCCACCGCAACTGCGGCGAGCCGGTCCGTGCGGTGCTCCGCTGCGCAGCCGGCCACGACGTGGAGAACGGCGACGTCGACATCATCGCCGGGCCGGGCCTGATCCGACGCGGCTGACGCCCAGGGCCGTCGGCGTCATCAATCGATCATGGCCACTGAAGTTGTCGTACACCTGTTCTAGTCTTCGGTCATGGTTGAGGAGTTGGCCCTGGCAGACGGCGCGGTCGCGGCCGGCGCCGCCGCAGCCACCTGGGCCCTCCCCGAGCACGAGTTGGTCGCCGCGCTCGACACCGCGCACCGCCTCGAGCAACGTCTCGCCGCAGTCAAGCTGGCACTGATACGCGAGATCGACGGCCGAGGCACGGCCCGCGCGCAGGGTGCGTCCTCCACCGCCGTCTGGCTCCGCGAACGGCTACGCCTCACCGTCCCCGCCGCCCGCCGGCTCGTCGACCTCGCCACCACGCTGGACACCGGCAACCCGGGGGTACGACAGGCGCTCGCCGACGCCGACATCACCCTGGAGCAGGCCCGGGTCATCGCCGACACCGTCGACACCGTGCAGACGGCCGCCGGCCCCGACGCGGCCGACAAGGCGGTCAACGTGCTCATCGACTGGGCCGGGCAGTTCGACCCCACCCTGCTGCGCAAACTCAGCACCCGGATCCTCGACCACGTCGCGCCCGAGATCGCCGAAGCCGCCGCCCGAGCCGCCCTGGAGGCCGAGGCCCGCCGCACCGCCCGCGACCGTCACGTCACCCTCTCCGAGCTGTCCGATGGCCGGCTTCGGCTCACCGGCAACCTGGACGCCGAGACAGCCGGCCTGCTGCGCGCCGCCATCGACCCGTTGACCGCACCATCAGGCCCCGACGACCCCCGTTCCCCGGGGCAACGCCGCCATGACGCGCTCGCTGACCTCTGTCGACTCAGCTTGCGCACCCGAGAGCTACCCGAACACGGTGGGGACGCAGCTCAGCTCGTCGTGACCACCAGTTTCGAAAGCCTCGTCCGGCAGCTCGGCACGGGCACCCTGGACACCGGCCTGCACCTCACCCCGGAGACGGTCCGCCGGCTCGCCTGCGACGCGACCATCCTCCCCACTGTCCTCGGCGGCGCGGGTCAACCACTCGACGTGGGCCGGCAACGCCGGCTCATCACCGGGCCCCTACGGCGCGCGCTGGTCCTCCGCGACCGCGGCTGCGCCTTCCCCGGCTGCGACCGCCCGCCCCGCTGGTGCGATGCCCACCACATCCAACACTGGGCCGACGACGGCCCCACCAGCCTTGCGAACGCCGTGCTGCTCTGCGCCCACCACCACCGCCACATCCACCACAGCGACTGGGCGGTGCGGTTGGGCGGCGACGGCCACCCGGAGTTCACCGCACCCGCATGGCTCGACCCCGACCAACTCCCCCGCCGCAACCAGTACCACCGACGAACGTAGGCAGCCAGCAGGAATCGACCACCCATCGGCGTCATTCACGCTGATCGCCCTGCGCGACGCGCTCTGTGTACGACGTCGACGAGCTGACACCAGACCGGCCGTCAAGCGCGGGCCGTCAAGCGCCGGCCGTCAAGCGGACCAGCGCTGGCGCGTCGGGGTGCCGGGCGGCAGGCGCGACGCGACCGACCCGGTCACGGCGCTGCTCTCGGCTGGCGTGACCGAGGTCGTGGTCAAGCACGGTGCCGGCGGGGCGACCAGCCACAGCGCGACCGGTGTGGTGCACCGTCCAGCTCGGACGGTGCCGGTGGTGGACACTGTCGGCGCCGGTGACGCCTTCGTGGCCGGGCTGCTCTCCGGCTGGCTCGATGGCGCCGACGCGCCGGCCCGGCTGGACCGGGCGGTCACCACCGGCGCGTTCGCGGGTCGCCACCCGGGGCGACTGGGAGGGCCTGCCCGACCGGTCGGAGCTGGCCCTGCTCGACCACGCCCCCGGCGGTACGGTCCGCTGACCGCGTGGTGGCCGACCACCACACCGGCGTGGCCACTGACCGGCGCGGCGGCCAATCGCCACCCGGCGATCGTTTGGAGGAGCGAGATGGACCTGACCGAACCGACCGTCTGGAACAGCGACCGGCTTGAGCTGGGCGAAGGGCTGCGTTGGGTCGACGACCGGCTGGTCCTCGTCGACCTGCTGGCCGGGCGGCTGCTGGAGACCGACGGCGACGGGCCGGCCCCGCTACGGGAGCTGCGCCGCCTCGATGTTCCGCTCGGCGCGGTCGCCCCGGTCGCCGACCGGCCCGGTGACTGGCTGGCCGCCGCCGGGACCGGCGTCACCCTGCTGCCCGCCTCCGGTGACCCTCGACCGGTCGCCGACCTGGTCGGCGACGAGCCCGAGCCGACCCGGATGAACGACGCGGTCGCCGACCCGCACGGCCATTTCTGGGCCGGCAGCATGACGTACGCCGGTGTGCCCGGCGGGGGCACGCTGTACCGGCTGGCCCCGGGCGTGGCACCGGTGCCGGCGGTGACCGGGCTGACCATCCCGAACGGGCCGGCGTTCGACGCCACCGGCACCACCATGTACCTGGCCGACTCGCCGCGCGGCGAGGTCGACCGGTTCACCGTCGACCCGGGCACCGGTGACCTGCACGGACGGGAGCCGTTCCTGCGGCTGGCCGCCTCCGACGGAGGCCCGGACGGGATGACGGTCGACGCGGCGGGCCACCTTTGGGTCGCGCTGTGGGGCGGCTCCGCGGTCCGCCGCTACCGGCCGGACGGCACCCTCGACCGGGAGATCCGGCTACCGGCGAAGCAGCCGGCCGGCATCTGCCTTGGTGGCTCCGACCTGCGCCGGCTCTTCATCGGCACCGCCCGCCTGGGGCTGGCTGCGGCAGGGTCGAAGGACGGCGCGCTGCTCGCGGTCGACGTCGAAGTCCCCGGTTTGCCCACCGCACACGCCGCCGCACCCACCACCGGCTGACGCACCCGTGGCCGGTGGGCGAGGCTGACCGCTTGAGCCAGCCGACGCTGCTCGCGTCCGCAGCGCCCGCCATCAAGCGGCCATGTCAGGCATACCGGATGCCACGGTGGGAATAGCGACATCGACGGCCCCGTCGGTGCGGGCCCGGACCGGCAGGGGCATGACGATGAGAGCAGCGGGGCGGGCGTCATGAACGGGCCGGTCGGCGACGAGCCGGTTGGCGAACTGGAGCTGGTGCACACCTTCACCGGCCCGATGCCGACCGGGGTGAGCGTCTCGCACCGGGGCCGAATCTTCGTCAACTTCCCGAAGTGGGGCGACGAGGTGCCGGCCACCGTCGTCGAGTTGCGCGACGGCCGGGAGGTTCCCTACCCCGACCAGCCGTGGAACGACCCGTCCGGCGACGACGACGCGGGCGCGTTCGTGTCGGTGCAGAGCATCGTGGTCGACCCGGCCGATCGGCTCTGGGTGCTGGACACCGGCAGCCCGATGTTCCAGCCGACGAAGCCGGGCGGCCCGAAGTTGGTCCGGGTCGACCTGGACACCGACACGGTGGCCCAGGTGATCACCTTCCCGGAGGACGTGGCGCTGCCGACCACGTACCTCAACGATGTCCGCTTCGACCTGCGACGGGGCGAGGCGGGGGTCGCGTACATCACCGACTCGGCGTCCTCCGGGCCGAACGGCATCATCGTGGTGGACCTGGCCAGCGGGGCCTCGTGGCGGCGACTGCACGACCACCCGTCCACGAAAGCGGAGCCGCTGACGACGTTCCGCCCGGTGGTCGAGGGCCGGCCGTTCCTCGAACGGCCGGCGGACGGGCCGCCGAAGCCGGTCACCATGGGTGCCGACGGCATCGCCATCTCGGCCGACGGCACCCGGTTGCACTACTGCCCGCTGGCGTCTCGGCACTGGTACAGCGTGTCCACCGAGGCGCTGGCCGACCCGGGCGTCACCCAGGAGGCCGTCGCGGAGACCGTGGTCGACGAGGGCGACAAGGGCACCGCGTCGGACGGGCTGGAGAGCGACGACGCGGGACGGTTCTACCTCACCTCGTACGAGCACAACGCGGTGCTGCGCCGGCTGCCGGACGGCGAGTACGAGACCCTGGTCCACGACCCACGACTGCTCTGGCCGGACACCATGTCGGTGGCGACCGACGGGCACCTCTACGTCACGGCCAACCAACTGCACCGACAGGCGCAGTACCAGCGGGGTCAGGACCTGCGGCGTCGGCCGTACGCGCTGTTCCGTACCCGCATCGACGCCGGCCCGGTGCTGCTGCGCCGCTGACCGCCGCGCCGAACCGTCGCCCCTTGACCGTCAGGTGGTCGGAAGCGTGCGGTCCAGCAGGTCGAACAGGGCGGCCCAGTGTCGTTCGGTGGCCTGCTCGTCGTAGACCGGGGTGTCGGCCATGGTGAAGCCGTGGTGCGCGCCCTCGTACAGCTCCGAGCCATACCGGACGCCGGCGGCGGTGAGCGCCTTCTCCAGCGTGGTGATCTGCTCGGGCGTCATCGAACGGTCCTGGTCGGCGTGCCCGAAGTACACCTCACCGGTGATCGAGCTGACGCCCAGGTGCGGGCTGTCCGGCGCGTCGGTGACGATCCGGCCGCCGTGGAAGCTGGCGATCGCGGCGATCCGGTCCGGGTACGCCTCGATGGCCCGCAGGGCATTCGTGCCGCCCATGCAGTAACCGGTGATCGCGACCGGCCCCGGCCGGACGTCGTCCCGAGCGGCCAGGAAGTCGAGGTACGCGGCGGTGTCCCGGCTGATCACGTCGGGCGTCAACGCGCCGACCAGCGGCATGATCTTCTCGAAGAGCGCGGCGCGCTGGTCGGCCTCACCGATGCGGGACAGGTCGAACAGCGGTGCCCGACCGGCCCGGTAGAACAGGTGGGGCGTCAACACCAGGTAGCCCCGGGCGGCGATCCGTTCCGCCATCTCCACCAGGCGCGGGCGGGGACCGAAGGCGTCCATGAAGAGCAGCACCGGCGGGAACGGGCCGTCGCCGTCGGGCCGGGTGAGGCACGCGTCCGCGACCCCGTCGCCGGTCGGGATGTCCACCGTCGTCGTCTGCACCGGAGCCTCCTCGTACGAGAGTTGATCGTCGGGAACGCTACTCGCCACGCAACCGGCCCCGTTCGACACCCGGCCCGAGCCGGGGACCGTCGATCCCTGGATAAGACCACCCTGGGTGATGGGCGGCGACCGACCCAGGCTTGTCCATGACCGATGAAGGAAACCGTCGACCTGGGGGTTGTTGTGCTCGACCTGACCGTTCCGGACCTGACTGGAAAGCTCGCCGTCGTGACCGGCGGCAGCGACGGCCTGGGCCTCGGCCTGGCCGCGCGGCTGGCGCGAGCCGGCGCCGAGGTGGTGCTGCCGGTCCGTAACCCGGCCAAGGGTGCCGCCGCGCTGGATGCCGTCCGGGCCGCCGCGCCGGGCGCCGTCGTGTCGACCCGGGAGCTGGACCTCGCCTCGCTGGACTCGGTGGCCGCGCTGGCCGACACGCTGCTCGGCGAGGGCCGCCCGATCCACCTCATGATCAATAACGCGGGCGTGATGACACCCCCCACCCGGCACACCACGGCCGAGGGCTTCGAGCTTCAACTCGGCACCAACCACCTCGGCCACTTCGCGCTGAACGGACGGCTCCTACCGCTGCTCCGGGCCGGACGAGCCCGGGTCACCACCATGTCGAGCAGCGCCGCCCGCTCCGGCCGACTGGACTGGGACGACCTGCAGAGCACCCGCCGGTACGCGGCGATCCGCTCGTACAACGCCTCCAAGCTGGCCACCCTGCACTTCGGGCTGGAACTCGACCGGCGCAGTCGAGCCGGCGACTGGGGCATCGTCAGCAACGTCGCCCACCCGGGCACGACCATGACGAATCTCTACGCGTCCGGTCCCAACCTGGGCCGCAGCCGGCCCTCGCTGCACCACTCGGTGATGAATCGGCTGGCTCGCTGGGGCATCCTGGTGCACTCGGTGGACGCCGGGCTGCTTCCCGCCCTGTACGCGGCCACCAGCCCGCAGGCGCAGGGCGGCCGGTTCTACGGCCCGGACGGTTGGGGGCAGTTCACCGGCGCGCCGACCGAGTTGACCGTCTACCGCTCGGCGCGCAGCACGGGCGACGCCGCCCGCCTCTGGACCGTCTCCGAGCAGCTGGTGGGCGTCGAGTTCCCCGGCAACTGACCGGGGCACGCGCCGCGTGAACGCGGCATCGAGAACGGGCGGTGGCCCGTACCGCGAAGGACGCCCGCCGGTCAGGGGCGGTAGCGGTAGCCCATGCCCGGCTCGGTGATGAGATGCCGCGGTCGGGCCGGGTCGTCCTCCAGCTTGCGCCGCAGTTGGGCCAGGTACTGCCGCAGGTAGTTCGTCTCGTTCTGGTATTCCGGCCCCCACACGTCCTGCAGGAGCTGACGCTGGCTGACCAGCTTGCCGGGGTGGCGCAGCAGCTTCTCCAGCACGCTCCACTGGGTGGGGGTCAGCTTGACTTCGGTGCCGTCGTCCCGCAGCACACTGTGGTCGGCCAGGTCGACGGTGTGTTGACCGATCCGCAGTGCCGGCACTGCCTCGCTGGGCGCGCCGAGGCGGCGGGTCACGGCGCGGATGCGGGCCAGCAGCTCCTCGACCCCGAACGGCTTGGTGACGTAGTCGTCCGCACCGGCGTCGAGCGCGGCGACCTTGTCCTCGCTGCCGGTCCGGCCGGAGAGCACGATGATCGGCACGGCGGTCCACCCGCGTAGGCCTCGGATCACCTCCACCCCGTCGATGTCGGGCAGGCCGAGGTCGAGCACCACCAGGTCGGGCGGGTGGCTGGCGGCGGCTTTCAACGCGCCGGCACCGGTGCCGGCGACGTCCACGTCGTACCGGCGGGCGCGCAGGTTGATCCGCAGGGCACGCAGGATCTGCGGTTCGTCGTCGACGACCAGGATGCGGGTCATTCCTGCGGCCCCTCCGAGCTGGTCTGCACGGCGGCCGGCAGCCGCAGCACCAGGGTGAGGCCACCGCCGGGAGTGGTCTCGGGGGTGATGCTGCCACCCATCGCCTCGGCCAACCCCCGGGACAGGGCAAGGCCGAGACCGACGCCGGTCTGGTTGTCCCGGTCACCGAGGCGTTGGAACGGCAGGAAGACGTGCTCCCACTGGTCCTCTGGGATGCCCGGCCCTCGGTCGATCACCCGCAGCTCGACCTGGCCGGCGTGGGCGCTGGCGGTGATCGTGGGTGGCTGGTCGGGCGGGCTGTAGCGCAGCGCGTTGGCGACGATGTTGACCAGCACCCGTTCCAGCAGGCCCGGGTCGGCGGTGGCCGCCGGCAGGTCGGCCGGGATGTCCGTGCCGACGGTCGCGGCCGCCGGGCCAAGTTCGTCCAATGCCAGGGGTACGGCGTCCTCCAGGCCGATCGCCGTCGCCGTGATGCCGAGTACGCCGGCCTGGAGTCGGCTCATGTCCAGGAGGTTGGCGACCAGCCGGGCGAGGCGGTCCAGCGACTCCTCGGCAGTTTCCAGCAGTTCCTCGCGGTCCTGCTCGTCGAACTCGATGTCGTGGCTTCGCAGGCTGGTCACGGCCGCCTTCGCCGACGCCAGTGGCGTACGCAGGTCGTGGCTGACCGCGGCGAGCAGCGCGGTGCGCATGCGGTCCGCCGCGGCGAGGGGTCTGGCGGTGGCTGCCTCCTCGGCGAGCCGCTGCTGGCGCAGCGCGACGGCGGCCTGGGCGGCGAACGCCTCGACGATTCGCCGGTCGGCGGCCTCCAGTCGCCGGCCGGCGAGCACGACGGTGATCCGGTCGTCGACCGGTACCGCCGTCTCACCGCCGTCGGGCGTGCAGGCCGGCTGCTCGCCGACGCTGGCCACGACACACCAGGCGTGCTCCTCGCGGGCCCGCTCGGGGCGCCCGCTGGCGTCCTCGGCCAGCTCCAGCACGCTCACGGCGCGCAGCCCGAAGGTCTCCCGGAGCTGGTCCAGCAGTGCGGGCAGTGGGCGTTCGCCGCGCAGCACGCCACCGGCGACGGCGGCGAGAGTCTGTGCGTCGGCGGCGGCGCGGGCGGCCTCCCGCGTACGTCGTGCGGCCACGTCGACGACCCAGCTCACCGCCAACGCCACACCGACGAAGACGGCCAGGGCGAGCAGATTGTCCGCCTCGGCGATGGTCAACGTGCGGTAGGGCGGGGTGAAGAACCAGTTGAGCAGCAGCGATCCGCCGAGCGCGGCGACCAGGGCCGGCCATACCCCGCCGACCAGCGCGACTCCGACGACCCCGGCGAGGAACAGCAGGATGTCGTTGGTCAGCGTCAGGTCGGGCAGGGTCTTCAGCAGCAGGGTGAGCAGGGGTACGCCCAGCACCGCCAGGGCGAAGCCGAGCAGCCGTCGACGCCGAGACAACGCCGCCGGCACTGCTGCTGCCCGGCGGCCCTTGCCGGCCTGCTTGTGGGTGACCAGGTGCACGTCGATCGAGCCGGAGAGCGCGGTGGTGGTCACCCCGACACCTCGGGCGAACATCTGCGCGAAGCGGCCCCGTCGGCTGGCGCCGAGGACCAACTGGGTGGCGTTCACGCCCTGCGCGAAGTCCAGCAGTGCGGCCGGCACGTCGGTGCCGAGCACCTGGTGGTAGGTGCCACCCAGGCTCTCCACCAGCACCCGCTGGCGGGCCAGTTGGGCCGGGTCGGCGCCGGCCAGCCCGTCGCTGCGGCCGACGTGAACGGCGAGCAGGTCGGCGCCCTTGCTGCGGGCCGCGACCCGGGCCGCCCGGCGGATCAGCGTCTCGCCCTCCGGACCGCCGGTCAACGCCACCACGACCCGCTCCCGGGCCTCCCAGGTGGCGGCGATGCCCTGCTGGCTGCGGTACCGGTCGAGCTGTTCGTCGACCTTGTCGGCCAGCCAGAGCAGCGCCAGCTCACGCAGGGCGGTGAGGTTGCCGACCCGGAAGTAGTTGCCCAACGCGGCATCGATCTTGTCGGGGCGGTAGATGTTGCCGTGCGCCATCCGTCGGCGCAGCGCCTCGGGTGTCATGTCGACCAGCTCGACCTGCTCGGCGGCGCGGACGATCTCGTCCGGCACCGTCTCCCGCTGGGTGGTGCCGGTGATTTGCGCGACGACGTCGTTGACCGACTCCAGGTGCTGCACGTTTACCGTGGACAGCACGTCGATTCCCGCGTCGAGCAGCTCCTGGATGTCCTGCCAACGCTTGTCGTGCCGGGAACCGGGCACGTTGCTGTGCGCCAACTCGTCGACCACCGCGATCTCCGGCCGGCGGGCCAGCACCGCGTCCAGGTCCATCTCGGTGAACTCGGCGCCGCGGTAGGTCATCGTGCGACGCGGGACCTGCTCCAGGTCGCCGAGCATGTCGGCGGTGTGCTGGCGGCCGTGGGTCTCCACGAAGCCGATCACCACGTCGGTGCCGCGCGCGGCACGCCGCTGGGCCTCCTCCAACATGGCGTACGTCTTTCCGACGCCGGGGGCGGCCCCGAGATAGATGCGCAGTTCTCCGCGTGGCACGCAAACCATCCTTCCTGGTCAGGGTCGCCGGTGCGGGAACCGGGCGAGGCCGCCCTCGTGGAACGGCCTCGCCCGGTGTCGTGCTCAATGCCTGCTCAGCGCGCCGGGAACTGCTTGTCGAGGGCGATGTTCAGCTCCAGCACGTTGACTCCCGGCTCGCCCATGAAGCCGAGCCCTCGTCCGTCGGTGTGCTCCTTGACCAGCTTGCGGACCGCCGCCGGGTCCGCGCCGCGTTCCCGCGCGATCCGGTTGACCTGCAACTCGGCGTACGCCGGGCTGATCTGCGGGTCGAGGCCGCTGGCGCTGGCGGTGACCGCGTCGGCGGGCACGGCCGGGTCGGCGGGCGCGTTGCCGCGGATCGGGGTGACCACCCCGCCGGCGGCCACGTAGTCCTCGCCGGGCTGGGCCAACTCCACCGGCACCCCCTCGTAGGAGGACACGAACGGGGTGGCCGGGGCGGCCTGGTTGACGCTGACCACCCGGGTGACCGGGCCGGTCAGACCGTCGGCGCGGAAGACCGCGAGCACGGCACCCACCCCGTCGTCGGTGCAGAAGGGGCGCCGGCCGTCGACGCCGTTGAGCTCGCCGACGGACTTGCTCCGCCCGCACACCTGGGTGAGCAGGCTCTCGCTGGACTCCTCCGGGTCGGTGGCGATGGTGTCGACCACGCTCTCCGGGCCCAGGTTGCTGGCCGAGGTGGAGGTTGGGTCGTAGCCGTCGCCAGCAGCGGACGGGCGGGACTGGAAGTAGCGCGGGACGGGGTTGCCGTCGGCGTCGGTGAAGGACTGGCCGATCAGAGAGCTGCCGATCGTCGTCCCACCCGACTCGATCAGCGAGCCGTCGGTCTTGTGGCTGAGGCCGGGTAGCTGGCCGACCGCGACCAGGGCCAGTGGGTAGACCAGCCCGAGCAGCACCGTGAAGACGAGCACGGCACGCAGGGCGGCGAGGTGTTGGGCGATCCAGGTGGGTAGGCGCATCACGAAATCCCCGGGATGAACTGGATGAGCAGGTCGATGAGCTTGATCCCGATGAACGGCACGATGATGCCGCCCAGCCCGTACACCAGGAGGTTGCGGCTGAGCAGCTTCGACGCGGCGGCCGGCCGGTACCGCACACCGCGCAGGGCGAGCGGGATCAGCGCGATGATCACCAGGGCGTTGAAGATGACCGCGGACAGGATCGCCGACTCCGGGCTGGACAGCCGCATGATGTTCAGCGCGTCCAGGCTCGGGTAGAGGCCGGCGAACATGGCCGGGATGATCGCGAAATACTTCGCGATGTCGTTGGCGATGCTGAAGGTGGTCAGCGCGCCACGGGTGATCAGCAACTGCTTGCCGATCTCCACGATCTCGATCAGTTTGGTCGGGTCGGAGTCGAGGTCGACCATGTTGCCGGCCTCCTTGGCTGCCGACGTACCGGTGTTCATCGCGACCCCGACGTCGGCCTGAGCGAGCGCCGGCGCGTCGTTGGTGCCGTCGCCGGTCATCGCGACCAGCCGGCCACCCTCCTGCTCCCGCTTGATCAGCGCGAGCTTGTCCTCCGGTGTCGCCTCGGCAAGGAAGTCGTCCACCCCGGCCTCGTCCGCGATGGCCTTCGCGGTACGCGGGTTGTCACCGGTGATCATCACGGTCCGGATGCCCATCCGGCGCATCTCGTCGAACCGCTCCCGCATGCCGGACTTGACGACGTCCTTGAGGTGGATGACGCCCAGCGCGCGGGCGGGCTCTCCGTCGACGTGCTCGGCGACGACCAGCGGGGTGCCGCCGGTGCCACTGATGGCGTCCACGATCTCACCGACCTGCTCGGTCGGATGCCCGCCGTTCTCGCGGACCCACTTCATCACCGCCGCGGCCGCGCCCTTACGGACCCGGCGGGCCGTGCCCACCGCCCCGCCGTCCATGCTGGCGTCCGGCGTCAGGTCGACGCCGCTCATCCGCGTCTGCGCCGTGAACGGTACGAAGGTGGCGTGCGGCATCACGCCGGGCTCGCGCTCCCGCAACCCGAACTCGTTCTTCGCCAACACCACCACCGAGCGACCCTCGGGGGTCTCATCGGCCAGGCTGGACAGTTGCGCGGCGTCGGCCAGGGCCGCGGCGTTCACCCCTTCGACGGGTACGAACTCGGCGGCCTGCCGGTTGCCCAGCGTGATGGTGCCGGTCTTGTCCAGCAGCAGTGTGTTGACGTCGCCGGCCGCCTCGACGGCCCGGCCGCTCATGGCGAGCACGTTGCGCTGCACCAGCCGGTCCATGCCGGCGATACCGATGGCGGAGAGCAGCGCGCCGATGGTCGTGGGGATCAGGCAGACGAGCAGCGAGATCAGCACCACCCCGGTGACACCGGAGTCGGTGATCGCGCCGCTGTCCGGTGCGGCCGCCTGGTACGCCTTGGAGAAGATGGCCAGCGGTTGGAGGGTGACCACGGCCAGCAGGAAGATGATCGTGAGCGCGGCGAGCAGGATGTTCAACGCGATCTCGTTCGGCGTCTTCTGCCGGTTGGCCCCCTCGACCAGGGCGATCATCCGGTCGATGAAGCTCTCCCCCGGCTTCTGGGTGATCTTCACGATGATCTGGTCGGAGAGCACCTTGGTGCCTCCGGTGACCGCGCTGCGGTCGCCACCGGACTCCCGGATGACCGGGGCCGACTCGCCGGTGATGGCCGACTCGTCGACGCTGGCGATGCCCTCGACGATGTCACCGTCACCGGGGATCGTGCCGCCCGCCTCGACGAGCACGACGTCGCCCTGACGCAGCTCCGACGCGGGCACCGCCTCATCCCGGTAGGTGTTGGCCCGTGCGCCCGACTTCCAGTCGATCAACCGGGTGGCGATGGTGTCCTTCTTCGCCTGCCGCAGCGTCGCGGCCTGGGCCTTGCCCCGGCCCTCGGCGACCGCCTCGGCCAGGTTGGCGAAGAGCACGGTCAGCCAGAGCCAGATGGTGATCGCCCAGGCGAACACCGACGGGTCGGTCACCGCCAGGACGGTGGTGAAGGCCGCGCCGACCTCCACGATCAGCATCACCGGGTTGCGCCACAGTGTGGTCGGGTTGAGCTTTCGCGCAGCGTCCGGAAGGGACCGGATCAACTGCTTGGGGTCGAGCAGGCCCCCGCCGACCCGGTTGCCCTGGTCGGCTCCGGTGGCGAGTTGCCCGGATGTCACGGACATGTCCTCGTTCCTCATGATGGTCAGAGCCCTTCTGCCAGCGGGCCGAGCGCGAGCGCGGGCAGGAAGGTCAGCGCGACGAGGACCACGGTGACGCCGACGACCATGCCGATGAACAGCGGTCGGTGGGTCGGCAGGGTGCCCTCGGACGCGGGGGTGGGTGCCTGGCGGGCCAGCGAGCCGGCCAACGCGAGCACGAAGATGAGCGGCAGGAACCGGCCCAGCAGCATGCACAACCCGAGCGCGGTGTCCCACCAGGTGGTGTTGACCGTGATGCCGCCGAAGGCGGAGCCGTTGTTGTTGCTGGCCGAGGTGAACGCGTAGAGCACCTCGGAGAGGCCGTGCGGGCCGACGTTGAGCGCGGTGGAGTTGTTGCCGGTGGCGAACGCGGCCGCCGTACCGGACAGCACCAGGATCGGCGTGATCAGGAAGTACAGCGAGGCGAACTTGATCTCCCGCGAGCCGATCTTCTTGCCCAGGTACTCCGGGGTGCGGCCCACCATCAGGCCAGCCACGAAGACCGTGATCAGCGCGAGGATGAGCAGGCCGTACAGCCCGGAACCGGTGCCGCCCGGCGCGACCTCACCGAGCATCATGTTGACCATGGTCATCATGCCGCCGAGCGAGGTGAACGAGTCGTGGAACGAGTTCACCGCACCGGTCGAGGTCAACGTGGTGGCGGCGGCGAAGGTGGCCGAGTTCGACACGTCGAACCGCACCTCCTTGCCCTCCATCGCCGCGCCGACCGCCTGCGGCACCGTGCCGTGGCCGGTCAGCTCGAAGATGTTGGTGATGGCGACGCTGGCGAACGCGAGGATGCCCATCACCGCCGCGATGGCGTAGCCCTGGCGGTTCTGCCCGACCATCCGACCGAAGACCCGGGGCAGGCTGAACGGGATCAGCAGGATCAGGAAGATCTCCAGCCAGTTCGTCCAGGTGGTGGGGTTCTCGAACGGGTGCGCGCTGTTGACGTTGTAGAAGCCGCCACCGTTGGTGCCCAGCTCCTTGATCACTTCCTGGCTGGCGACCGGACCACCGGTGATGGTCTGGGTGCCGCCGGTCAGCGCGGTCACGTCGGTGCCGCCGGACAGGTTCTGCACCGCCCCGCCGATCATCAGCGCGATGGCGCCGAGCACGGCGATCGGCAGCAGGATCCGCAGCGTGATCCGGGTCAGGTCGACCCAGAAATTGCCGAGCTGCCCGGTGCGGCTGCGGGCGAACCCGCGTACCAGCGCCACCGCCACCGCGATGCCGACCGCAGCCGACACGAAGTTCTGCACCGCCAGACCGGCCATCTGCACCAGGTGACCCATCGTCGACTCACCCGAGTACGACTGCCAGTTGGTGTTGGTCACGAACGACACGGCCGTGTTCCACGCGCCGTGCGGCACCACCGGGTCGAACCCCAGGGACAGCCACAGGTGGTTCTGCACCCGCTGGAACAGGTACAGGAAGAGGAGCGAGATCGCGGAGAACGCCAGCACGCTGCGGGCGTACACGCCCCAGGTCTGCTCGGCTGCCGGGTTGACCCCGATCAGACGGAAGATTCCCCGCTCGACCCGCGACTGCCTCGTGCCGGAGACCGCCCGGAACATGTAGTCGCCGAACGGCTTGTGGACGGCCACGATGGCCGCCACCAGCGTCAGCACGAAGATGACGCCCGCTGTTGTCATGGTCATCAGAAGCGCTCCGGAAACAACAGGGCGAACACCAGGAACGCGCCCAGGACGATCGCGAGCACCAGACCGACGGCATTGACCGCGTTCACAGCTTCTCCACCGCCCGGACCACCAGGGCGAGCACTGCGAACAGCGCCACCGTCAGGACCACGAACACCACGTCAGACACGCTGACTCCTCAGACCGGAAAGGTTCGTCGCGACCGCCTTCCGGTCGCGCCGGGCAATCAAAGCCCCACCAACCGCCTGACGGCATGGGTCATAACGCGGCCATGACGGGGACGAACCTTTTCTTGACGTGGTTTTCACACCGCCGCCCGAACAGGTGAAATGCGGCACAACCAAGCCAGGCAATCGCCCTCCGCCAACGGGCACCCCGCCGGCCCCACCCTGTGCCGCGCCGCCCCCGCCCCGCCCCGCCGCCACCCTCGGCGCAAAGCCCTCCACGGCGTGCCGGGGCGAGCCCCCTACCCTCGTCGATCTAGGGCAAATCGCTGTTCGAGGAGATCAACTCACGACGATCTGCCCTAGATCGACGCGGCGAATGGGGCGCGGGCGGCGCGGCGCGGCGCGGCGCGGCGCGGCGCGAGGCGGCGCGAGGCGGCGCGAGGCGGCGCGGCGCGGCGCGAGGCGGCGCGGCGCGAG